>RHMC01000120.1 GCA_003719395.1 Streptomyces altiplanensis
TGTCAGTCCTCGTTCACAGGATCACGGCATGTCTGATGCCTTCACCGTCTTGTGGACCCATGGCACGTGCCGTGCCCTGCGTAAGGTGGGTCGTGTGGGGGGGCGGCCGCCCGGTCGCCTTCAGCGGCGTCCATTCCTCCCTGCCGCCTGGCCGGGTGCCCGCGCCTGGGACGAGGCGTACGCGCTGCATGTCAACCGGTGCGTCGTGTACGTGGTGAGCTGGATGCGGGTGATCGACATGGGGCGGCGCGACTGCTGCGGCGCCGGCCCCGCGACATGGCAGGGCCCGGCGTTTCCCGGGCACAGCGACTGGTCGATGCTCGGTGCCGACGGCTGCGGCGCCACGGCGGTGCACGTGGAAGCGACACCCGTACGCTTCGACATGCCGATCCCCGGCGATCTTCTGGCAAGGCTTGCCTGGCGTAACCGCCGAGGCCAGACCCGCGGCCTGAAGTACAGGGTGGATGGCCGTCTCGAACGCTCGATCAGCCTCCAGGGGTTCTACCGCCTGACCTCCGAGTCCGCTGGCGGATTGGCGGAGGTCTTCGGCGACGCCTTGTGAACGGCCGTGTGTCACGGCCTGACATGGACATCCAGCGGAGCTCTGCCGGTCTTGGGCACGCACCGTCCCGGGCAGGCCGTCTCCAGGAACGGCCTGCCCGGTGCGCGCCCGGAACCGGTGGCTACGCGGCCGCGTGGCCGTCGGGCCTGGAGGAGCGGTAGCCGCTGTGCGACTGCTGGTTGCCTCCCACCCGGGCACCGGCTTCGCCGACCACGGCAGCGGCTGGGCGGAACTCCTCGTGCTCGTCGCGATCCCGACGCCGAACCCGACGGCGAGCTGGGCACGGGTGTCGCCGCACCGCAGGCGGGCCAGGGCAGCTGAGCCTGACGTCCGAGCGGGGGACGCTTCCTTGAGTCGTCCGGCGGTTCGCCGCCTGCCCCGCTCCAGCCGTCACCTCTGGCGGGAGCGATCCGAGGGGAGCGCCCTCGCAGGCGAGTCCGGCATGCAGGGCTCGACAACCCGCCGCGCAGGCCGGTCCGTTGCAGGTTTCGCCGGTCGCCGCTCCCCGGCCCGGCAGGCCGGTCGTCTATCGTGATTACCGGCAACTCCCGCCCCCATAGGAAGTGTTCGTCCTGGTGACAACGCACATGGCCGCCCTCCGTCCTCTGCCGGACCTGCTCCGGGAGCATGCCCGGCGTCTCGGTACCAAGACCGCCTTCCAGGACGGCCGTTCCCGTGTCACCTACGGGGAGCTGGAACTGCGAACAGGCCGGCTGGCGGGGCACCTCGTCAGCCTCGCTCTGCGGCACGGGGAGCGAGCGGCGATCCTCCTGGGCAGTCGGGTGGAGGCCGTCGAGAGCGTCCTCGCCGTGGTCAGGGCGGGTGCGGTCGGTGTGCTGATGGACCCGCGGAGCACCACCGCCGAGTTGGCACACCTGCTGGACGACAGCGAGGCCCGGGTCGTCTTCACCGACCGGTCCTCCTTGGGCCAGTTGCTGCCGTTGCTGCCGGAGCGCCCCCGGCTGAGCGTGGTGCTCGTTGAGGATCGGGATGCCGGGACGCGAGGCGGATCCCCGGCGGAGGCGAGCGGCGACCCGGCCGACGAAGCGGGCATGTTCCGTTACGCGACCCTGGCCGCCACCGAGCCGCCCGTGCCGGCTCCGGACGATCTCGGGCTCGACGAGGTGGCCTGGCTCCTCTACACCTCCGGGTCGACCGGCCTGCCCAAGGGGGTGCTGTCCACCCAGCGCAACCGGCTGTCGTCGGTGGAGTCCGGTTTCGTCACCGTCCTCGGCCTGTCGGCGGACGACCGCCTGCTCTGGCCCCTCCCACTCCACCATGCCATGGGGCAGCTCCTGTGCGTCCTCGGGGTGACCGTGACCGGAGCGTCCGCCATGCTCCTGCCGCGGTTCTCCGTGGCGGACGTGCTGGGTGAACTACGCCGGACCGACGAGCCCTTCACGCTGCTGGCCGGTGTACCGGCGACGTACGGCAAGCTCCTCGACGCCGTGGGGGCCGACGGGCTGGGGGCACCCGCGCTGCGTGGCTGCGTCAGCGGAGGCGCAGCCGTGTCTCCCGCTTTCCAGCGGGCCTTCGAGGAAGCCTGCCGGGTTCCGTTCCTCGATCATTACGGAAGCACCGAGGCGGGGCCCGTCACCATGACGGCACCGGGTGCTGCCCGGGTGGCCGGCTCCTGCGGCCGTGTGCTGCCGGGCATGCGGGCGCGTATCGGTGACGGCAGCGGCGCCGAAGCCTCGGACGAGGGCGCGCTGTGGGTCTCCGGGCCCGGTGTCATGGCCGGGTACCACCAGCGGCCCGACGACACCGCCGAGGTCCTGCGCGACGGGTGGTACCGCACCGGTGACCTGGCCCGGATCGGTACCGACGGTGAACTCACCCTCACGGGCCGGGTCAGCGAGCTGATCATCCGGGCCGGGGCGAACGTCCATCCCTCCGAGGTGGAGGCGGTGCTGCTGGCGCTGCCGGGAATCAGGGACGCCGCCGTGGCCGGCTTCCCGGACGACGTACTCGGTGAGGTCCCGGTCGCCTACCTGGTCCCGGCGAACGCCGGTGTCCTCGACAGGAGGGAAATTCTCGCCGCCTGCCGGAAACACCTCTCACCCTTCAAGGTGCCCGCCGCCCTCTACGAGGTGGACGCGATCCCGCGTACCGCTTCGGGCAAGGTCAGGCGGTACGCGCTCGCCGGCCTGCCCGCGCGCCCTCTGCCGACGACCGGGGCCCTCTCGCCGACGGAGGCGGAGACGGTGGACCTGACGGCTCTGGTGCGGGCCGAGGTCGCCGCCGTGCTCGGCTGCGCCGTGGACGAGGTGGAGCAGGGCACCGCGTTCCGTGACCTGGGGCTGGACTCGTTGACGTCGACGGTGCTGTGCAACCGCCTGTCGGCGGCGACCGGTCTCCCGCTGTCGGAGGCCGCGCCCTTCGACTTCCCCACCACGACGAGCTCGCCGCACATCTTCGGGCGCGGCTCACCGGCGGGACGGCGACTGCCACGCCCAGCCGTCCGGAAGGGACCGGTACGGACGAGGACCCCGTGGTCATCGTGGGAATGGCGTGCCGCTTCCCCGGCGGCGTGGAGACCCCCGAGGACCTGTGGCGGCTGGTCGACGACGGTATCGACGCCATCACCCCCTTCCCCACCGACCGGGGGTGGGACGTGGACGGGCTGTACGACCCGGATCCCGGACGGGCAGGCCGTACCTACGTGCGTGAGGGAGGCTTCCTGTCCGGTGCCGACCGCTTCGACCCGGCCTTCTTCGGGATCTCGCCCCGCGAAGCCCTGGCCATGGACCCGCAGCACCGGTTGCTGCTCGAAGTCGCCTGGGAAGCTTTCGAACACGCGGGGATCGATCCCGGTACGGTGCGCTCCACGCCCACCGGTGTGTACGCCGGACTCATGTACAGCGACTACGCCAGCCGTCTGGCCCGCACACCGGAACGTGTGGAGGGCTACCTCGGCATCGGTAACGCGGGCAGCGTCGCCTCCGGCCGTATCGCCTACACCCTGGGCCTGGAGGGGCCGGCGGTCACCGTGGACACGGCGTGCTCGTCGTCGCTGGTGGCCCTGCACCTGGCAGCTCAGGCCCTGCGCAGGGGCGAGTGCTCACTGGCGCTCGCCGGAGGCGCCACAGTGATGTCGGCACCTCACTCCTTCGTCGAGTTCAGCAGGCAGCGCGCGCTGGCCCCCGACGGCCGCTGCAAGGCGTTCGGGGCGGCGGCGGACGGCACCGGGTGGGCCGAGGGCGCGGGAATGCTGCTGGTGACACGGCTGTCGGAGGCCCGGCGGGCCGGCTACCCGGTCCTGGCCGTGGTGCGCGGTTCCGCAGTGAACCAGGACGGCGCGAGCAACGGCCTGACCGCGCCGCACGGACCGGCGCAGCAACGCGTGATCCACCAGGCTCTGGCCGACGCCGGTGGGGGCCCGCGGAGATCGACGCGGTGGAGGCACACGGCACGGGCACCCGGCTCGTGACGTCATCGAGGCGGAAGCGTTCCTGGAGGCCTACGGGCAGGCCGGTGCACGGGAACACCCACTGTGGCTGGGCTCGGTCAAGTCGAACATCGGGCATACGCAGGCGGCGGCGGGTATGGCCGCCGTGATGAAAATGGTCCAGGCGATGGCGCACGGCGTACTGCCGCGTACGCTCCACGCCGAGGAGCCGAACCCCGGCGTGGACTGGTCGTCGGGTGCGGTGTCGCTGCTGACCCGCCCGGTGCCCTGGCCCCGGACCGGGCGGCCCCGGCGGGCGGGTGTGTCGTCCTTCGGGATCAGCGGGACCAACGCGCATGTGGTGATCGAGCAGGCGCCCGTGGAGGAGCCGGGTGCCCCGGGCCGCCCGGAAAGCGGATCCCCGGTCGCCCAGGTGGCCGTGGCCCCGGTGGCGGCCGTGCCGTTCCCGGCGTCGGCGAGGAGCACCTCGGGGCTGCGGGCACAGGCTCGGCAACTGCATGCCCACGTGAGCGAACGCCCCGGAACGGACCTGCTGGACCTCGGTTTCTCCCTGGCCACGACCCGCGCCCATTTCGAGCATCGCACGGTGGTGGTGGCCGGGGGCCGTGACGAACTGCTCGCCTCGCTCGACGCGGTGGCGGAAGGCCGCTACCGGCCGGGCCTGAGCACGAGCGGTCCCCGCCCGGCGGGCCCGGTCGTCTTCATGTTCACCGGGCAGGGCAGTCAGCGGGCCGGGATGGGCCGGGAGCTGTACGAGACCCATCCCGTCTACGCCCGTTCCTTCGACGAGATCTGCGCGCTGCTGGACCCGCTTCTGCCGAAGCCACTGCGGGACGTGGTGTTTGCCACCGAGAACGCCGAGGGTGCCGAAGACGGCATGAGGAGCGCCGAGGGCGCCGAGGGTTCGCGAGCGGGCGGGATCCTGCACACGACGCGCTTCGCGCAGCCCGCACTCTTCGCTCTGGAGGTCTCGCTGTTCCGGCTGCTGGAGTCCTGGGGCGTACGCCCCGACATGGTGGCCGGGCACTCGGTCGGTGAACTGGCGGCGGCGCACGTCGCCGGCGTGCTGTCCCTCACGGACGCCTGCACCCTGGTCGCGGCACGGGGCCGACTGATGGACGCGCTGCCCGCCGGCGGGGCGATGGCCTCGGTACAGGCCGACGAGAGCGAGGTCACCGCGTATCTGGCAGGCGGAGCGGACAGGGTGCGGGGGGTGGACATCGCAGCCGTGAACGGTCGCTCCGTGGTCGTCTCCGGGGACGAACCCGCGGTGCTGGAGGTCATCGCGCACTGGCGCGAACAGGGACGCGAGACCACCCGTCTGCGGGTGAGCCATGCGTTCCACTCGGCGCACATGGAACCCATGCTCGACGCCTTCGGCCTGGTCGCGCGGGGGATCACCTACTCCCCGCCGGAGCTCCCCCTCGTCACCGCGGTGGCGGACCGGCCCGCCACCACCGAGGAGATCTGCTCGCCCCGGTACTGGGTGGACCATGTACGACGGCCGGTCCGTTTCGCCGACTCGGTGCGGTACCTGAGGGAGCAGGGGGCCACGCACTTCGTGGAACTGGGCCCGGACAGTGTGCTCACGGGCCTGGCACGTGACGGCTTCTCCGGCCGCCCGGCGGCCACGGCTGACACGGCGACGACCACGTCCGGTGGCCGTGCGGACGGCTCCGAGCCTCTGGCCGTCCCGACGCTGCGCGGCCCACGGCCGGAGGCCGGGGCGCTGCTCGCCACGGTGGCCGCGCTCCACGCCCACGGTGTGGACGTGGACTGGCACGCGGTCTTCGCCGGGCGTGGCGCACGCCGTACGGCGCTGCCCACCTACGCGTTCCAACGTGAGCGGTACTGGCTGGAGGCGGACCTGCCCGCATCCGCGGCGGAGCCCGACGCCGCGTCCCACCCGTTCCTGCGAGCGGCGACGCCGACGGCGGACGACGACGGCCTGCTGCTGAGCGGCCGGCTGTCCCTGCGTGACCAGCCCTGGCTCGCCGACCACGCGGTGCTGGACACGGTGCTCCTGCCGGCGACGGCCTTCGTCGACATGGCGATCCACGCCGGGGTCCGGGCGGGTGCCTCCGTACTGGAGGAACTGACGCTGACGGCACCGCTTCCGCTGTCCCCCGACGAGGCGGTCGAACTCCAGGTCAAGGTGGCGCGAGCGGACACGGACGGGCGCCGGGCAGTGGTGTTCCACGCACGGACGCACGCTCCCGGATACGACGACGGCCCCTGGAACCGCCATGCCTCCGGAGTCCTGGCCCCTGCGGACTCCAGCCCTCCGCAGCCGCGGACTTCCGCGGACGCGCCGTCCCCGTGGCCACCGGCGGGCGCCGTCCCGCTACCGCTCGGCACCGAGGCGGGTACCGGCCTCTACGAGGGGCTCGCGCACGGCGGGCTCCGTTACGGACCGGCCTTCCAGGGCCTGCGGGCGGCCTGGCGCCTGGGCGACGACCTCCTCGCCGAGGTCGAACTCCCGGAGGGGGAACACGGAAACGCCCGCCTGTTCACCCTGCATCCGGCCCTGCTGGACTCGGCGCTGCACACCCTGACGCTGGATCAGACCGCCCCGGACGGCGACGACGGCAGCGGAACCGGGGCGCTGTTGTCGCTCCCGTTCGCCTGGAGCGGTGTACGGCTGTACGCGACCGGTGGCCCGCACCCTGCGGGTGCGGGTGTCCCGGACGGAGGGGAACAGGGCCCGGCTGGAGCTGACCGACGGGACCGGAGCCCCCGTGGCCACGGTGCGTTCGCTCGTCCTGCGGCCGCTCTCCCGCGAGCAGTTGAACGGCGTACGCGCGCACAGCGACTGTCTGTTCCGCCCGGACTGGACGCGTCTGCCGGATTCCCCCGCCCTGATGTCGGGGAAACCACCTCTGTACGGGCTCCTGGGCGAGCCCGGCCCGTGGCTGAGCGACACGCTCCTGCGGTCGGGCATCCGGCCGACGGTCTACACGGATCCGGCCTCGGCGGCCGCCGACGCACCGGCCGTCGTGGTCGCCTGCCCTCCGCTCACCGGGGCGGACGGAACGGACCGCGCGTCGGCCGCACACCGTGCGACCGGCTGGGCGCTGCGGCTCGCACAGGACTGGCTCGCCGAGGAACGGCTCGCCGGCTCACGTCTCGTCGTCCTCACATCGGGCGCCGTGACCACCGGAGCGGAGCCGGACAAAAGCATCCGCAACGACGATGCCGCTCTCGTCCACGCACCTGTGTGGGGGCTGCTCCGCTCGGCGCAGACCGAGAACCCGGGCCGCTTCTCGCTGATCGACGTCGACGACCGTCCCGCGTCCGCAGGGGCCTTGGCGCGGGCCCTGACGAGCCCCGAGCCGCAGACGGCCGTACGCCACGGTGTCGCGTACGTACCGAGACTGGTCCGCGCATCCCACACGGCAACGGTGGCGGCCGACGGGGCGCCGCGTCGGCTGCGCCCGGACGGCACCGTCCTGGTCACCGGGGGCTCCGGTTCGCTGGGCATGGAGTTCGCCCGTCACCTCGTGGTCGCGCACGGGGTGCGCCACCTGCTGCTCGCGGGACGGCGCGGAGCCGATGCGCCCGGCGTCGCCGAACTGTGCGCGGAACTCACCGGACTGGGCGCGGAGGTCACGGTGACGGCCTGCGACGTCGCCGACCGCACGGCGCTCGCCGCTCTGCTCGCGAGCGTGCCGGAGGCACACCCGCTGACCGGTGTGGTGCACACCGCGGGGGTCCTGGACGACGGTGTGATCCCGGCACTCACACAGGAACGGCTGGACCGCGTACTGCGACCGAAGGTGGACGCGGCCCTGGCCCTGCACGAGCTGACCCGGGGCAGCGACCTGGCGGTGTTCGCCCTGTTCTCCTCGGTGGCCGGGGTGTTCGGCTCCGGTGGCCAGGGCAACTACGCGGCGGCGAACTCGTTCCTGGACGCGCTGGCACAGCACCGTAGGGCGCTCGGGCTGCCCGGCACTTCTCTCGCCTGGGGGCCGTGGCAGCAGAGCGGTGGGATGACGGCCGCGCTCCGGGACGCGGACCTGCGCCGGATGGCCCGTTCCGGTTTCGTCCCGCTGCGGACCGAGGAGGGCCTCTCGCTCTTCGACACCGCCGTCGAAGGACAGGACGCCGTCCTGGTCGCAGCTCGCCTCGACCCGGCGGCGACCGGGGCATCCGGGGCACCTGGGGCGCCGCTCTCCCGGGTACCGGGCCAAGGGCCCGTACGGAGGGCCTCCGCATCGCTCACCGGGCCCGGCACCGACGGCGAGGACTCCCTGCGCCGACGGCTGGCCGCCACGCCCCCGGGCGAACGCGGTGCTCTGCTCCTCTCGCAGGTCCGAGCGGAAGCCGCCCTGGCACTCGGTCACGGCGCGGGAGAGTCCGCGGTCGAGGCGGACCGCGCGCTGGCGGAGCTGGGCCTCGACTCACTGGCCGCAGTCGAGTTGCGCAACCGGCTCGCAGCGCTGACGGGACTCGCCTTGCCGGCCACGCTCCTGTTCGACTGCCCGACGCCGCGTGGGGTCGCCGCCCACCTGGAGGAACGCTGGTCCCAGGAGGCCCCTGAAGCCCCCGGACCCTTGGCCGTTCCCGGTACCATCGGCCCCCATGCGGCCGGTGGCGCCCGGGGCGGGGCCTTGCCCCGGTGGCAGGACGGTGCCACGGAAAGGGCTCCGGCCACGAAGGGCACGGACGCCGACTCCTTGTCCGCGCTCTTCCGTACGGCGTGCGCCCGTGGCAAGGCGTGGGACGGGATGGTCCTCCTGACGATCGCAGCACGTTTCCGTGAGGTGTTCGAGGGCGCCGAGGCCCTCGGCTCATCCCCTTCGGCCGTCACTCTCGCGACAGGGGGTTCCGGGCCCCGCCTGATCTGCTTCCCCGCCCTCAGCGCGCTGTCGGGGCCGCACGAGTACGCCCGTTTCGGGCCGGCCCTCCAGGGCCGGCGTCCGGTTTCGGTACTGCCGAACCCGGGGTTCCTGCCGCAGGAACTGCTGCCCGCCACACTGGGCGCCTTCGTGGCGGCGCAGGCCGCCTCCGTGCGCGCGTCTGCGGGCGACGAGCCGTTCGTCCTGCTGGGGCGTTCGGCCGGCGGATGGGTGGCACACGCGGTCGCCGAGGAGCTTGAGAGCACGGGCCTGACTCCGTCCGCCGTCGTCCTGATCGACACCTACCCGGGCGAGGAAAGCGGCCTCGGCGGCAACGGCGGCCACAGGCCCGCGCTCTCGGCGATGACCGCGGGCATGCTGGAGAACTCCGCGCAGTTCGCCTCGGCCGAGACCGGCCGGCTCACTGCGATGGCCGGCTACCTGGAGCTCTACGCCGGCTGGAAGCCGACGGAACTGACGGCCCCCACCCTCTTCGTCCGGGCCGGAGACCGCCTGCCCGGCATCGAGGCGGCCGAGCCATGGAGCCTGCCGCACTCCGAGATCACCGTGCCCGGTGACCACTTCACCGTTCTGGAGGATCATTCCCGCACGACCGCCCTCGCCGTCCACACGTGGCTCTCCGAACACCTCCGAGTGGACGCGTCCGGAGGCGAGTCCCAGGGCCACGACCGGGAAGCCTGACGACAGCCGAGTTTTGATCACACGAGCGGGGGCGGACTGGCGGTAAGAGCCAGAACCATCGCACCGGCCCTCAATTTGTGATTTCCCATTTCGCTGTCTCTTCTCTCTTCCCCTGCCGTTCTCGGTGCGGCAGTGGGGCGAGTCCGGGCATCAACGTGAGTATTCGGCGATGGTTGGCGATTGGATTTGTACGGGAATTCCCGTTATTCAATCGGCTGGTTCCGAGGCGTCACCTGTCCGGCCGGAGCGGCTCAGGCGAGGAGCGAGGGCGGCGGCGCCCAGCCCCGCCACCACGACGACGGACAGGCCACCTGGAAAGTGGTGACCCCCACCAGGCCTCCCACCAGTAACGGCGCCGCCAGGAAACCGAGGCGTGATACGAGGGACACCGTGGCGATCCCGGCGCCGGGGAGGACTCCGGGCAGCCGGCCGACCATGCTGAAGGCCACCGGGAACATCGGGCTCGCGCCGAGGCCCGCCAGAGCGAATCCGATGATCGTCGCGAGCGGCGAGGCCACGAGGAGACCGACCCCGAAGGCGAGCGCGACGAGCAGTCCTCCGCCCGTCACCACCGCTGACGGGCCGAGGCGTTCGATCAGCCGGTCACCGGCGAGGCGGCCTGCGGTCATGAAGACCGAGAAGGCCACGAAGGCCAGGCCGGCCGTTCCGGGGCCTGCCCCGAGGCCGGAGAGGTACACGGCGCTCCAGGACTGCGGTACGTCTTCGATCTGGGCGGCGAACACGACGATCAGGCCCAGTAACAGGAGTGCGGGCGCGGGCCGTCGGGTCCCACCTCGGCGCTTCGTTCCCGCCGCGACAGCGCCCGCCCTCTCCTCGTCGTCGATCAGCCGCTGTCGTACGACGAACGCCGCCGCTCCCAGGACCGCACCGGTCGCGAGGAAGTGCACGGCCGGGGGCACGCGCAGGGCCGCGACCGCCGTACCCACCAGTCCGCCTGCCACCGCCCCGACGCTCCATGAGGCGTGGAAGCCGTTGAGCAGTGGCCGCCCGGACCGCTGCTCCACCAGGACGCCCTGGGCGTTCATCGAGACGTCCATCGCGGCGTCGGCGGCTCCCAGGACGACCAGCGCGAGGCACAGGGCCCACCACGTGGGCGCCAGGGCGGGCAGTACGAGTCCGGCGCACAGGGCGGCGGTGGAGGCCAGGAGTACGCGTCGGCTTCCGATCCGGTCGACGAGGGTCCCGGCGGTCAGGGTGAAGAGGAGGCCGCCCACTCCCAGGCCGGTCAGGGCCACGCCCAGCATCGTGGCGTTGATCGCCAGGCCGTCCTGGACCGAGGGGATACGGGGTGCCCAGTTGGCGAACAGTGCCCCGTTGGTGAAGAAGAGGGCGAGGACGGCGATGCGGGTACGGGTGAGGTCCGTCGTGGTTTTCGCCGGCAGGTTCACAGGAGTTCCCCCGGTGGGCCGGCAGGGGCGCCGCGCTCGCCGCCCGTCGCAGCGCGGACCTGCGCGTGCAAGCTCCGCGACGCTGCCGCGACGACGCTGGCGGAGCGTGAGGTGACCGGCCTGCCGGCGTAATCGGTAAGTGTCCCGCCGGCCTCCTGGACGATGAGCGCGCCTGCCGCGTAGTCCCACATCTCCCCGTCGACCTCGACGAAGACGTCCGCGGATCCTTCCGCCACCTGGCAGAGCGCGGCCGCGCCGCATCCGGTGATCCGGATGTCCAGGACCGATCCCCACAGCCCGTCGAGGATGCGGCGGGCTGCGTCCTTCCACGGCGGAGGGGAGGCCGAGCAGATGGCCAGGGACTGGGCGAGGTGCGGTGCGGGCCGCACCTGGAGGCGGTGCCCGTCGCGGTGTGCGCCGCCGCCGCGGACCGCGGTGTACAGGGCGCCCGTGGCCGGGGCGTGGAACACCCCGGTCATCACCGTTCCACGGTAGGCGTAGGCGATACTGACGCCCCAGTCCGGGCGACCGCGCAGATAGTTGTGGGTGCCGTCGAGCGGGTCGACGATCCACGTGTGGTCCGACTCGGGGCCGGTCGCCCAGGACTCCTCCGCGACGATCCGGTGGCCGGGCAGGGCTGTTCGGATCGTGTCGACGATGTACCGGTCCGCCTCGACGTCCGCCGCGCTGCTGCGTTGGCCGGGGCTCTTGGTGACGGGTCGGATGCCGCCGTCCGTGAAGAGGTGGAGCAGCCGGGCTCCGGCCGTCCTGGCCAGGTCGACCGCGAGGGCGAGTGATACGTCCGCGCCGACGGGGCCGGGTCCGGCGCGGCGTGGGTGTTGTTGGGCGGCGGCGCGGGGCCCGTTCATGGCAGGTCTCCGGTGTCGAGGTCGCGGAAGAAGGCGCGCAGTACCTCATGGTCCTCGTACCCCAGCGTCAGTCCCCCCAGAGAGGTTCGGGGGTGCAGTCGGACGGCTTGGCCTTCTGTGAGTCTGATCTGTCCGACGTCCACGTCCCTGCGGATCCAGAAGGTGTGCTCGAAGCCGTACGTCCGCTGTCGTGAGAACAGGTGCTTCACGTCGCTCGGGGTCACGAACAGCTGCATCTCCTCCTGTAGTTCGCGGACGATGCAGTCCCTCGGTTCCTCGCCGGGCTCGAGGTGTCCGCCGGGGATGCACCAGGTGCCGGGGAAGGCGATGAGCGGGTCGTCGTCGCGCAGTTGCAGGAGCACTTCTTCGGCAGGGGTCAGGATGATGATCTGCGCCCCGATGGTGCCGTGTGACCACTGTTGTCCCTCCACCGGATCAGGCCTCCGTCTTTCGCAGGGCTTCGAGGACGTCCTCGACATCACGGTCGTTCATGGTGGGGAAGAGCGGGAGCGAGAGGATCCGCCGGGAGAGGGAGGTGGCCACGGGGAGGTCTCGGTACGCGTGCGGGAGGGAGTCCCGGTAGAACGGCTGGAGGTGCATGCCGCGGAAGTGGACGCCGGTGCCGATGCCTTCGGAGCGAAGGTGGTCCAGCAGCCGGTCCCGTTCGGTTTCGGGGGTGCCTTCAGCCAGGGCGACGATGAACAGGTGCCGTGCGTGCCGGTCGTCGGGCCGTGTCGTCTCCAGTGGCGTGAGGCGTTCGAAGCCGGACAGGCCCGCTGAGTAGAGCGCGCAGAGGTGTTGGCGGCGGTCGATGTAGGCGTCGAGTTTGGGCAGTTGGTGCAGTCCGAGGGCTGCTTGGACGTCCGTCATGTTGTATTTGAAGCCCGGCATGTGTAATTGCCAGTGCGGTGAGCCCGTGGCGCTGTTCCTCTCCCACGCGTCGCTGGAGATGCCGTGGAGGGTCAGCATCCGTGCGGCGCGGGCGAGGTCGTCGTCGTCCAGTACGAGCATGCCTCCCTCGGCGGTCGTCATGTTCTTCGTCGGGTAGAAGCTGAATGCGGTCGGGTTGCCGCGCGAGCCGATGCGGGTGCCCCGGTGGGTGGCGCCGATCGCATGGGCGGCGTCCTCGACGACGGCCAGGCCGTGCCGGGCCGCGATGCTCTCGATGGCCTCCATGTCGCAGGCCTGCCCCGCCATGTGCACTGGCATGATCGCCTTGGTGCGTGGGGTTATGGCCGCCTCGATCAGTGCCGCGTCGATGTTCAGGGTTTTGGGTTCGACGTCGACGAACACCGGGCGTGCGCCCAGGTGCCAGATCACGTTGGCTGTGGAGGGCCAGGAGATCGGGGTGGTGATGACCTCGTCTCCCGTGGTGACGCCGATCGCGGCGAGGGCGACGTGGAGGGCGCCGGTGCAGCTGTTGGTGGCGATGGCGTGCCGGCTTCCGACGTACTCGGCCACCATCGACTCGAACCTGGCTGTTTTCGGGCCGGTGGTGAGCCAGCCCGACCGCAGGGTGTCGAGCACCTCCGCTTCCTCCTGGGGGCCGATGTCGGCCTTCGCCAGCGGCAGGAAGTCGCGACGGACCGGTTCGCCCCCGTGCGCGGCCGGCCTCTTTGCCTGTTCCAGCAGTCTCCGCACGGTGCTGGCGCTCTCGACTTCCTCAGGGGTGAGCCGGCCGGCGACAGCCGAGTCCCGGACCTCGCGTATGCCGTCCGCCGGTTTGCGGTGCGGGGCGATCCCGGCGTCGCGCCCGAGCGCCGAGGGGTCGGCCGCGTAGTCGCGCGCGTCGAGGCCTTTCGCGGTCGTGGCCAGGTCCGCTTCGGGTACGGCGGCCACGACCTCCTCGGCGACGTCGCGAACCGACGCGTTGACGCTGACGAGGTTGTAGACGGCCGATGCCGTCGGCAATCGCTCGGCGTCCGTCACCAGGCGGACGTACGCGTCCGCCGCGTCCGCGACGTGCAGGAGCGGCCGGCGCTGTTGCCCGTCCCCGTCGACGCCGACCTTCTTGTGCAGCACGGCGGAGGCGGTCATGGCATTGACCATCAGGTCGTACCGCATGCGGGGCGAGACGCCGAAGAGTGTGCCCATGCGCAGCGACACCGTGGTGAAGCCGGGACCGGACTCGGCAGCCACGGCCCGTTCGGCTGCGACCTTCGAGCGTGCGTAGGCGGTGAGGGGGCGGACCTCGGCGTCCTCCCGGAGTGAGGGTTCGTCGCTGGCGCCGTAGACGCTGCAGGACGAGGCGAAGAGGAATGCCCTGGCTCCGGCCGCCTTCGCGATCCGGGCGAAGTGGACCGTGGCGTCCACGTTGATGGACTCGGTCCACGACTCGTCGATGTCCCCCGCCGGGTCGTTGCTCAGCGCCGCGAGGCAGATCGCCGTGTCGATTCCCCGCGCCACGTCGGGCGACAGGCTCCGCACGTCCTGCACCACCACCCGCAGACGGGGATGGTCTTCACTCTCCTCCAGGCTCTGCCTGCCGAAGTAGAAGGCGTCCACGGCGGTGACGTAGTGCCCTGCCGCGAGCAGTTTCGGTACGAGTACGGAGCCGAGGTAGCCGCCGGCTCCGGTCACCACCACACGCCGGCGAAGGCTGTGCGCGTGTCCTGTCGTCATGTCTGGGGCCGGGTCCCACGGTGCGGCCATGGAGTGCTCCTGACGGTTGGGGTGCCGGTGCCGGACGCGCGGGGCCTCGACGGTCCGCGCGTCCGGCACTACGGACGGGCCCTGAGGGGGTGCCCGCGCGGGCGGCCGAGTCGGCGATGAGTTCGCTCAGGTGCAGGTCGAGAATCGCGTCCTCAGGAGGGTTCGACACGGTGTGCTGACCCCCCGTCGGCGCCCACGAAGGCCCGGACCTGCTCGTGGAGCGCGGTGTTGTTCTCTCCGGCGCCCACGACAGCCACCCGCATACTCACCCTCCCGCCAGGGGCGAAGCCGACCACCGTGCCCCTGGTCGGCCACATCGGCTCGCAACCGCCGAGGCGGCCGCCCGGGCGCGGGTCTGCCGGGCCGTCACGTCGACGGCCCGTCACCGGCCAGTCGTTTGTAGAGATCGCGTGATCTGTCGTAGTTGAGGCTCTGGTCGAAGTCCCGCACGACCGCGGCGCGCGCGGCCGCGGAGATGCGCGCCGCCAGCCTCGGTTCCGCGAGGAGCCTGATGACACGCTCCGCCGCCGAGGCGGTGTCTCCAGGGGGGGCCAGCAGCCCCGTCTCCTCGTCCCGGACGATCTCGCCCAGCCCACCGGTGTCCGCCGCGACGAGGGGGGCTCCGCACGCCATCGCCTCGATGGCGACCAGCCCGAAGGGTTCGAGGCGCGAGGGCATGAGGACCACCGAGGCCCTCCGGTACAGGGCGCGTACCGTGTCCAAGGCCGAGAACGGGTGCCAGGTGACACGGTCATGGAGGTCCAGCTCCCGCAGCCGCCGGCGAACGGGGGCCTCCAGCTCGCCCACGCCCATGATCTCGAAACGGACCCCGGGCCGGCCCGCCCGTACGGCGGCGAAGATCTCGGGCAGCAGGTCGAAGCCCTTCTGCTCGTAGAAGCGTCCGATGTACGCGACGGTCTCGGGCTCGCGCACCGAACGGTCGGCCGGCGGGCGGAAGAAGTCGGCATCCGTACCGTGGTGGATCACGTGCGTTTTCCCGGCGGTGAAGGGGAAACGCGTGGTGAGGTCCCCGGCCACCGAGGCGCTCACCGCGACCACCGCGTCGGCGTGCGCCAGGGCGGAGAACTCCATCTCCCGCGAGAACGCGCACGGGACATCGTCGAATTCACCGATGTCCCACGTCAGCGGCAGGTGGCAGGTGTAAACCAACGGCACACCCTTCTTCCACAGCTCCTGTGAGACGACGATTCCGGGCCAGTCGTGGCACACGACGACGTCGTAACGGCGCCCGCCCGAGCGGCGCGCAAGTTCCCCGGAGGCATAGGTCCGCAGTTGGTCCCCGTCGAAGGCAGGCAGGTGCACGGATCTCGTCCTCAGCGGTGACGGGCCGAGGTAGAAGAGGTCGACATCGTCCCCCTGGTCCCGCTGATGGGTGATCAGGGCCTCCATGTACGTCCCGAGACCACCTGTGGTCTCGGGCGGGTATTCGTTGGAGAAGTGCGCGACGAGCATGTGTACCTACCCCGCGGTGGTCACGGTGTCCGGTGCGTACGGTCCCTCGGAGGGGGCCGCCGCACCAGGCAAACACTCGTTCGCCCCACCGTCAACGCCGCTCCGGTGAGGGATGGCCGGAACGCAACGGGTCGGCGTACGAGGCGAACCGGGCGGGCTGCTTCGGCGAGGAGGCGGCGCGTGGTGCGGGTGCCTCGTAAGGGTCCGGGCCGACTGGCGAGATTCCACCGCCAGGATCATCAGTGGGCGGCACACGGCGCCGGTCACCGCGCGGCACGTCGTCGTACGGGTTCCCAGGGCGGGGCGGATCGGTGTCCGCCAGCGTCACGAACGCATTCTGCGGTGGTGACGACGGAGGGGGACACGGTCGACCCGGGCTGCTGTGGCGTCGGTGCCCGGCCACCACAGCCAGACCGGCTTCGGTGTGGCGCCGCTGGGCAGGTGCTCGACAGCCAGCAGGTGACATCGGCGGCCAGCACCAGCCGGCCGCCCGACGCCCGCGGCACCGTCGCCAGGGCCCGACGAAGCCGGGCCGCATCGACCCGGCCCGCGGCCGGAGCGTCGTAGAGACCACCGTGCCCGCGACGGTGTTCGCCCACCAGTGACAGCTCCACCAGCGCGGGATGTCCTCCTTGCTCTCGGCTGTCTGCTCGCTCGCGCCGCCAAGGCGGACCTGCCCGCCTTGAGCTGGACCGTCTCCCACGCCGGAGCCCTCATCGGAACAGTCCGGGGAATGCGCCCCGATCAGAACTGCAGGAGCACTACGACCGGTGGATCGCCTTCCTCGGCCCCGACGCCTGCCATGAGCCGGACCGTACCCGCTACGGCTTCGCCGAGGTCTTCAAGGCGGCGTGCGTCCGGAACGCCCCTGGGGTGCGCGGTATGTCCGTACGGCTCGAAGTCGAATTGAGCGACCACTACGAGGACTTCGCCTGGCCGGCGAGTATCACTCGAAGACGTTGCCCTCCGGTGAGCCGGGTGGTCCGTCCGCCGGGCCGCGAACCGTCTCAGACCCCACGTACCAAGCCGGCCATCGATTCACGTGGGTGGGGGGGCGTACGCCGCACCGCACCGGTGGTGATCACGTGGGTGAAGCGGCGGGTTCTGCGTGTTCACGCAGGTGGTGCGCCGGGCTGACGGGGGGCGTGGCGCACACGCCCGCTACGGATGTGTTCAGCGTTACGTAACAGTGCGGGGGCGCGGGGCAGGCGCGGGTGGTGGAGCCGCGCCCCACTGGCGACGCTCCACCCGTCCGCACGTCAGGCGGTGTGCAGGGTGAGTCCGTATCGGCTCAGCACGGGGTTGATGGGCTGGTAGAAGGACTGACCGCCGGTGGTGCAGTTGCCGGACCCACCGGAGGTGATGCCCTGGGCCTGGTCACCGCTGATGTAGGCGCCTCCGGAGTCACCGCCCTCGACGCAGACACTCGTCCCGGTCATCGCGTAGACCGCGCCCTGGGCGTAGTTCACCGTGATGTTCTTGCCCTGGACGACGCCGCAGTGCCAGCGCGTGGTGGAGCCGGACCGGCAGACGGACGCTCCCACGGGCGCCTCGCTGGACCCGCGGACCAGCCGGTCGGGGACGGTGCCCCAGCCGAGGACCACCGGCACGGTCCACCAGCCGCTGCCGACGTTGACCCATGCGTAGTCGTTGCCCGGGAAGCTCGACCCCTGGAAGTTGCCGATGTAGGACCGGTCCCAGCCGTACACCGCGGCTCCCGTCCTGCCGCAGTGGCCCGCGGTGACGAAGCCCCCGTGGACGGAGAACCCGATGGAGCACCGCACGTTGCCGGTGTAGTACGGGTCGCCGCCGACGGTTCCGGCCGCGGTGGTGCGGGGAGCCTCGGCGATCTTCCGCACGGCCACCGGGCCGGCCTCGCGGGCCCGGCCGACGAAGGCGCGGACATCGTTGTCCGCCGCACGGCCGGCGATGACATCGACAACGACACGGTTGTCGGCGGGGTCGACCCGCCAACTGGCCACGCCCGCCGGGGCGGAGAGGGCGTCGATCCTCTTCTTGGCGGCGTCGAGCCGGCTCGCGCTGTACGTCACGACCTTCGCCTTCGCGCCGGTCGGCGCGTACGGCCTCGGCGGACCGGGCGCCGGTGACGGCCACGGTCAACTTCCCGGCGTCGGCGTCGAACCACGCACCCGCGTACGCCTGGCCGCCGCGCGCCGGGCCCTGCTCTCGAGGGCGGTGGCCTTCTTCTCGGCGTCGAGCCTGGCGACGGCCTGGCTCCTGCTCAGGCCGAGGTCGCGCAGGAGGGCGGAGAGCAACGCGGGTGAGGCGGGGGCCTCGGAGAGCGCGGCCGGGGGCGTGGGGGGCGCGGCCGTGGCCGGGCTGCCGTTCGTCGTGGCACAGGTGCCGATGAGGAGCAGGGTGGTGAGTCCGGTACGTATGGCTGTCGATCGTCTCAAGGCTGTTGGCCCTTCTGGGATCCAGCGATGTGGGGGACTGCGGAACAGAGAGCTGAGAGCGCTCTCACGACCTGCGGACAGGACCCTAACGGAGGATCATGGGCAGGTCCATGCCAATGCGCCTGCCGTGCGGTGATCAGGCCGCGTCAGCGATTGCGGGCGGCGCCCGGCGTCGTCCCTGACCGGGCCGACGCTGACGCGGTGGCGTTCCGAGGTGATGTCAGACCTGCGGCCCAGTACTGCAGCGGTCTTTGTGGTGATGGTTTGTCGTCTTGCGGTGGTGTGTGTCCGCGTCGTTTGCGGTGGCTGTTGCGGGCTTGGCGTGACGCCCGGAACCGTCTTCGCTGGTTCGCCGCGTCGTGGAAGGACGACCCGGACTCTGATGACGTCCGTTGGTCCCGGGTGATGTGCATCCCGCTGCGGGTCCCGACGAGCGTCCGGCCGGGACGCAGGTCGACCCCACCGTCCTCCCGCTGTCACCCGAGTTGCTCCGTGAGACCCCGCGCCACGACGATGACCGACCGAATCGGTCCGGGCGGCCATCGTCTGTTCGCCGGCGTGCGGTGGGTGGTCAGTCGTCGGTCTCCTGGGAGGGGAGGCCGTCGTCCAGGACGATGCGGATTACCTCACCCTGCCCGGCGACGTCGGTGAGTTCGGCCGCGATGCGCTTGTACGAGGTCATGGCCAGTGACCAGTCGCCCCCCAGCGGGGCGGCGGTGGAGCGCGTGTCCCACAGCTCGATCAGCAGAGCGATCAGCGAGCGTCCGGACAGGACGGTCCGGACGCGACCTGCCTTGAAGTCCTCGACAGCGGGCGGAGTGCGGAAGTGGCTGTGCCCGACGGCCAGGGCGGCGAGCCACTCCCAGGTGTCGCGGTGCGCGATCAGTTCCGCGGAGGCCACACCGGCGGCCTTCAGCAGCAGGACACCGTGGGCGACCCGAGGGTGCTCCCCGCCGGCGGATGCCTGCGACGCGGCAGCGGAAGGCTGGGCAGTGGACGTGCTCGTGCCCTGGTGAGCGGCCTCGATGGCACTCCTGAGAGCGAGGTCTTGGTCCTGGCCGCCGGCACCGGGCTGCGCCTGGCGCGCGGTGTTGTCCATGGTTCCCCCCTGGGAGTCGGTGTTGGGTGGGGCGGCGGGGTGCGCTGCGGCGGACCCGGGGAAGTCGTAGTCGGCCTCCGGCCCGGGCTGCGGCGGCGGCGCGGTCTGCTCGGGTTGCGCCCGCGCGTTGTCACCGGCCTTCTCACCCGCGCCGTCGGCCAGCGCCAGGGGACGAAGGGCATCGACGAGGTCCAGCAGCTGCCGGAGCTCGCCCCGCGTCTCGTTCAGGTCGCTGATCATCCGGTCCTGGCGACGGCGTACCTCCCGGTTCTCCTCGCGCAGGCCGGTGACGCCCCCCTGGATGGTTTCCAGGATCTTCAGGCGGCCCTGCGTCAGTTCTCCGTGCAGGGCGGTGAGCCCGACCGTCGGGTCATCCAGGCGTGCACGTTGGTTGTGTATCGCCTCCCGTTCTTTCATCGCGACATTGAACGCACCTCTCCACTTCACGTGACCTCCCGGTTACCCAGAGCATGCAACCGCCCGTATCTCCCCATGGACACTCCGCGTGACGCGATGGTTTCCAGCCCTTCCCCGGCCAGAACCGCGTCCCTCGCCCACAAACACGCTTGGTACGCAATTCGTACGCCAAAGGTACGCGAATAGTACGTTTCATGGGGTAGGGTGTTGGTCAGGAGGTGCTCCATGTCCGAGTTGTTCGACGCGGTCG
>RHMC01000121.1 GCA_003719395.1 Streptomyces altiplanensis
TGCTCGCCGTCAACAAGATGGACCTCGTCGACTACGCCGAGCCGGTCTTCGCCGCCATCGCCGAGGAGTTCACGGCGTACGCCGCTTCCCTCGGCGTCCCGGAGATCACCGCGATCCCGATCTCGGCGCTGGCCGGCGACAACGTGGTGGAGCCGTCCGCGAACATGGACTGGTACGGCGGCCCCACCGTGCTGGAGCACCTGGAGACCGTCCCGGTCAGCCACGACCTGGCCGGCTGCAAGGCCCGCTTCCCCGTCCAGTACGTCATCCGCCCGCAGACCGCCGAGCACCCCGACTACCGGGGTTACGCAGGCCAGATCGCGTCCGGCGCGCTGCGCGTGGGCGAGGCCGTGACGGTCCTCCCGTCGGGCCGTACGTCGACGATCACCGGCATCGACGCGCTGGGCGAGCCGGTCGACATCGCGTGGGCGCCGCAGTCGGTGACGGTCACGCTCGCCGACGACCTGGACATCTCGCGCGGCGACCTGATCGCGCCGAGCGGCTCGGCGCCGCGCACCACCCAGGACGTCGAGGCGACGGTCTGCCACGTGGCCGACCAGCCGCTCACCGTCGGCCAGCGCGTGCTGCTCAAGCACACCACGCGCACGGTCAAGGCGATCGTCAAGGAGATCCCGTCCCGGCTGACGCTGGACGACCTGTCCCAGCACGCGGACCCGGGTCAGCTGGTCGCCAACGACATCGGCCGGGTGAAGGTCCGCACCGCCGAGCCGCTCGCGCTCGACGCGTACCGCGACTCGCGCCGCACCGGATCGTTCCTGCTGATCGACCCGGCGGACGGTACGACGCTGGCGGCCGGCATGGCGGGCGACTCGTTCGCCGCCGAGACGGTGAAGGCCGTGGCCGACGACGAGGCTGGGACTTCTGATCATGACTCTCGACATGTACGGACTGTTCGCCAAGGAAGGCGGCCGCGTCGGCAGCGGTTCCCTCGGTGCGGGAACGGGCGGCGTCGCGCGATGTGCCCGATGACGTACGCGCACTGCCCGCGCGCCCTGCCGCAGTATCTTCCGCTGTACCGACGAAGACCCGCCGACTTCCCGGACACGCCCCGCCACAGGTGAGGGACGTGCCCCCCGGGCCACCGAGAGGAACACCTCCCGTGCATGCCGCGCGTACCACCCTTCGCCGCAGCCTCGCCGCTGCCGCCGCCCTGCCGCTGCTGATCGGCGCGCTGGGCGCCTGCGGTTACGGCTCGCAGGCCGAGAAGGACGACAAGACCGCGCCCGTCGCCAAGGGCAAGAAGATCGGCGGCGTCGACGAGGTCCGGATCGGCTACTTCGCGAACGTCACCCACGCCACCGCCCTGGTCGGTCTGCAGAAGGGCCTCTTCCAGAAGGAACTGGGCGGCACTCAGGTCAAGCCGCAGGTGTTCAACGCGGGCCCCTCGGAGATCGAGGCCCTCAACGCCGGCGCCATCGACATCGGCTGGATCGGCCCCTCCCCCGCGATCAACGGATTCACCAAGTCCCAGGGGCAGAACCTGAGGATCATCTCCGGTTCGGCCTCCGGCGGCGTCTCGTTCGTCGTGAACCCCGAGAAGATCAAGTCCCTGGACGACCTCAAGGGCAAGCGCATCGCCACCCCGCAGCTCGGCAACACCCAGGACGTGGCGCTGCTGAACTACCTGTCGGGCAAGGGGCTGAAGGTCGACCCCAGCACCGGCAAGGGCGACGTCAGCGTCGTGCGCCAGGACAACAAGGAGATCCCGGCCTCCTTCGAGTCCGGCGCGCTGGACGGCGCATGGGTGCCCGAGCCCACCGCGTCCAAGCTCGTCGCGGGCGGCGGCAAGGTACTGCTCGACGAGAAGAAGCTCTGGAAGGACGGCAAGTTCGTCATCACGAACGTGATCGTCTCCCAGAAGTTCCTCAAGGAGCACCCGGACGTCGTCGAGGCCGTGCTGCGCGGCTCGGTGAAGACCAACGAGTGGATCAAGGCCAACCCGGACGAGGCGAAGGCCGCCGTCAACGCGAAGCTGAAGGCCGACTCCGGCAAGGAACTGCCCGCCGAGGTGCTCGACCCCGCGTTCAAGAACGTCGAGACGACCGACGACCCGCTCGCGACGACGCTGCGGGAAGAGGCCGACCACGCGGTGAAGGCCGGTCTCCTCAAGGACCCGGTGCTCGACGGCATCTACGACCTGAGGCTCCTCGACAAGGTGCTGAAGGCCGAGAAGCGGCCGGCCGTCGCGGACGCCGGACTCGGCGCCAAGTAACCGTCCCGTCCGTCTCTTTCCGTATCCGGAACGCCCTCAGGAGGTGAGGCTCATGGCCACCACACTCGTCAAGCAGGCCGCCGCGCCCGTAGACACGGCGCAGTACGCCGCACGGATCGACCACGTGTCGAAGTCGTTCGGCCGCCCGGCGCGCAGCAGCTCGTACTGGACGACATCAGCATCGACGTCGCGCCGGGCGAGTTCGTGACCCTGCTGGGGGCTTCCGGCTGCGGCAAGTCGACCCTGCTCAACCTGGTCGCGGGGCTCGACCGCCCGTCCGCCGGCACCATCGACGTGCCGGGCGGCCGGCCCGCCCTGATGTTCCAGGAGCACGCGCTCTTCCCGTGGCTGACCGCGGGCAAGAACATCGAACTGGCCCTGAAGCTGCGGGGCATGGCGAAGTCCGAGCGCCGCGGGGAGGCCGAGCGGCTGCTCCAGCTGGCTGCGGCTCGGCGGCGCGTACGGCAAGCGCGTGCACGAGCTGTCGGGCGGCATGCGCCAGCGCGTCGCGCTGCGGCCCGTGCCCTCGCGCAGGACAGCAAGCTCCTGCTGATGGACGAGCCGTTCGCCGCGCTGGACGCCATCACCCGTGACGTACTGCACGAGGAGCTCACCCGCATCTGGTCCGAGACCAGCGTCTCGGTCCTCTTCGTCACCCACAACGTCCGCGAGGCCGTCCGCCTCGCCGAGCGCGTGGTGCTGCTGTCGTCGCCCGGCGGACGCAGCGCGCGCGAGTGGGCGGGTCGGCATCCCGCAGCCGCGCCGGATCGAGGATTCCGCGGTCGCCGACCTGTCCGTAGAGATCACCGAACAACTGCGGGGGGAGATCCGTCGACATGGCCAGCACTGAAACGACCGACGCACGGGAGACGGCTCCCAAGAACGACCTCGCCGGGCTGGAGGCGGGCCTGGACGCGCTGGAGACGAAGCAGTCCGCCGAGCGCGTCGGCCTCGGGCGGATCCTGCTGTCCAAGGTGGTGCCGCCGCTGGTGGCCATCACCCTGGTCGTCACCCTGTGGCAGCTCGCCGCGGCCTCCGACCTCAAGCCGGACTACGTGCTGCCGGGCCCGTTGGACGTGTGGCACTCGGTCGAGCAGATGTGGCTCGACGGAACGCTGCTCGGCTACATCTGGACCAGCATCTCGCGCGGCGCCCTCGGTTTCGCCGTCTCCGTCGCCATCGGCACGCCGCTGGGCCTGCTGGTGGCGCGGGTGAAGGTGGTGCGGGCGGCGATCGGGCCGATCCTGTCCGGCCTCCAGTCGCTGCCCTCGGTGGCCTGGGTGCCCGCCGCGATCATCTGGTTCGGGCTGACCGACGCGACCATCTACGCGGTGGTGCTGCTGGGCGCCGTACCGTCGATCGCCAACGGCCTGGTCGCCGGCGTCGACCAGATCCCGCCGCTGTACCTGCGGGCCGGCCGCACCATCGGGGCCACCGGCGTCAACGGCATCCGGCACGTCCTGCTGCCCGCCGCGCTGCCGGGGTACCTGGCCGGTCTCAAGCAGGGGTGGGCGTTCTCGTGGCGCTCGCTGATGGCCGCCGAGCTGATCGCCAACTCGCCGGACCTGGGCACGGGTCTGGGACAGCTGATGGAGAACTTCCGTACGTACAGCGACATGTCCGGCGTGCTGGCGACCATCATCCTGATCCTGATCGTCGGCATCGGCATCGACCTGCTGTTCTTCTCCCCGCTGGAGCGCCGCGTGCTGCGCAGCCGTGGCCTGCTGACCAAGGGCTGATCACCATGTCCCGTCGTCCGGTCCTCCTCGTCATAGCCCACGGCAGCCGCGATCCGCGGCACGCCGCGACCGTGCACGCGCTCGTGGCACGCGTGCGGGCGCAGCGGCCGGGGCTGCGCGTGGAGACCGGATTCCTGGACTTCAACGCCCCGGCGGTACCGCAGGTGCTGGAGCGTCTCGCGGCCGAGGGCGTACAGGACGTGGTGGCCCTGCCCCTCCTCCTGACCCGCGCCTTCCACGCGAAGGCCGACATCCCCGCCGTGCTCCACGAGGCGTCGGCGCGGCTGCCGCGGCTGCGGATCCACCAGGCGGAGGTTCTCGGCCCCTCGCCGCTCCTGCTGACCGCCCTGGAGCGGCGGCTGTACGAAGCCGGGCTCGCCCCCGGCGGCAGAAGCTCGACCGGGCTCGTCCTGGCCTCGGCGGGCTCCACGGACCCGGAGGCGATCGCAGTGATCGCTGAAATCGCGCGGGAGCTGCGGCACACCGGTTGGTGCGCCGTGCGGCCTGCGTTCGCCACGCTGTATCTGCCGGGGGCTACCCCCGTACCGAGGACGCGGTCCGGCTGCTGCGGGCCGTGCCCGGGGTGCGCCGCGTCGCCGTCGCCCCGTACGTCGTCGCCCCCGGCTTCCTGCCGGACCGGATCGTCCGTGGCGCGCAGGAGTCGGGCGCGGACGCGCTGGGCGAGGTCCTGGGCGCGTCCCCGGAGCTGGCCCGGCTGCTGCTGGCGCGCTACGACGAGGCGCGGGCGCCGGTGCGGCGGCTGGCGGCGGTCGGCGCGTAGGGGGTGTGCTGCCCGCCCTGCGGGCGTGCCCTCCACCGCCGGACGGGCTGCATCCGCCCGCTGAGCGGGAGACTCGCCCGCTCAGTCCCCGTCCACCAGCGCCGTCAGTTCCCCGGCCCCCAGCGAGCCGGCCGGCGCTGCGCTCGCGCGCGAACGTGTTGGCGATGCGCTGCAGCGCCTCGTTCACCGGAGTCGGCACGCCGTGCACCCTGCCCAGCAGCACGATCTCCCCGTTCAGGTAGTCCGCTTCGATCGTGCCCGTCCCCCGGCTGTGGCTC
Organism: Streptomyces altiplanensis; assembly: GCA_003719395.1. Lineage (GTDB taxonomy): Bacteria > Actinomycetota > Actinomycetes > Streptomycetales > Streptomycetaceae > Streptomyces > Streptomyces altiplanensis. The sequence goes on from RHMC01000121.1 coordinate 5,032, forward strand.
TGCCAGGACGATCCGCCCCCGCGCTCCGCCCCGTCGAGGGGCTCGAAGGTCATCCGGCCGTCGCGGGCCGCCGCCTGTTCCGCCGGGGACGCCGCTTCGATGCCCGCGGCTGTCAGCGCCGCCCGCCCCTCCGCGAGGGCGCGCTGGAAGACGCCCTCGCCTCGTCGCTCGCGATGACCCCCGAGACCGCCTCGATCGCGTTCGCGAGGTTGCTCAGCAGCTTGGCGTACTTCCACCGCATCACGTCCGCCGCGACCGGTGCCAGGAACCGTGACTTCTCCAGGTCGGCGGCGATCCCCCGGGCCGTGCCGTCGGCGCCCGACGGGTAGCGGCCGAGGTGCAGCACGCCGGAGACCGGCGTGCCGGGAGCGGAGACGGAACCGGGCTCGGTGTGGGTGGCGGGCAGCCAGACGCACATGCCGTAGACGTGGCGGAAGCGGCGCAGCGCGAGGCGTTCGCTCTCGACGCCGTTCTGCGCGCAGACGAGCGGCAGCACCTCGCCCGCCGTGCCGCCGCCGGCCACCGGGGCTCGCGCTCCACGCGTCGAGGGCGGCCGTGCTGTCCTGGGTCTTGACGGAGAGGAGCAGTACGTCGTCGGCCCGCAGGAGCGGACCGAGGCCGTCCGGCCCGTGGACCACGGGCAGTCGGTGGACCCGGGTGCCCTCGGGCGTCGTCAGGCGCAGGCCCCCGGCGCGCAGGGCCTCGTAGTGCGCCCCGCGTGCGACGAGTACCACTTCGTGCCCGCCCTCGGCCAACCGCCCGCCGATGGTGCCGCCGACCGCCCCTGCCCCGATGATGATGTAGCGCATGGCGTGAGCCTGCCACACCCCGCGCGTTGTGTGCAGAGGGCACGGAGTAGCGTCCGCACATGATCTCGGACACCTTCGGCACCTTCAGCACCTTCAGCACCTTCAGCATCGGCGGGGATCTTCCCGTACGCCGTCTCGGGTTCGGTACGGCCCAGCTCACCGGGCCGGGTTACTGGGGCCCGCGGGGCGAGCGTGCGGACGCGGTCGCGGTACTGCGGCGCGCGGCCGAGCGCGGCGTCACGCTCATCGACACGGCGGACAACTACGGTCCCGGGCTCGCGGAGGAGCTCGTCGCCGAGGCGCTCCATCCCTACCCGGACGGACTCGTCGTCGCGACGAAGGGCGGCGTGGTCCGTACGAGCGCCGACGCCTGGCACGTCGCGGGGCGGCCCGAGGACTGCGTGCCATGTGCGACGCGAGCCTGCGGCGGCTGCGGACCGGGACCATCGACCTGTATCAGCTGCACCGGTTCGACCCGGACGTACCGATGGCCGAGCAGCTCGGCGCGCTCGACGAGCTGCGTACGGCGGGCAAGATCCGGCACATCGGGCTGGACTGCGTCACCGTCGGGCAGCTGGAGGAGGCGCTGGCGCTGACGGACATCGCGTCCGTGCAGAACCGCTTCAACCTGGTGGACCGGTCGTCCGAGGACGTCCTTGAACTGTGCGAGGCGCGCGGGATCGCCTTCCTGCCCTGGTTCCCGTTGGCCAACGGGGAGTTGAAGGGGCGCGGGCAGCTCGCGCTGGCCTGGCTGCTGCACCGGTCGCCGGTGCTGTGCCCGACGCCGGGCACGGGGTCGCTCGTACACCTGGAGGAGAACCTGGCCGCGGCGGAGCTGCGGCTGGGCGCGGAGGAGATGGCGGAGCTGTGAGCGTCGCGGTCAGGGCGGACCGGGTCGATGGGGTCCGGGACGGCAATGTACTGCTGGACTCGGTCTCGCTGACCGTACGCAGCGGCGAGCACTGGGCGCTGCTCGGTGCGAACGGTGCGGGCAAGAGCACCCTGCTCGCCCTGCTCGGCGCCGTCTCGCATCCGACGCGCGGCACGGTGGAGGTGCTCGGGCGGGCGCTGGGGGGCCTGCGGGAGCTCCGGGCGCACCTCGGCCAGGTGGACCCGCGCCGCCCGCTGCGGGTGCGGGACGTCGTCCTGACCGGGCTCACCAACTCCGCAGAGCCGGTGCCGCGTCGGTCGCCGGCCGTCGAGGACCTGGCGCGGGCCGACCGGCTGCTGGAGATGCTCGGGACGGGCGGCAGGGGCGGAGCGCGCGGCCAGTACGCACGCACGCGATGCTGCCGCGCGGCGGCCGGTGTCCCGGCTCACGCCCGACGACGCGCTGACGACCGGTCAGGTCAGCACGTGCTTCGGCCACCCCGTGCGGATCGCCCGTACGGACGGCCGGTGGACCGCACGGGCGGAGCGGGTCACGGGGACGGCGGTGTGGCGCCGGGTTCGTCCTCCTCTTCGTAGGGCGTGCCCTGGTGGAAGTAGAGGAGCCAGCCGCGGTCCGTCCGGCGCCACAGTGAACTCCGGTGGGCGCGTCGGCCGTTGCTCTCGGTGTCGAAGGTCAGCTGGACCACGTCGGGGGCGAGCCGTACGCCCCGCATCCGGGTGGTGGTGATCGGACGGGCCGTCGCCGCGGCGGACTCGTCGGTGAGGGCCGCGACGATCGAGTCGCGGTCCCAGCGGCGGCCCGACACCCCGAACTCGTGGAAGTCGGGGTGGAACAGCTCGACGAGGAGCTCGGGGGTGTTGCGGACGGCCGGGTCGAGCAGGCGCAGCTCGCCCTCGATGGCGGCCTCGATCGCGTCGTCAGTCACGGGTCATCTCCACGAGCTTGGCGACCGTGTTCCAGTTGCGGGTGGTCGCGGTGACGCCCTTGAGGAGGGCCGGCCTCGCCAGCGTCTCGGCGAGCTTGGAGCGGCCCAGCCCGTCCGGTGCGTAGAGGTAGAGGGCGCGGTCGCCGAGGCGGAACTCCTCGGGGAGGTACGCCGCCGGGTCGACGGGCGCGAACCGCTCGGGGCCGACCCGGTGCGAGAAGTAGGTGACGTGGAGCTGCCTGCCCTCCAACTCGGCGGCCGGGAAGGGACAGGCGTCGGCGACGGCCTTCAGGTAGGCGCCGCTGCGGACCAGACAGTCGACGGTGAACCCGAAGTGCGTCTCCATGGCCTTCTCCAGGTCCGCGGCGAGCGAATCCTCGGCGTCGGCGGCGTCGGCGGTGAAGACGGCGTTGCCGCTCTGGAGGTACGTACGGACATCCCGGTGGCCCAGTTCGGTCAGCAGTGCCCGGAACTGGGCCATGGGCACCTTCTTGTGCCCGCTCACATTGATTCCGCGCAGCAGGGCGGCGTATGTCGTGGTCATGCGCCAAACGATAGGCGGCCGCCGTGCCCCGTGGGGGAGGGCACGGCGACCGCCCGTTCAGTGCCGCGGGCGCGTCCCTACTCGACGACCTTCAGCAGCTTGTTCGGCGTGCCGGTGCTCGGGTTGCTGATCCTGTCCAGGGTGGCGCCCCCGGTCAGCGCCGTCGCGACGGCCTGGGGCGTGGCGTCCTTGTGGCCCGCCAGGTAGAGCGCGGCGGCGCCCACGACGTGCGGGGTCGCCATGGACGTACCGGAGATGGTCTTCGTGCCCTCGTCGCTGTCGTTCCAGGAGGAGGTGATGTCCGATCCGGGTGCGTAGATGTCCACGACCTGACCGAAGTTGGAGAAGTCGGACTGCGCGTCGTCCTTGGTGCTGGAGGCGACGGTGATGGCCTCCTTCACGCGGGCCGGGGAACCCTGCCCGGCGTCACTGGACTCGTTGCCCGCCGCGACACCGTAGGTGACGCCGGAGGCGATGGACTTGCGCACCGCCTCGTCGAGGGCCTCGTCGGCGCCGCCGCCGAGGCTCATGTTGGCGACGGAGGGGCCCTGGTGGTTCTTGGTGACCCAGTCGATGCCGGCGACGACGCCCTCGGTGGTGCCCGAGCCCTGGTCGTCGAGGACGCGGACCGCGACGATCTTCGCCTTCTTGGCGACACCGTGCGCGGCGCCGGCGATGTGCCGGCGACGTGCGTGCCGTGGCCGTTGCCGTCGTCGGCGGAGTCGTCGTTGTCCACGGCGTCGAAGCCGTGGGCGGCGCGGCCCTCGAAGTCCTTGTGCGTGATCCGGACACCGGTGTCGATGACGTACGCCGTGACGCCCTCGCCCGCGCTGTCCGGGTAGGTGTACTTGCTGTCACCGGCCGTGCCGGCCTGGTCGATGCGGTCGATGCCCCAGGACGGCGGGTTGTCCTGCGTCGCGTTGATCGTGAACTTCTTGTTCTGGACGACCTTGGCGACGGACGGGTCGGCGGCCAGGCGCTTGGCCTCGGTCTCCGAGAGGCCGCTGGCGGAGAAGCCGTTGATGGCGGAGCTGTAGTTGCGCCGGAGCTTGCCGCCGTACTCCTTGGCCAGGTCCTGCTTGTCGGTCTTCTCGTCCAGCATCACGATGTAGCTGCCGGCGACGGCGCCCTCGGCGCCGGCCCCGTACACATGCCCCTGGGCGGCCGGAGCCGCCCCCGCGAAGGGGGAGCTGAGTACGGTCACGCCGGCCGCGGCCGCCACGGCGGTTATCGCCGCGGTGAGCTTCAGCCGGCTGGAACGCTTGTGAAGTGCCATGAAGAGGGGTCTCCTCGTCAAAATGTGGGGGGATTTACCTCCGGACCGGAAGATCTCCGGGGGTTGGCTCGAAACCCTGACCGATTGACGCGCGCAGATCAAGGTCTTCATGATCCCGTCACTTACTCAACAAGGTTTCACAACAAAAAAACGGGCAGCGGGCTCCAAGTCGGACAGGGGGTTCCCGAACACCCTTTACGCGGAGGAGACTTACGCTCCACCGCTGCCGCCGCCCTCTTCTCCGTACGGCCGCTGCCACAGCCGGGTGCCATGCATGAGCCGTATGAAGACTGATCACGCCGGCCCCGGGGTCATCGCCGCGCTGCGTGCGGCCTTCGACGTGGACGACGGCGGCGAATCGGCGTTGGGCTGGGACGCCGTTCACGCCTTCGAGGCCGGGCACGGCATCGTCCTGCCCGAGCCGTACCGGACGTTCGTCGCGGAGACAACCGACGGTTCCCGCTCCGGGCCGCCGGATTACGGCCTTGTGCCGCCGGCCGGGCTGCCCGACTGCTGGGGGACGACGGATCGGAGCGGGACCTGGGCCGCCCCTTCCCGCTGACCTCGATGTGACGGTGGGAGGACGACCCCAGGCCGTCCGAGGAGATCGATCCGGTCCTCGGCCAGGTCTTCGGCCACGGAACGGTCGTGCTGGGCACCGACGGGTGCGGCATGTACTGGCACCTCGTCGTGACCGGACCTCATCGAGGACACATCTGGAACATCAGCGGCAAGGCGCCGCTGATGTTCGGGGCGGAGTTCGGATTCACCACGGCCGACCCGGGATTCGCCGGACGAGTCGGGCACTGGGCGGCCGGCAAGCCGTGGTTCGACGCCGAGTGAGGTGCCGGGGAGCGGCCTCGGGAGCGGCGACGGGGGCGTCGGGGGGCGGGACGGGCCGGACGGCCCCGCTTCCGCCGGGCCGCCCCGGCCGGTTTCACCGCGCGGGCAGTTCGGCCTCGATGAGGTCGCGCGCCCGCTCGGTACCGCCCTCGGACTCCATGCCGGCGCGGATGTCCTCGGCCCTGCGGGCCACCTCCGGGTCGGCCAGCAGACCGAGGACGCGGCGCGCAGGGCCTCGGCGGTGGCGTCCTCGGTGTCGACCCTGCGGGCGACACCGAGCGAGACCGAGCATGTCGGCGTTGCCGAACTGGTCGACGGCCTGCGGGACCGCGACCATCGGCGTACCGGTGGCGAGGCCCTCCTGGCTGCCGCCGGCGCCCGCGTGGGTGATGAAGGCGTCGGCCTGCTTGAGGACGGCCAGCTGCGGCACCCAGTTGCGCACCTCGATGTTGGCCGGCACCTCACCGAGCTCGGACTCCTCGACGAACCTGCCGATCTGGAGCACCACATGCCAGCCGGGCAGGTCGCCGAAGGCCTTGACGCACTCCCGGTAGAACTCGGGCAGCCTGGTGAACGTCGAACCGAGCGACACCAGCAGCACCTTGTCCGCGCCGGCCGGGCGCCGCCAGTCGCCCTGGTCCGTGCGGTCGCCCTGGCAGGCGCCGACGAAGGAGTGGACGGACTCGTCGACCCGGTCCGCGTTCGGCTGGAGGACCTTGGGGATCAGGACGATGCTGCGGGCCGGGCGGCCCACGAAGGGGTCGGGGTCGATGCCGCTCAGACCGTTCTCGTCGAGCCAGGCACCGAAGCGCGCGTAGTACGCCCGGCCGCGCCCGGTCTGCTTGAGCGGGCCGAACAGCGGCTCCGCGACCTCCTCCTCGTACCCCTCCCAGGCGACGAGGTTCGGGGAGAGCGACACGGCGGGCACGCCCCATCGGTGGGCGAGGACGCGCGCCGGGTAGGAGGTGATGTCGTGGAGGACGAGGTCCGGCTCGTCCCCCTCGAACGCCGCGGCCAGCTGGGGCAGCGCCTGGACGGCGTCGTCGAGGAACGGCTCGATGCTGTCGATCAGCTCCGTGCCCCAGGCGTCCGGGGTGTCCTCGGTGGGGAGCGTCGAGGTGTAGATCACCGGGTCGGCGCCGGTGGCGGCGACCTTGTCGGCGAAGGAGGCGGGGATCGCGTACGAGACGCGGTGCCCCCGGGCCACGAGTTCCCGGATCACTTCGATGCTCGGGTTCACATGCCCGGGGGCGGCGATGGAGAACATGGCGATGTGAGCAGGCTTGCGTGAGGTCATGCCTCGACCTTAGGCGAGACGAAACGTCTCGTGCAACGAGAATTCCTTGTTCCCTCGCCCTCGGAGCCCGCGCCGCCGCCGCGATTCAGCGCTGGTAACGGGCGAGCACCAGGTTCCCGTCCTCGACCAGGCGTTTCTCCAGCTCCTCGACGTCGATCGCCCCGCTGTAGAACTCCTGGTAGGCCGGTGTCGCCACCTTGTCCTTCCACTCGGGATAGCCGCGCACGGACTGCGCCGGGGCCGGGACCAGGTGCTCGGCGAGTGCGGTGCCGGTGGCCCAGCCGTCCTTCTCGGCCCGCAGGCCCGGGTCCTTCAGCGCCGCGGCGCCGGTCGGCAGCATCCAGTCGCCCTTGGCGAGACGCGCCATGTTGTCCGGCTGGAGGAAGAAGTCGATGAACTCCACCGCCTCCTTCTTGTACGGGCTGTCCTCGGCCACCGACAGCGTCTGGGGGCTCACCCCCTGGGCCGGTCCTCCGGCTCCCGCCGGGGCCGGAAGCACCTTCCACTCGAAGTCTTCGGGGGCCTGCTGGACGATCTGCTGCCGGTAGGAGAAGCCGAGCGGCACCATGGCGTACTTGCCGCCGAAGAAGCCGGGCAGGGTGTCCGAGCCGCCCATGCCGAGGGTGGCCGCCGATGCGCTCCTGTCGGCGTCGACCTGGTCGTGGATGGTGCGGGGGACCACGGCGTCGCCCTCGGTGAAGCGCACCCGCACCTTGCCGTCGGCGTCGCGGTGGAAGAGCTGTCCGCCCGCCGACAGCCCCAGGTTGAGGGTGGCGGACACCGGGTCCTTGAGGGGCCAGGCGACACCGAACCTCTTGCCGTCGCCGGCGCTCAGCTCTTTGGTGATCCGCCGGAACTCCGGCCAGGTCCACGGCTTCTCGGGGGTGGGGATGCGCACCCCCGACGCCCTGAGGATCTTCTCGTTGGCGATCAGGACCCTCGGCTCCTGGAGGAACGGCACGCCGTAGACACCCTTGCCGAAGGTCGTCGTCCGCCAGCTGCGCCGCGGGATGTCGTTCTTGAGCCGGGCGGGCAGCAGCTCGCTCAGGTCGGCGAGGTAGCCGCCGTACGCGAAGTCGGCGAGGTCGTCGGAGGCGTCGTGGATGATGTCCGGGGCCTCGCCGCCCTCGAAGGACGTCAGCAGCTGGTCGTGCACGCTGTCCCAGCTGCCCTGGACGTACTCGACCCGGACGTCGGGGTGTGCGGCGTTCCACTCGTCGACGAGTTCCTTGTTGGCGTCGACGGACTCCTTCTGCCAGGCCAGCGACTGGAAGCGGAGGGTGACCTTTCCATCGGTGTCCCGGTCGCCGCCGCCGTCCGAGCAGCCCGTGAGGAGCAGCGACGCGAGCGCGGTGGCGGCGGCTGCGAGCTTCGTGAGCCGGGCGATGCGCATCAGGCCTTCACCGCCCCGGCCATCATGCCGCCCGTGATCCGCTTCTGGATGAGGACGAAGACGACGAGGGAGGGGAGGGTCGCGAGGAACGCGGCGGCGGCGAGCGGGCCGAGGTCGGCCACGCCCTCGGCGCCGAGGAAGTGGGTGAGCACGACCGGCAACGTCTGCATCGAAGGAGTCTTGAGCAGGACGAGCGCGAAGAAGAACTCGTTCCATGCGGTGATGAACGCGAACAGCGCGGTGGCGACGATGCCGGGGGCCAGCAGCGGGGCGGTGACCGAGACGAGCGTGCGGAGCCGGCTCGCTCCGTCGACCGCGGCGGCCTCCTCCAGTTCGTGCGGTACGGCCCTGACGTAACCGACCAGCATCCAGAGCGCGAAGGGCAGCGACCACACGACGTACACCATGATCAGGCCCGCCAGGGAGTTGATCAGGTGGAGGTTCTTGAGGATCAGGAAGAGCGGGATGATCACCAGGACGAAGGGGAACGCCTGGCTGACCACGACCCAGCCGGTGGCGGCGGCGGAGAGCTTGTTGCGGTGGCGGGCCATGACGTAGGCCATCGGGGTCGCGATGACGACCGCGATCAGGGCCGCCGAGAGCGCGGCGGTCAGGCTGTTGAGCGCGGCTTCCAGCAGCGGCTGCTCGTCGAAGGCCTGGCGGAAGTTGTCGAGGGTCGGGTTCTCGGGGATCCAGGTGGGATGCAGGGAACCGAGCTCGCGCGGCGGCTTGAACGCCGTCGAGATCAGCCAGAGGAAGGGGAAGGCGAGAAAGACCAGGTAGGCGAGGAGCGCGAGGTACTGGCCGGTGCGCGCGGACCGGCTGGTGCGGAGCGTCACCGGTCGTCGCCTCCCTTCAGACGGCCCACGAGGTAGAAGGCGAGCATCACCGAGATCGCCGCGACCATGACGCAGCCCATGGCGGCGGCGTAACCGAACTGCCCGTAACGGAAGGCCTGTTCGTACGCGAAGAGCATGGGAAGGCGGGTGCGGCCCCCGGGGCCGCCGTTCGTCAGGACGTACACCAGGGCGAAGGAGTTGAAGTTCCAGATGAAATTGAGAGCGGTGATGGCGAGGGCGACCGGTTTGACGGCCGGCCAGGTGACGGTACGGAAACGGCGCCAGGCGCCGGCGCCGTCGAGGGCGGCGGCCTCGTGCAGCTCGTGCGGCGTGTTCTGGAGGCCGGCGAGGAGGGCGACCGTGGTCTGGGGCATGCCCGCCCAGATGCCGACGAGGATCACGGCGGGGAGGGCGGTGGCGAGGCCCGTCAGCCAGTCACGGCCGTCGCCCAGGCCCAGATCGCGGACGGTCTCGTTCAGGATCCCGGCGTCCGGGTTGTAGACGAGGCGCCACATGATGCCGACGACCACTTCGGGCATCGCCCAGGGAATGATCGCGAGCGCCCTGGCCAGCCAGCGGAAGCGGAGGTTCTGGTTGAGCAGGAGGGCGAGACCGAGCGCCAGCAGGAACTGCGGCACGGTCACCCCGACCGCCCAGAACAGGCCGATCCGGAACGATTCCCAGAACAGGGTGTCGTGCAGCAGGTCCTGGAAGTTCAGCAGTCCGGTCCACTGGGTGGGCGTGGTGCGGCCCGACTGGGAGTCGGTGAAGGCGAGCGCGATGCCGTAGAGCAGCGGGCCGACGCTGAGGACCAGGATCGGGATGAGCGCGGGCAGCACCAGGAACCAGGCGCCACTGCTCGACTTCCCGGCGCTGCTGGACTTCTTGCCACTGCTGGGCCCTCTGCCGCTGCCGGGCCCTCTGCCGGACCGCGCCTTTGCGGTCTCCAGTGTCACGGATTCGACTCCTTCGGGCGGCTCGTGCTGGTCCGGCCGCCCCGGCGGCCCCCGTCATCGTGCTGACGGGCAGTTGGTTCGTCAACCCGGCCTGCACGGATGCGAGAATCGGGCCCATGGACGAGACACGGGCACGCGAGGTGCTGGCCACCGCCGGACTCCCCGCCGGAGCGGAACTGCTGGCACTGGGCGAGAACGCGGTGTTCGCGGCCGGAGCTCTCGTGGTCAAGGTCGGCCGCCGCGACGCGGAACTGCTGGCACGGGCCGAGCGCGAACTGGCCGTCGGCGGCCTGCTCGCCGCGTCGGGCGTTCCCGCCGTACGGGCCGCCGAGCCGAAGCCCCGCGTGGTGGACGGCCACCCGGTGACGGTGTGGCACCGGCTGCCCGAGGCCGTACGCCCGGCGGGCCCGCGGGACTCGCGAGCTTGCTGCGCCTGGTCCACGCCCTGCCCGCCCCCTCGTTCCCGCTTCCCCGGCGGGAACTGCTCGGCGGGGTCGAGCGGTGGCTGCGGCTCGCGGGCGACGCGATCGATCCGGCCGACGCGGCGTATCTGCGCGAGCGGCGCGACGTTTCGCGGCGGCGTCGGCCGCGCTCGTCCCGCACCTGCCGCAGGGGCCGATCCACGGCGACGCGCTCCCCCGCAACGTCCATGCCGGCCCCGACGGTCCGGTCCTGGTCGACCTGGAGACCTTCGCCGCCGACTTCCGCGAGCACGACCTGGTGGTCATGGCCCTCTCGCGCGACCGCTACGGCCTGGCGCCCGAGGCGTACGACGCCTTCACCGCGGCGTACGGCTGGGACGTACGCGAATGGTCCGGCTGCGCGTACTGCGCGGGGCCCGCGAGACGGCCAGCTGCGCCTGGGTGGCGCAGCACGCTCCGTCCAGCCCGGCGGCACTGGCCGAGTTCCGCCGACGGGTGGCGTCCCTGCGCGACGGCGACCCCGAGGTCCGCTGGTACCCCTTCTGACCGGCCCCGCGCTCGCCCGCGTGCCCGGGCTCAGCGCCCGGCCGGCACCACCTCGCGCAGGGGCCAGCGCGGATCGATGACCGCGTCCGGGGTGCCCTTCCTGCGGAGGAACTCCTGGAAGGAGGCCGCCCAGTCGGCGTACCACTGAATCTGCTTGTCGTGCAGTTCGGCGGAGGTGAGCGCCGCGACCGAGGGGTGGCGCTCGGCTATCGCGCGGGCGACTCCGACCGCCGCGAGGGCGTCCGCCGAGGCTTCGTGGGCACCGTCCAGGGCCACGCCGTACTCGGCGCAGACCGCTTCCAGCGTCCGCTTGCCCCTGCGGTAGCGGTCGACGGCGCGGTCGATCGTGTACGGGTCGATGACGGGGCCGATGCCGGCGCCGCCGAGCCTCTCGCTCAGCGACGGCAGCCCGTACCGGTGCAGCTCCGCCGCGAGCAGCGTCAGGTCGAACGCCGCGTTGTAGGCGACGACGGGCACGCCCTGCGCCCAGTAGCCGGTGAGCGTTCCGGCGATCTCGTCGGCCACCTCGCGGGCCGGCCTGCCCTCCGCCCCGGCCCGCTCGCTGCTGATGCCGTGGATCGCCGACGCCTGATCCGGGATGCGGACGCCCGGGTCGGCCAGCCAGTCACGCCGGCGGACCACGGTGCCGTCCTGCACACCGACGACCGAAGCCGTGACGATCCGGGACTCCAGCGGCTCCGTGCCGGTCGTCTCCAGGTCGAACCCGGCCAGTGGTTCCCCGTGCCATCCCATCCTGGGACCTCCTTCGTGATGCTCCCGGATGCTCCCCCGGTGAAAACCACCCTCGCACGCACCACTGACAACGCCCTCAGGAGACCGGTCGGGAGTCCGCCCACACTGCTTCGAATTCTTCCCGGTACGTCTCGAAAAGACCGTGTTCGGTGTCGTGGCCGTCCTGCCCGTGCCTGACCACACCGCGCCCGCCGCCCCGCAGCACCAGGACCGGCGCCTCCATGCCGCGCGCCCTGCGCAGATACGTCTGGACGACGGCGAGCCCGTCCGAACCGTCCCCGTCCACCAGGTACGCCGTGAAACGGGGCGTCTCGTCGAAGACCTGGATCTCGAACGCCCCCGGGTCGCGCAGCTTCGAGCGCACCCGCCGCATGTGGAGGATGTTCATCTCCACCGAACGGCTCAGCTCGCCCTTCTTCAGACCGAGTTCCCGCTCGCGCCGCTTGACCGCGCTGCTCGCCGGGTTGAGGAAGAGCAGCCGTATGCGGCAGCCCGATTCGGCCAGCCGCACCAGCCGCCGGCCGGAGAAGTTCTGGACGAGGAGGTTCAGACCTATGCCGATCGCGTCGAGACGCCGCGCGCCGCCGAAGAGATCCTCGGCGGGCAGCTGGCGCTGGAGGCGCACCCGGTCCGGGTGGACGCTGACCACGTCGGCGTACCGGTCCCCCACCAGGTCCTCGACCGCGTCGACCCTGAGCCGGTCCGACGACGGCACGCCGGCCCCGCTGCCCAGGATCTCCAGGAGCCGCGCGGACGCCCGTTCCGCCTGGGCGAGGACCGCCTCGGACAGCGCCCGGTTGCGTGAGACGACGTTGCGGGTGACCTCCAGCTCGTCCAGGGCCAGCTCGACGTCGCGCCGGTCGTCGAAGTACGGCTCGAAGCACGGCCAGTGCTGGACCATGAGCTCGCGCAGCTGCGGCAGCGTGAGGAAACTGATGACGTTGTCGTCGGCCGGGTCGAGCAGGTAGCCCTTCCTGCGGGACACCTCCCGTACCGCGACGGCGCGCTGCACCCACTCCTGGCCCGCCGGCCCCGCGGCCGCGACCACCCAGTCGTCCTCGCCGTGCACCGGCTCGTAGATGGGCCGGAGCACGGCGGCGACGACGGCGCGCAGTCGCTGCTCCACCAGGTTGAGCCAGATGTAGGCCCGCCCCGCCCGCTGGGCGCGTCGTGCGCACCTCGCTCCAGGCGTCCGCGCCCCAGTCCAGCTCCGCTCCGATCTCCATCGGCCGCGCAAGCGAGACCGCCCCGGGCGGGACGCCTGTGGAACCCCCCTCGTGACCTGCGTCACCGGGGGGCAGTTCCAGCCCTCCCGAGCTCACCCACGCACCGCCTTCAGCTTCTGCAAGCCCCGTCTTCAACGATCAAGGAAGGGTACTCCGGAGCGGAAGGCGGTGCAGCCGGATCCACAGGCTCCTTTCTCAACTCCCTTGCTCGTACCGTCCGTTCTGCCCGGCAAGATCGGCCGGAGTGAGCGGATTCATAGCGGTTACGTCCCTGGGTGCCAACTGGAAACCCTGCCAGTGGACCGGCATGGGCTGCTGGTCCTCGTCCCGGGCGACATGGTGGAACCCGATGTTGACCCAGGTGATCGGGTTCTTGAGGGTTTCACCGTTCACCCACTCGTCGACGCTGTCCGGCGCGTTCGCGCCGCCGCAGTCGCGGATGTTGTTGCTCGCGAACTGTTCACACTTGCGGTAATTGGTGAAGTACAGGTCGTGCTTGGTGAAGCTGCGCCCCGGATGCTTGTTCGAGGCCCCGGGCACGATCTCGTACGAGCGCGGGTGCCCGTCCTTGTTCTTGCCGGTCGCGCTGACGACCCGCCACCACCGCATGCTCTTGGCGTCGCCCGCGAGCTCCTTGGTTATGGGGGTACGGGTGGTCTTGGTGGTCGGCTTGCCGTTGCCCCGCGGCGGGGTGACCTTCGAGTCGTACTGCTCGATCCGGTTCTTGGAGCTGCCGTCGAGACCGAAGTTCAGCCGCCAGAAGACGTTGTGGCTGTGGCTGGTGGCGTAGTCGCGCGCGCCCTTGCCGATCGGCCAGCCCCGGCCGTCGGTGGCGTCGTAGTCGCCCGGCGAAAGGCTGCCGGTGGCGCCGACGTTGGCGGAGACGGTGCCGTCGGAGGAGAAGCGCCACTCGGTGATGTACTCGTACCAGGACACCTTGTTGACGGTGTAGACGAGCAGGTCCTTGCCCTGGGCCTGCCAGACCTTGGTCCCCTCGTCGCTGGCCAGGCGGTACGCGTGCCCGCGCGCACGCGTGGTCGTGCACAGGCCCTTGACGTTGCCCACGTCGCGGACCCGGACCGTCCTGATGGTGCCGCCGGGGCACTCGGTCGGCTTCAGGTTCTGGAGTCCCCAGCCGAAGCCGTAGCCGGTGAGGTCGTCGTACTCCTCCCGGCCGTTGTCGTACGGCACGTGGACCTGTGCGAGCTTGCCGCTCGTCAGGACGCGGATCGGCTTGGGCTCGCCCTTGGGCTGGTACGAGACCTTCTCCAGGACCAGGCCGGCGTCACTGTCGTAGTTCCAGCACATGCGCCAGGTGGTGCCGCCGTCGAGCTTCTGCTCGATGCGGTACGCCGCGCTGCAGTCGGCCGGAGCCGGTGCCGGCGCCCGGGGCGCGGTCTCGGGTGCTGCGGCGGGGGCCGCGGTGGCGGCGGATCCGCCCGCGGCCGCGAGGCTGCCCATCAGGGCCGTGACGGCGATGATTGCCGCGGCCCGCTTGCGGGCACCAGAAGTTCTGTTGACGTGCATGAGGATGGACTCCCTCGTACGGAAGTGCGGGAAGGGGCTGAAGAGGATGAGACGGGCGAGAGCGTCAGCCGATGCGGCCGACGGTCCTCGCGCTCAGGTCGACGACGAGATCGCGGGTGTCTATCCACGGTCCGTTCTTGACCTTGGACGTGACGCGGACGCACCGGTGCGCTCCGCACTTCGCGAGCGCCAGGGGCACCCGCTCCTCGCGGTCGGCCCGGTAGATCCCGCCGTTCACCCACAGCTGGTCCGCCGAGGTGAGCGGTTTGCCCATGGCGTCCTGATAGTCCTTCTTCAGGCCCTCGCCGAGCGGGCTCGCCAGGATCAGCTCCGTGGCCTCACGGTTCTCCTGGGGGGTGGGCGACGGCTGTACGCCCTTGAGGACACTGGTCCGCTCGACCTTGCCGGTGGCGAGGTCGACGGTCCTCGTCACCAGTTCGTCGCTCCTGTAGTCGTAGTACGAGACCTCCGCGCGGCGCGGCGGCGCGGCGTCGTCGACCTCGGACGGCTGCATCTCGCCCAGGTTCGTGGTGAGGTGCTGGAGCCCCCGGTCCCCCTCGACGTCCCGGCCGGCGGCGAACCGCGCCGGGGACAGCGCGAGCTTCTCCACCCGCTCCAGCACACCGTCCGTCAGCGGGTCCCTGCCGATGCCCCGCTCGTCCTCCGCCGGGGCGTCCTCGAC
>RHMC01000122.1 GCA_003719395.1 Streptomyces altiplanensis
GTGAGTGAGCGCGGCGTGGAGGAGGGGCTTGGCGCGGGTGCGGAAGTAGGCGGCGGCGCGAGGGCGGCGGGGGTTGGCCGGACGGGTGGCGATGTGTACCGCTCTGTGGCGGGAGGCGGCGGGGGTGTGCGGGGTGCGGCTCGTGGTGCCGGGGCGTTCGCGGGCGGCCAGGGCGGCCAGTACGGGCGGCGCCGCGAGGGCGCGAGTGGCGCGGCCGTCGAGCCGCCCTGCGTCTCGCGGCGCGAGACCGCCGTGACGGCGTAGGTGTGCGCGCCGAGCATCGCGGCGGCGGTCAGGGTGTCCCGCGCACCAAAGTCGCGGGCCGCGGGCCGGGGCGTGCCCGGCGGAGCTCGCGCCCCGCACCGGGGCTCCGCACCGGGCCCCGGCCCACGGACTCCCCCGGAGCCTCAGGAGCAGGGGAGGGTCCCCCTCGACGGGCTGGATTTCCCGGGGGCGGCCCGAATCGAGCCGCGCCGCGAGAACCGGTCCCAGCCGGACCGGGCCCGTTCGCCCGCGTGGCCGTCGCGCCGAGGAGCAGGTCCAGGGCCCGGGCCGTCGCCATCGCGGCGGGGGCCGCCGGGGTGTGCTTCAGGCGCAGGTCGTACGCCCAGACCGTGGCGGCCAGCGGGACGGCCACCCCCAGGGCCGGCCGTCCCGCCCCGGCCGCCAGGGCGAGGCCCGCCGCCGTCAGCGCGCACGACGCCGCCAGGGCGGCCCGGGGGGTGACGCGGCCCGAGGGGATCGGGCGGTGCGGGCGGTCCACCGCGTCCTCGGCCCGGTCCGCCCAGTCGTTCAGGGCCATGCCCGCCTCGTACAGGCACACCGAAGCCCCGACGGCCAGCGCGGTGCCCCGGTTGGGGCGCACCCCTGCGGACGCCGCGCCCGCCACCGCGTCGCCCACCACGGTGAACAGCGCCGACACGCGCAGGAGTTCCGCCCACGCGATGGTGCGCGTGGGCGTCATCGGGCCTCCCGCAGGCGGGCTCCGAAGGCCAGGAGCGCCTCGTACTGCTCCCCCAGCGCCGCCGGACCGCCGTCCGGGTCCTTGAAGTAGAAGCCCAGCTCCGGCAGGGGGCCCGAGATGCCCGCCTCGTGGGCGCGGGCCAGCAGCCGGGCCAGGTCCAGGACCAGGGGCGCCGCGAGCGCCGAGTCGCACCCCTGCCACGTCGTCTGGAGCGTCATCCGTGATCCCAGGAACCCCTCGAAGGCGATGTGGTCCCAGGCCGTCTTCCAGTCGCCGAGCGCCGGTACGTCGTCGATGTGGACCTCGCCCTGGGGAAGCGTGCCGAGGGTGTCGGTCAGGACGCGGTTCTTGCCCGCGTTCTTGGCCGCGGCCGCGGCCGGGTCGGCCAGCGCTGCTCCGTCCCCGCCGCCGAGCAGGTTCGTGCCGGACCAGGCCCGTACGGACAGGGCGCGCTGCATGAACATCGGGGCGAGTACGGAACGGAGCAGCGTCTGGCCCGTCTTGCCGTCGCGTCCCGCGTGGGGAAGGCCACTGGCCGCGACGGCGCCTCGGAGGGCTTCGGCGCGCAGCCCGGAGGAGGGGGTGAAGTTGATGTACGGGCAGCCGGCCCTGCAGCGCCGCCGCCGCGTAGAGGGAGCTCGGCGCAAGCGTGTGGTCCGCGGGGGCGGGTTCGGTGGAGGCGACGTTGACGACGACGACCCGGTCGAGCCGCTGCCGGTGCGCGAAGTCGAGCAGGTCCGCGGCGAACGCGGCGATCAGCTCCTCGTCGCCGCGCGTGTCGCCCGGCAGCGGGCCACCGGTCCGGATCTCCCGTTCCGCCGCGGCCAGTTCGCTGCGTACGGCCGAGGCCAGACCGTGCGGCAGGACGCCGCCCGCCTCCAGTTCCTCGGCCCGCTTGGGCAGGGGGCAGCTCGCCGTGTCGTGCCCGCCGAAGACGAGGGAGGAGAGCGGCGGAAGGCCGCTCCCGGCGAACGGCGGGGTCTCGGTGACCATGCCGTCCGCCGCGTGGAGCCCCGCCGGTGAGCGCCGCGCAGCCGCGACGGCGGTCGTGGCGACGGAACCGCGTGCTCCGACGAACCACACTCCGGTCCGTGCCGTGTGCGCCGTTGTGCCTTCGGATGGGGTGGTCACGGGCTGCCTCCCTGCCAGAGCGGTGAAGAGATGGGGAAGTACACGCGTGCCAGAGGGTGACGGGCGGGGGCTCGGCGTGCTCCCGCCCGCCACCGGTCCTGGCGGTCGTGCCGGTCCAGGAGCTAGGAGCCGTCTGCCGCCGGCAGCTCCTTGACCTTGATGTTGCGGAACGAGACGTCGTCACCGGCGCCGTGGTTCTGGATGCCGATGTGTCCCTGGGCCAGGCTCCGCGCGGGGTCGGTGTTGGTGAAGTCGTTGATCTTCGCTCCGTTGAGGAAGACGCGCAGCCGTTCTCCCTCGACCCTGATCTCGTACGTGTTCCACTCCCCCGGCGGGTTGAGCGCGGCGTCCCGTGCGGCGGTGTTCGCCGCCTTGAAGCCGTACACGGACCCGGTGGTCCGGTCCGGGGCGTCCGACGCGTCGATCTGGATCTCGTACCCCTTGCTGACGGCCGACCACGGGTCGTCGGAGGCCGGGAAGCCCACGAAGATCCCGGAGTTGTCGTCACCGGCCATCTTCCAGTCGAGCTTCAGGGAGTAGGACGTGAGCTCCTTGGCCTGGTACCAGAGCATGCCCATGCCGCCGACGGAGTTCAGCGTGCGGTCGTCCTTGATCTCGAAGGAACCGGGACCCGCCTGCTTCCACCCTTCGGAGGTCTCGCCGTTGAAGATCGGCCGGTAGCCCTTGGAGGGCTTGCAGTCGGCCTTGGCGATCCCTGCGGCGTAGAGCATTCCGCCCAGCAGGTGCTTGCGGAAGGCCGGTTCGGCGTACGACTCCTTGGTGTGGCCGCCGCCGGTGTAGAAGGAGCGTCCGCCCTCGTACGGCTGGCACCAGGCGATCGGGTGGTCGCCCTTCATGGTGCCGCCGGTGTAGGTGGTCTCGTCGAGGGTGGCCAGGACGCGGGCCTGCTCACGCGGGTTGGTGCGGTAGTTGTACCACTCGTCGGTGCGCTGCCAGCTGCTGTCCAGGTGCGCGGTGGCGGGGTGGTCGTGGTCCTCGACGCGCACGGTCGCCTTCTGGATCTGCGGGTGCGAGTGGAAGTGCGCGCCGACGAGTCCGCCGTAGAACTTCCAGTCGTACTCGGTGTCGGCGGCGGCGTGGATGCCCAGGTAGCCGCCGCCGTCGCGACGTACTGCTCGAAGACCGTCTGCTGGTTGGCGTTCAGCACGTCGCCGGTCGTCGAGAGGAAGGCGACCGCGTCGTAGCGGGCGAGGTTCTCCGGGGTGAACTGCTTCGCCTCCTCGGTGGCGTCCACGGCGAGGCCGCGCTGCGCGCCGAGCTCCTTGAGGGCCGTGATGCCCGCCCCGATGGAGTCGTGGCGGAAGCCGGCGGTCTTGGAGAAGACGAGGACCCGCTTCTTGGGTGTGGCGTCGCCCTCCGCCGTGGAGAAGGCGAAGTCGTCGATGTCGTAGAGCTCCGGAGCCGCCCTTGAAGACGAGGTAGAGGGTGGTGGTCCCGGCCGGGGGCCGCTTGATGGTGGTGGTGACGTCCTGGAAGGTCTCCCAGCCGCCGGTCACCGGCACGACGGTCGATCCGACGAGCTTGCCGTCGGGCGATCCGGTGCGGACTTCGAGCGTGCCGCCCGCGCCGCCGGACGAGATCCGCGCGGTGAGGGAAGTGGCGTCGCCGACCCGGTACGGCTCGAAGGCGATCCAGTCGCCGTTCTCGATGTCACCGACGGTCTTGCCGCCGTGGGCGGGCGTCTTGTTGAAGACGGTGACGCCCGAAGACTTCGAGAAGTGCTCGGCCTGGCGGTGCTTGGGCTGCGTGACGGCCTGGTCGTGGGTGGTCAGCGGCGCCTGGCCGCCGGCGCCCTTGTCCGTGTACTCCGCGTCGAACGCGCCGAAGATGTTGGCGTTCGGGTCGTGCTCGCCGTCGGCGATGGTCTTGATGGTTCCGGTGCAGCCGAACGCCTCGGTGATCTTGTGGCCGTGGCTGTCGTGGCCGAGGAAGTGCGACACCTTGACCTTCGAGCAGTCGATCGCACCGTCCTCCGCGTCGGTGACCTTCACCTTGAACGGCACCTCGTCGCCGAAGGTGAAGAGCCGGCCGTCACCGGGCAGTTCGAGGGTCACCTTGGGCGCGGTGTTCCCCACGACGACCTGCACGCTCGCCGATCCGGTCCGCCCCGTGGCGTCCTTGGCGGTGACGGTCGCGGTGTACGTGCCGTTCTTCCTGTACGTGTACGTGGGGTTGGCCGACGTCGACGTACCGCCGTCGCCGAACGCCCAGGAGTACTTCAGGGCGTCGCCGTCGGAGTCCGTCGTCCCGGCCGACGAGAACTTCACCCGCAGCGGGGCCTGGCCCGACGTCTTGTCCGCCGCGGCTTCCGCGACCGGCGAGTGGCCGCCGGTGGCGTTCTCGATGCGGTAGAGGCCGGAGTGCTCGTCGCCGCCGAACCAGGCGGTGCCGTAGTCGAGGACGTAGAGCGCGCCGTCGGGGCCGAAGGCCGAGTCCATGACCTGGGTGCCGGTCCACGGGACGGGGTTGATGGACTGTACGGCGCCGTCGGCGTCCTGCTCGATGCGCTTGATCCAGCGCCGGCCGAACTCCGTCGCGAAGAAGTCGCCGTCGTACGCCTCGGGGAACTTCACCGGGGAGTCGAGGTCCTTGTCGTACCGGTAGACGGGACCGCCCATCGGGGACTCGGACCCGGAACCGAACTCGGGGACCGATCCGCCGTCGTACGGGATCCAGGCCTCCTGGGCGGGCGGCAGGTCGGTCAGGCCGGTGTTGTGCGGCGAGGTGTTCTTCAGCGCGGCGCAGTCGAACTCGGCTCCGGACTCCTTGGTCGCGAAGTCGTAGTCGACATAGGCGTCGTTCTTGCCGGTGCAGAAGGGCCAGCCGAAGTTGCCGGGCTTGGTGACGCGGGCGAACTCGACCTGTCCCGCCGGGCCGCGCTTGGGGTCGGCGGCGCCGGCGTCGGGGCCGTAGTCACCGACGTACAGCACACCGGTGGCCTTGTCGACGCTGAAGCGGAAGGGGTTGCGGAAGCCCATGGCGTAGATCTCGGGGCGCGTCCTGTCGGTGCCGGGAGCGAAGAGGTTGCCTTCGGGGACCGTGTACGAGCCGTCCTCGTTCACCTTGATACGGAGGATCTTCCCGCGCAGGTCGTTCGTGTTGCCCGAGGTCCGGCGTGCGTCGTACGCCGGGTTGCGGTCCGGACGTTCGTCCATGGGGGTGAAGCCGTCGGAGGCGAAGGGGTTGGAGTCGTCGCCGGTCGACAGGTAGAGGTTGCCCTGCGCGTCGAAGTCGATGTCGCCGCCGACGTGGCAGCAGATGCCACGGGTGGCGGGTACGTCGAGGATCTTCTTCTCGCTGGCGTTGTCGAGGGTGCCGTCGGCCTTGAGTACGAAGCGTGAGAGCCGGTTGACGCCGTCGAACTTCGCGAAGTCGGCGGCGGTGCCCTCGTTGGGGGCGTCGCCCGCCGGGGTGTCCATCGGGGGCGCGTAGTAGAGGTAGATCTGCCGGTTCTCGCTGAACCCCGGGTCGATGCCGATGCCCTGGAGGCCCTCTTCGTCGTGCGAGTAGACCGGGATCGTGCCGACGACGCGGGTGTTGCCCGCGCTGTCGGTCATCCGCAGCTCGCCGTCGCGCGAGGTGTGCAGCACGCTGCGGTCGGGGAGCACCGCGAGCGACATGGGTTCGCCCGTCTCGGGCTCGCCCTTGGCGAGGGTGACCTGCTGGAAGTCCTCGGCGGCGGCCGCGGCGGACAGGTCTGCGCCGCTGCCCGGTGCGGGCATTTCGGCGGCGGTGGCGGTGAGGGTCAGTGAGGTGGCGGCCAGGAGGCCGCCGGTGAGGAGTGCGAGGGTCTTTCGGGCCGATCCGGCTCTGAGCCGTTTCCTGTGCACGAGTGTCCTCCGGGAGTGGGCCGGGCGGTGCTCGTCCTGCACCACGCCGGGCGGGGAAGCTCTCTGTCGCGGGAAGGGGAACCGGAGTGCGCCGTCACACCGGACCCATTCATGTCCTGTACACCTCAGGGACGGTAGCCCCGTTCGTCCGGAACGGAAAGACCTTGAGCGGCAGGTAAGTTGAACTTTCTCCCGCCGCAGGACAAAGCCGTATCCGGGCAGCCTGGACCTGCCCTCGAACGCCGGACGGGCTGAATGGTGCCGCAACGCGCAGTCTCAGCCCCTCCGGTGATCGAGGAGCGGGGCCCGGGGCAGCGCCCCGTGCGTAAAACCTAGTCGCCGCCCCCGAACGCGGCGTCGAACGAGGCCGACGGCGGGTCGAAGTCGTAGCGCTTCAGCGTGGCGAGCGCTTCCGGGGCTCCGGTGAGGCGGTCCATGCCGGCGTCTTCCCACTCCACCGAGACCGGTCCCTCGTACCCGATCGAGCGCAGCATCCGGAAGACGTCCTCCCACGGGACGTCGCCGTGTCCGGCGGAGACGAAGTCCCAGCCGCGGCGCGGGTCGCCCCAGGGCAGGTGGGAGCCGAGGCGGCCGTTGCGGCCGTCGAGGCGTTTACGGGCCTCCTTGCAGTCCACGTGGTAGATCCGGTCGCGGAAGTCGTAGAGGAAGCCGACCGGGTCCAGGTCCTGCCACACGAAGTGGCTCGGGTCGAAGTTCAGCCCGAAGGCCGGCCGGTGCCCGACCGCCTCCAGCGCCCGCTTCGTCGTCCAGTAGTCGTACGCGATCTCGCTGGGGTGCACCTCGTGGGCGAAGCGCACCCCCTCCGCGTCGAAGACGTCCAGGACCGGGTTCCAGCGCTCGGCGAAGTCCTCGTACCCCCGCTCGATCATGTGCGGCGGCACCGGCGGGAACATCGCCACCAGGTGCCAGATCGACGATCCGGTGAAACCGACGACCGTACGGACCCCGAAGGCCGCCGCGGCGCGCGCGGTGTCGGCCATCTCCGCCGCGGCCCGCTGCCGCACCCCCTCGGGCTCGCCGTCGCCCCAGATCCGCGTCGGCAGGATCGCCCGGTGGCGCTCGTCGATGGGCGCGTCGCAGACCGCCTGGCCCACCAGGTGGTTGGAGACGGCCCAGCACTTGAGCCCGTACTTGTCCAGCAGGGCGTGACGCCCGTCGAGGTAGCCGGGCTCGTTCAGGGCCCTGTCGACCTCGAAGTGGTCTCCCCAGCAGGCGAGTTCGAGACCGTCGTAACCGAAGTCGCGGGCGAGCCGGCAGACCTCTTCCAGGGGCAGGTCGGCCCACTGGCCGGTGAAGAGCGTGAAGGGACGTGGCATACGGAGACGACCTCCTACAGGAGTACGGGTGTGTAGACGGCGTTCTTCTCTGCGCTCTCCTCCACCGCCGCCAGCACCCGCTGCACCTGCAGGCCGTCCGCGAAGGACGGCTGCGGTTCGGTGCCGGTGGCGATGGCGTGCACCAGATCGCGCGCCTGGTGCACGAAGGTGTGCTCGTACCCCAGGGCGTGGCCGGGAGGCCACCACCCCTCCAGGTACGGGTGCTCGGGTTCGGTCACCAGGATCCGGCGGAACCCGGCGGTGACCGCCGGCTCGGTGTGGTCGTGGAAGGACAGCTCGTTCAGCCGCTCCAGGTCGAAGGCCAGCGAACCGCGCTCACCGTTGAGTTCGATGCTGAGCGCGTTCTTGCGCCCCGCGGCCGTCCGCCGCTCCTCGAAGGAGGCCAGCGCCCCCGAGGCGAGGCGCCCCGTGAACAGCGCCGCGTCGTCGACGGTCACCGTCGCCGCGCTGTGCCTCGGCGCCCCCGGCCCCCGAGAGCCCCGCCGTGGCCCCGGCGGGCAGCGGCCTGGACCGTACGAAGGTCTCGGTCAGCGCGGACACGCCCACCAGCGGCTCCCCCGCCAGGAACTGCGCGAGGTCCACGATGTGCGCGCCCAGGTCGCCGAGCGCGCCCGAACCCGCGTGCTGCCGCTGGAGCCTCCAGGTCAGCGGGAACTCCGGGTCGACGAGCCAGTCCTGGAGGTAGGTGACGCGCACGTGCCGCAGCGCCCCGAGCCTGCCCTCCGCGATCATCCGGCGGGCGTACGTCATGGCGGGCACCCGGCGGTAGTTGAAGCCGACCATCGCCACCTGGCCACGGCCCGGGCCCCCTTCGGCGGCGGCCGTCATGGTCTCCGCCTCGGCGACCGAGTTGGCCAGCGGCTTCTCGCACAGCACGTGCTTGCCCGCCTCCAGAGCGGCGACGGCGATCTCCGCGTGGCTGTCGCCCGGGGTGCAGATGTCGACGATCTGCACGTCGTACCCGGGCGATCAGGGCCCGCCAGTCGGTCTCGGCCGCGGCCCACCCGTGCTGGTCCGCCGCCGCCCGTACGGCCTTGACGTCGCGTCCGCAGACGGCCGCGAGGACCGGCCGCGCCGGCAGGTCGAAGACGCGGCCCGCGGTGCGCCAGCCCTGGGAGTGGGCCGCTCCCATGAACGCGTATCCGACCATGCCGACGCCGAGCGTCGGCGGCGCGCCGGACGCGGCCCCGGCTTTCGCCTGCGCACCTGTCTCCGTCTCTTCCTTACCGGCCATACGGATTCCTCCTCGAACTCGTCACTCGCACGGTGGGGGCTGGCGGCGCGGCCCGGTCAGCTGAAGCCGGTCGGCAGGTACTGGTCGACGTTGTCCTTGGTGACGACGGCCGAGTAGAGGGTGATCGAGGCCGGGATCTCCAGCTCCGACATGCCGCCCACGCCCTTGCCCTGGCCGAGCGCGCGGGCCAGGTCGATGGCGGATGCGGCCATGGTGGGCGGGTAGAGGACGGTGGCCTTCAGCACGCTGTTGTCCGCCTTGATGGCGTCCATCGCGGCCTTCGCCCCGGCCCCGCCGACCATCAGGAAGTCGTCGCGCCCGGCCTGCTGGATGGCGCGCAGGGCGCCGACGCCCTGGTCGTCGTCGTGGTTCCACAGCGCGTCGAACTGCTTCTGCGCCTGGAGCAGCTGGGCCATCTTGGCCTGGCCCGACTCGACGGTGAAGTCGGCCGCCTGACGGGCGACGCGCTCGATGTTGGGGTAGTTCTTGAGGGCGTCCGCGAAGCCCTGGCTGCGCTGCTTGGTCAGCTCCAGGTTGTCGAGGCCGGCCAGCTCCACCACCTTGGCGTTCTTCTTGTCCTTGAGCTGCTCGCCGATGTAGTTGCCGGCGTTGAGCCCCATGCCGTAGTTGTCACCGCCGATCCAGCAGCGGTACGCCTGCGGCGACGCGAAGATCCGGTCCAGGTTGATGACGGGGATGCCCGCCTTCATCGCCTGGAGGCCGACCTGGGTGAGGGCCTTGCCGTCGGCCGGCAGGATCACCAGGACGTCGACCTTCTTGTTGATCAGCGTCTGGACCTGGCCGATCTGCGCCGCGGTGTCGTTCGACCCCTCGGTGATCTCCAGGGTCACCTCGGAGTACTTCCCGGCGCGCGACTTGGCGTTCTCGTTGATGGCGTTGAGCCAGCCGTGGTCGGCCTGCGGTCCCGCGAACCCGATGGTGACCGGCTTGCCGGGCTTGTCGGCGGCGGCGGCCGGCCCGGTGTCGGCGGCCGGCTCCTTCTTCTTCGGCTCGTTGCTGGTGCAGGCGGTGAGCAGGGCTCCCGCGGACACGGCCGCGGTGCCGAAGAGCAGTCCTCTGCGACTGGTTTGTGGCATGACGGTTCCAACCCTTCAGGTCAGGTCGTACGAGTACGGGCGGAGCAGGGGCGGGGTCAGGCCTCGCCATGGCGCGCGGTGCGGCGCTGGACCAGTACGGCGGCGACGATGATCGCGCCCTTGGCGATCTGCTGTACGTCGCTCTGCAGGTTGTTGAGCGCGAAGATGTTGGTGATCGTGGTGAAGACGAGGACACCGAGCACGGAGCCGACGATCGTGCCCCGGCCGCCGCTGAGCAGCGTCCCGCCGATGATCGCCGCCGCGATGGCGTCGAGTTCGTACAGGTTGCCGTTGGTGTTCTGCCCCGAGCCGGACAGGACGATCAGCAGGAAGGCCGCGATGCCGCAGCACAGTCCGGACAGCAGGTAGAGGTAGAGACGCTGGCGCCGTACGTCGATGCCGGCGAGCCTGGCCGCCTCCGCGTTGCCGCCGACCGCGACCGTGCGCCGGCCGAAGGTGGTGCGGTTGAGCAGCAGCCAGCCGACGACGGTGACGAGGGCGAACACCCAGACCAGCGGCGGTACGCCGAGCACGTACGAGTCGGGAACGCCCAGGTCGAGCACCGATTCGACGGTGACGATCTGCGTCTTGCCGTCGGTGATCTGCAGGGCGAGGCCGCGGGCCGACGCCAGCATGGCGAGCGTCGCGATGAACGGCACCATCCCGCCGTACGCGATGAGCAGTCCGTTGACGAGTCCGCAGGCGAGCCCGACGACCACCGCCGTGAAGAGGATGCCCGCGAAGCCGTACTCCTGGGTCGCCAGCGTCGTCGCCCACACCGAGGCGAGCGCCACGATCGCGCCCACCGACAGGTCGATGCCGCCGCTGGTGATGACGAAGGTCATGCCGACGGTGACGACGCCGATGACGGATGCCTGGGTGAGGACGAGCTGGAGGTTGCTGCTGTCCAGGAACTGGTCGGGCTTGGTGATGCCGCCGACGAGGACGAGGACGGCGAGTACGCCGAGCAGCGACAGGTTGCGTACGTCGAGGCGCAGCCCGAGCTTGTGCCGGGCCGGCCGCTGTATGGGCGTCTTGGCCGGGGCGGCGGCCGGCCCGTCCTGCTGCTGCGCCGGCGAGACGGGCTGCGTCATGGCGTCGGGCTCCCTTCCATCACGAGGTCGAGTACGCGGTGTTCGTCGAGTTCGCGGGCGGGCGCGGTGTGGACGACACGCCCTTCCTTGAGGACGAGCACCCGGTCGGCGAGCCCCAGGACTTCCGGGACTTCGCTGGATACGAGAAGTACGGCGAGGCCTTCGTCGGCCAGCCTGCGGATCACGGCGTACAGCTCGGCACGCGCCCCGACGTCGACGCCGCGCGTCGGTTCGTCGAGCAGCAGCACCCGGCAGCCGCGCAGCAGCCAGCGGGCGAGTACGGCTTTCTGCTGGTTGCCGCCGGAGAGGGTGCGGACGGGGGCGTCGGGGTTGTCGGGGCGCAGGGACAGTTCGCGGGTGGCGGCCTGCGCGGCCCCGCGTTCGGCCGTACGGTCGAGCCAGCCGCCGCGCGAGAAGAGGGACAGGGTCGACACGGACACGTTGCGGGTGACGGATTCGAGCATCAGCAGGCCCTGGGCCTTGCGTTCCTCGGGGGCGAGCCCGATGCCGGCGCGGACGGCGGCGCGGACGCTGCCGGGACGCAGGGGCTGCCCGTCGACGAGGACGCGGCCGGCGCTGGGCCTGCGCGCCCCGTAGATCGTCTCCAGGACCTCGGAGCGCCCGGAGCCGACGAGACCGGCGAGGCCGACGATCTCACCCGGGCGGACGTCGAGGTCGAGAGCAGCGAACTCCCCTTCCCTGGCGAGCCCTTCGACCCGCAGCACGGGTCCGGCTGCCGGATCCCCGCCCGCGGCCGCCGCCCGCTCGGGGAAGACGTACCCGACGTCGCGGCCGGTCATCAGGGAGACGACCTCGCGGGTGGGGGTGGTCTTGGCGGGCCAGTCCGACCGCGACCGCCTCGCCGTCCTTGAGCACGGTCACGCGGTCGCCGATGCGCCGGATCTCCTCCAGCCGGTGGGAGATGTAGACGACGGCGACGCCGTCCGCGGTGAGCGCCGCGACGATGCGGAAGAGGTTCTCGACCTCGTCGGGGTCGAGGGCGGCGGACGGCTCGTCCATCACGATGAGCCGTACGTCGTGGGAGAGCGCCCGCGCCATGGAGACGATCTGCTGCTGGGCGGCGGAGAGCGAGCCGACGAGGGAGCCGGAGTCGATCTCCTGGTGGCCGAGGCGCTTCAGCAGGGCGGTCGCGGACGCGCGGGCCTCCTTGCCCCGTACGACGAAGCCCGCGGTGGTCGGCTCGTGGCCGAGGAAGATGTTCTCCGCGACCGACAGGCCCTCCACCAGGTCGAGTTCCTGGTAGATGGTGGCGATGCCGAGGCGCATGGCGGCGATGGGCGACCTGAGGGTGACCTCGGCGCCCTGCCAGGTGATCTCGCCGCCGTCGGGCTGGTGTACGCCCGCGAGCACCTTGATGAGGGTGGACTTGCCGGCGCCGTTCTGGCCGAGCAGGCAGTGGACCTCGCCCGCCTGGACCTCCAGGTCGACGCCGTCGAGGGCGCGGACGCCGGGGAAGGACTTGGTGATGCCGGACATCGTGAGAAGAAGGGGTGGGGCTGCTTGCGGTGGTGCCATGACGGTTCCCCTCGGCTGGTGCGGCGGCCGGTGAGCGAGCAGGGCAGGAGCAGGGCAGGACGGATCTGGGCACGGCGAAGCCGCCCGTGTGCGGTGGTGCTGTGCGGGTCGTACGGGGTCGTACGGGCGCGGCCGGGATCAGGCGGGCGAGAACAGGTGGTCGCTGATGAGCCTGGCCGCGCCGATCACGCCGGCGGCGGGCCCCAGTTCGCCCAGGACGATGGGCAGGTTGCCGGTTGCCAGGGGCAGCGACTGGCGGTAGACCTGGGTGCGGACGCTGGCGAGCAGGGTGTGGCCGAGGCCGGTCACCCCGCCGCCGATCACCACGAGGCCGGGGTTGAAGAAGCTGACGAGGTCGGCGATGACCTGGCCGACGCGGTTGCCGCCCTCGCGGATGAGGTCGAGCGAGGCGGCGTCGCCGGCCGCCGCGGCCGCGGCGACGTCGCGGCCGTGAGCCGCCCCGCCGCTTCGAGCCGCGCGGCCAGTTCGGGTGAGCTGCGGAGCGGGCCGCCGTCCTCGCGCGTCGCGGGCGAGCGCGGCGCCGCTGAAGTGGGCTTCCAGGCACCCCTTGTTGCCGCAGGCGCAGGCGCGGCCCTCCGGTTCGACCTGGATGTGGCCGATGTCGCCGGCGCTGCCGGTCGTACCGCGGTAGACCTCGCCGCCGACGACGATGCCGCAGCCGATACCGGTGCCGATCTTGACGCAGAGGAAGTCGCCGACGGAGCGGGCGACGCCGGCGTGTTGCTCCCCCATCGCCATCAGGTTCACGTCGTTGTCGACCATGACGGGGCAGCCCAGTTCCTGGCTGAGCGCCTCGCGTACGGGAAAGCCGTCCCAGCCGGGCATGATCGGCGGCGCGACCGGCACGCCCTCCGGGAAGCGGACCGGGCCCGGTACCCCGATGCCCGCCCCGTCGAAGCCCTCGGCGAGGCCGGACGCCCTGAGCTTGGCGGCCAGGGCGAGGGCCTGTTCGAAGATGGCGACCGGGCCTTCCCGTACGTCCATGGGGTGGTTGAGGTGACCGAGCACCTCCAGCTCCGCGTTGGTGACGGCCACGTCGATCGAGGTGGCGCCGATGTCGATGCCGAGGAAGCGCAGGCCGGGCGCGAGCCGGATGTTGTGCGAGCGGCGGCCGCCGCGCGAGGCGGCGAGGCCGTCGGCCACGACCAGACCGGTGTCGAGCAGCCGGTCCACCTCGACGGCGAGTTTCGAACGGGAGAGGTCGACCTGATCGCCCAGCTGGGCACGGGAGTTGGGTCCGCCGTCACGCAGCAGACGGAGCAGTCGCGCCTGATGCGCGTTCGCGGGTCGCGCCGTCATCCGCCTCACGTGCCCCTCCCTGCCTGTCGGCCGTTCTCCGTCGGGCTTTGGAGGGGAACGTAGCAGCGGGTGCCGGGAGTGGGAAGAAGTTGAGCAGGAATCCGCCTCAACTTTCTCCACACCGAGGACAAAGCCGGTTTCCCGGGCAGCGCGCGGAGGCCCGGGGACCGCGCCCCGGGCCCCGGGCCCCGGCCCTCCGGCGTGGGGCTACCGGGCCTCGCGCTGGTGGTAGGTCGTGCGGGTGTGCTCGGTGTGCGCCCGCATGACCTCGGTGGCGCGCTGTTCGTCACGGTCGGAGATCGCGGCGATCAGCGCGCGGTGCTCGGTCCAGGACTGCCTGCCGCGCTGCCGGGCGACGGGGGTGTAGTACCAGCGGACGCGCCGGCCCACCTGCGCCGCCAGTTCACTGAGGACGGCGTTGCCCGCCAGCTCCATGACCTTGGCGTGGAACTGGGCGTTGAGCGACACGGCGAGGTCCACGTCGTCGTCGGCGACGGCCTGCTCGCCCCGGGTGCACACCTCTTCGAGCGCGGCGATGCCGGCGGACCCCGCGTTGGCGGCGGCGAGCCTGGCCGCCTCCGCCTCGAGGAGCGTACGGACGGAGAGGAGCTGGTCGGCCTCCTCCTCGGTGGGCTCGTGCACGAACGCGCCCTGCGCGGGCCGCAGATCGACCCACCCCTCGGTGTTGAGCCGCTGCAACGCCTCGCGCACCGGCTGCCTGGACACCCCCAGGTGCCCGGCGAGCTCGCTCTCGATCAGGTGCTGGCCGGGCCGCAGGGCCCGGGTCGTGATGAGTTCGAGCAGCGCCTCGTACACGCGCTCGCGGAGCGGCCCCGGCCTCTCCAGCTTGGGTACGGTCCCTTGCGGCAGTCCTGCGGACAACATCGCGGTCCCCTTCTGGCCAACATCGGCGAGCGGTAATTGGCTATCGTCTACAGTCTACCGAGCGCACTCTTCCTCATGCCGAGATCCTCGTCACCCCGGCTGCGCGTCGGTCGTTGTCACAGCGGCCCACGGCCTCGAATCTGGCAGCACCGACCGCACGGAACGAGGTGCCTCCATGCCCGCAGACCGCATCGGCCGCCGCATCGGCCGCCGCCCCCTGAGAACCGTCACCGCCACCCTCGGGGCGGCCGCGCTCGCCCTGACGCTCACCGCCGCGATCGAGGCCCGGCCCGCCGCTCCCGCTTCCGCGCCGCCCGGCTTCCTCGCCGCCCGGGACCTGCCGCAGGCCGAGGGGATCTCCTGGTCGGCGGGGAGGGTGACCGGTGGCGCGCCGGCGACCCGCGGCCGTTCTGCCTGGAGAGGGTGGTGCCCGTCGGCGACAACACCTGGCACCGCGGTTTCAGCACGGAGCTGGACACCTGGGCGGTGCAGGTCACGGTGCGGGCGAAGGACGCCGCGGCGGCCGGCCGCCTCGCCGCGGCCGTCGGGAAGGCCGCCGCGAACTGCGCGGCGGACTGGCTGCGCGCCACGCCCGGCTCCACCGCGTCCTGGGAGGACTACGGCCCGGTCCCGGTCGAGGAAGGGGCGCACGTCTACGGCGTCCACACGTCGGTGCCGGATTCCGAGCCGGGCGTCCACCTGATCGGCGTGGGCAGGGACGGCCGCACCGTGACGCTCGTGCAGTGGGCGCGGACGGGCGACCTGAGCGACGCGCCGGTGCCCGCGTTCAAGCGGACGGCCCGCACGGCGGTCGCGAAGCTGCACAGACACCGCTCGCCCGCGGCGCGTCACGGGTGTCACGGGTGTCACGGGCAGCGGATGACCTGGCCCGCGTACGAGAGGTTCCCGCCGAAGCCGAAGAGCAGCACGGCGGCGCCGGACTCGATCTCGCCGCGCTCGACGAGCTTGGACAGGGCCATCGGGATGCTGGCCGCCGAGGTGTTGCCCGACTCGACGACATCGCGGGCGATCACGGCGTTGACCGCGCCGATCTTCTGCGCGACGGGCTCGATGATCCGCAGGTTCGCCTGGTGCAGGACGACCGCCGCCAGTTCCTCCGGCGTCACCCCGGCCCGCTCGCACACCTTGCGGGCGATGGGCGGCAGCTGGGTGGTGGCCCAGCGGTAGACGGACTGGCCCTCCTGGGCGAAGAGCGGGGGCGTGCCCTCGATCCGTACGGCGTGGCCCATCTCCGGCACCGAGCCCCAGAGCACCGGGCCGATCCCCGGCTCCTCGTCCTCGGCGCACGCCTCGACGACCGCGGCGCCCGCGCCGTCGCCGACGAGTACGCAGGTGGTGCGGTCGGTCCAGTCGGCGATCTCGGCCATCTTGTCGGCGCCGATGACCAGGGCACGGGTGGAGGAGCCGGCCCGTACCGCGTGGTCGGCCGTCGCGAGGGCGTGGGTGAAGCCCGAGCAGACGACGTTGAGGTCCATCGTGGCGGGTGACGGCATGCCGAGGCGGGCCGCGACGCGGGCGGCCATGTTCGGGGAGCGGTTGATCGCGGTGGAGGTGGCGACCAGGACGAGATCGACGTCGGCGGGGGTGAGCCCCGCGGCGGCAAGGGCCTTGGCGCCGGCGTGTGCGGCGAGCTCGTCGACGGGCTCGTCGGGTCCGGCGACGTGGCGGGTCCTGATGCCCACCCGGCTGGTGATCCACTCGTCACTGGTGTCGACCATGGCCGCCAGATCGTCGTTCGTGAGCACCTTGGCAGGCTGATAGTGCCCGAGCGCGACGACTCGTGAGCCGGTCATTGGCGGTTCCACCCCTCTTTGCGGACAGTCGGAACGGTCCAGTCTTCTTTGTGACTCACCGGTACGAGGGCAGGTGAACCGACAGGATTCGCTCCCGACTCTTTGGAGCTTCCTGCTGACCACGACCTGTCCACGGCCCTTGACCCCCCTAAGAGCATACTGTAGACAATATTCTGTCGACCCTTTCCGCTCCCCCTCACTCGGTCCCTCAACCGATCGGAGAGCCCCGTGAAAGTCGCAGTTGTCGGCGCCGGAGCCATCGGCGCGTATGTCGGGGCCGCGCTCCACCGCGCGGGCGCCGAGGTCCATCTCATCGCCCGCGGCCCGCACCTGGCGGCCATGCGCGAGGACGGCGTACGGGTGCTCAGCCCGCGCGGCGACTTCACCGCACGGCCCGCGGCGACCGACGACCCGGCAGAGGTCGGACCCGTCGACTACGTCTTCCTCGGTCTGAAGGCCAACTCGTACGCGGGCTCGGGCCCCCTCGTACACCCGCTCCTGCACGACCGCACGGCGGTGGTCGCCGCCCAGAACGGCATCCCCTGGTGGTACTTCCACGGGCTGCCGGGGCCGTACGCGGGCCGCCGCATCGAGAGCGTCGACCCGGCGGGCGCGGTCAGCGCGACGCTGCCGCCGGCCCGCGCCATCGGGTGCGTCGTGTACGCCGCGACCGAGCTGGAGGCGCCCGGCGTCGTACGGCACCTGGAAGGCACCCGCTTCTCGATCGGCGAACCGGGGCGCGAGGTGTCGCGGCGCTGTCTGGACTTCAGCGAGGCCATGCGGGCGGGCGGACTGAAGTGCCCCGTCGAGCCGGACCTGCGCAACGACATCTGGATCAAGCTGCTCGGCAACATCTCCTTCAACCCGATCAGCGCGCTGGCCAGGGCCACCATGGGCGAGATCTGCCGCCACCCGGACACCCGCGCGCTCGTCGAGTCGATGATGCGCGAAACCCTGGAGGTCGCGGCCGCCGTCGGCTGCCGCCCCGGGATCTCCGTGGAGCGGCGCATCGCGGGCGCCGAGCGCGTCGGCGACCACAAGACGTCCACCCTCCAGGACCTGGAGAAGGGCAAACCCCTCGAACTCGACGTGCTGCTCGCCGCCGTCGTCGAACTGGCCCGCCTCACCGGCACGTCCGTACCGACCCTGCGCGCCGTGCACGCACTGGCCGACCTGCTGGCGAAAACCTCCTCCTCCACCGGGAGCGCACCGTGAAGAAGAAAGACAGGCAGCCCAAGCAGTACGCGCGGCTGACGCACCCGCTCGTACGCGACCTGGGCGGCGCGCTGCGACGCGCGAGCTGGGACGAGGCGCTGGAACGGGCCGCGGCCGGGTTCCGGCAGGCGGCACGGACGTACGGACCGGACGCCTTCGCCATGCTGTCGTGCGCCCGCGCGACCAACGAGATGAACTACGTCGCCCAGAAGTTCACACGGGTGGTGATGGGCACCAACAACGTCGACTCCTGCAACCGGACGTGCCACGCGCCGAGCGTGGCCGGCCTCTCGGCGGCCTTCGGCTCGGGCGGCGGAACCTCCTCGTACGAAGAGGTGGAGCACACCGACCTGATCGTGATGTGGGGCTCCAACGCGCGCTTCGCGCACCCGATCTTCTTCCACCACGTCCTGAAGGGCATCAGGAACGGCGCGCGCATGTACGCCGTCGATCCGCGCCGCACCTCGACCGCCGAGTGGGCGGAGGGCTGGCTCGGCCTCAACGTCGGTACGGACATCCCGCTGGCCCACGCGGTCGGACGGGAGATCATCCACGCGGGCCTGGTGAACCACGCCTTCGTGGAGCGCGCCACGAGCGGTTTCGCGCAGTACGCCGAGCTGGTCGAGGTGTGGACCCTGTCGGCGGCGGAGAAGGTGACCGGCGTGCCGGCGGCCGCGATCCGCGAGCTCGCGCACGCGTACGCGACCGCCGAGCGGGCGCAGCTGTGCTGGACGCTGGGCATCACCGAGCACCACAACGGCACCGACAACGTACGGGCGCTGATCAATCTCTCCCTGCTGACGGGCCATGTCGGCCGGTACGGCGCCGGAGTGCAGCCGCTGCGCGGCCAGAACAACGTGCAGGGCGGCGGCGACATGGGCGCCATCCCGAACCGGCTGCCCGGCTTCCAGGACATCCTCGACCCGGTGGCACGGGGCAAGTTCGAACGTACCTGGGAGACGGTCATCCAGCCGCGGTACGGCAAGACGCTGACGGAGATGTTCGAGGCGATGGAGAGCCGCGAACTGCGGGCCGTCTACTGCATCGGGGAGAACCCCGCCCAGTCGGAGGCCGACAGTGAACAGGCGGTGCGGCGGCTGGCCGCCCTCGACCATCTGGTGGTGCAGGACATCTTCCTGACGAAGACCGCGCAGATGGCGGACGTGGTCCTGCCGGCCACGGCGGCGTGGGCGGAGACGGACGGGACGACGACGAACAGCGAGCGGCGCGTGCAGCGGGTTCGGGCGGCGGTGAAGCCGCCGGGCGAGGCTCGGGAAGACATCGACATCATCTGCGCACTGGCGCAGCGGCTTGGCCACGACTGGAAGTTCGCGGATTCGGAGTCCGTCTGGAACGAACTGCGGTCCCTGTCCCCCGACCACCACGGCATGACGTACGACCGCTTGGAGAAACACCAGGGGCTGCAGTGGCCGTGTCCCGGCACGGACCGCCTCCCCTCCACCTTCCTGCACGCGCGACTGTGGGAGACGGATCCGCAGCGGCGTGGCCCGGCCGCTCCCTTCGGCCTGGTGGCACACGACCCGCCGGTCGACCTGACGGACGAGGACTATCCGCTGCGGCTGACCACAGGCCGACGGCTGGACTCGTACAACACCGGTGTGCAGAGCGGAAGTCTCGCGTCGCCGCTGCGCCGCGGCGAGTACATCGAACTCTGCCCGGAGGACGCGGCGGCGTACGGCGTCGAGGTGGGCGAGGAGGTCCGGGTCTCGTCACGGCGGGGCGCCGTGACCGCCCCGGTGTGGGTGGATCCCGGGCTGCGGCCGGGACTGGCCTTCATGACGATGCACTTCCCCGACGAGGTCGACACGAACCGGCTGACGATCGAGGCGAACTGCCCCATCGCGGGGACGGCCGAGTTCAAGGCGTCGGCGATCCGGATAGAGAAGCTGGTGCCGGAATGGACCTGAAGTACACGGACGCGAAGCCGTCGGACGACGAACGGGCGGCGGTGGACGAGCTGCTGCGCGCCGGAGTCGGGCTGGGAGGGCGCCGGCCGGTCGGGGGCCGACCTCCGCTGGGCGAGGGGCGGGGCGGCGGCCCGGGAGCGCCGGGACCTCCTCCTTCCGGCGCTGCACGCGGAGAACGACCGGGTGGGGTGGCTGAGCGAGGGCGCACTGGACTACATCTGCCGCCGGCTCACGGTGCGCCGGCGGAGGCGTACGGGGTGGCGACGTTCTACGCGATGTTCTCGGTGAAGCCGCGCCCGGCGAAGGTTCTGTACGTGTGTACGGACCTGGCCTGCGCGGCGCGGGGGGCCGGGGCGGTGTGCGCGGGGCTGGAGGAGAAGGTGGGGGCGGCGGGCTCGGCTGCGGGTGGTGCGGTATGGCAACCGAGCCCGTGCCTGGGCCTGTGCGAGCGGGCCCGGCGGCGCTGCTGTTGCAGGCGGGGGCTCCGCCGGAGGAACGGGAGGCTTCCGCTC
>RHMC01000123.1 GCA_003719395.1 Streptomyces altiplanensis
CCCACCAGCAGCGCGGCCTGCTGCACAGGGGTCCGGGCGGTCGGCGCCGTGCGGTGCTGAGCAGTCATGACAGGACCTTTCTCCTGCGGGCGGCTCACCGAGCCGCCGGTAGATCCACTACTGCGCAGCGGGTACCCCACGCTCGCGCCGTTATCCGGTCCCGCCCGGGCAGACGTTCTTCCGTGAGACGGTCATGTCAATTTTCATGACGGCGTGACGCCCTGAAAGGAGCCCTGCTGACGACAGCAGCAGTGACCAAGGTGGTTCCGGCCCGGACGGCGGTGGCCCGCACCCCGCCCTTCGTCGTGCGCGCTCTCCGCATCGCCGGTACCGATGCGGGACGAGATGAACGGGGCGCCGTGCGGCGAGGCCGCCGGACACTCACGCCGGCCGGGCCGCTTCCGCCCCGTCCCTGGCTCATGCCGCGGCGCGTCGTCAGGTGTGGACGATGCTGTTGCGACCGTCCTGGTCGTCGGCGTGACCGTCGTTGAACCAGTAGTCGCCGTGGGCGAGGTAGCGGAAGCCGTAGCGCTGTTCCCTGGGGAGGGTGACGGTGACGGAGCGAGTGCCGTCCGCCCGTTCCGTGAAGGGGTGGGCTCCCGGCTGCCAGTCGTTGAAGTCGCCGACTACGCTGACCTGCCCGCAGGCCTGGCCGGCCGGGATGACGAAAGTGATCTCAGTGTGCTTCTTACGTCGGCTGCGCTCCAGCATCGTTGAACCTTTCCTCGGAGGGAGTGACTCAGGATCCCCACCCCTCCGTCCTTCCGGCACCTCTTGTTGAGCCGACGGCGCCGCCCGTCGCCCGTATGGGCTCGGACATTCACCCCCGGCTCCGAAAAACGGGGCCGCCGGGGTCAGGCGACGGCCGCGCCGTGCCGGAGCAGCATGGCGACGTCGACCGTCGCGATGGCGATCGCCGCGACAAACGGCAGCCTCGGCCGGCGGCCGCCCAGCAGGGCACTGCCGACCGCCACGACCAGGACCGCGGACAGGGCGGTCGCCCCGGCGGTGCCGACGGGGCCGGGGCGGGCGTGCACGAGCAGTGCGGTGGCCGTCACGAGGGGCGCCGGCAGCAGCAGCCGCGCCCGGGCGGGGCCCAGCCGCTGGGGCCAGCCGCGCACCCCGGTGGCCAGATCGTCGCCGATGTCCGGGAGCACGTTCGCCAGGTGTGCGCCGACCCCGAGCAGCGCCGCGGGGACGACGGTCCACCAGGCCGGCCAGGGCCGTCCCTCCAGCCCCAGTGCGACGAAGGCGGGAAGCGCCGCGAACCCCACCGCGTACGGCAGCCAGGACAGCACGGTCGCCTTGAGCCCGAAGTTGTACGCCCAGGCCGCGGCGACTCCGACGAGGTGGACCGTACCCGCGAGCGGTCCGCAGGCCAGGGACAGCGGTACGCACAGGGCCAGGGCGTGACCGCTGCGCGCGTACGGCGCCTGTACGCCGACCGAACCGGCGACCACGGGTTTGGTGCGCCGCCCGACGGCGTGTCGCGCGCGGCGTCGACGGCGTCGTTGCTCCATCCGACGGACAGCTGGCCGGACAGCACCGCGGCGGCCACCAGCAGGCACCCGGTGGTGTCCTGGCCGCAGGCCACCGCCATTGCGGTCGTCAGGAGACCGACCGTGAGGGTCGGCACCAGGTGGCACGCCCCCACAAGCCCGCCGGCCACCCGCAGCGCACGCCGCGGACCGGAACTCCTCGATGCCGCGCCCGCGGCGCCGGCCCGGCCCGTAACGCCCGAGTGCGAGTCGACGTCCACGCGCTCATGCTAGGCGGCCGACCGCCATCGAGCGGGCCGTCCCGCAGGCCGCGGCCGGCCCGCAGGCGCTCCGCAGGTACCCCTTCCCAGAGCCGTGCACAGCCGCCGGACGAGCGACAGGGTGTGTGAGGCCATGGCGGGCGGGGGCACCCATTGCAGGGCCCCTTGCCCCCGGCCTCGGACCGCAGATGACCCGGATCGCAGCTGTTCACGGAGTTCTGGCTCCCCACCGGCACGCCCAACGAGAGATCACGGACATGGTCGCCCGGGTGTGTCTGCCCGAGGGGACCGACCGCCGGGCACTCGACCGGCTGCACGACAGCGCGAAGGTGTCGACCCGCCATACGGCGCTGCCCCTCGACGCGTACGCCACGCTCCACGACTTCGGCGCGGTCAACGACGCCTTCATCGAGGGCGCGGTGAGCCTGGGCGCCGAGGCCGTCCGCGCTGCTCTGCGCGCGGCGGGCCTCTCGCCGCGCGACGTCGACTTCCTGATGTTCACCTCGGTGACCGGTATCGCCACGCCTTCGGTGGACGCGCGCCTCGTGGGGCCGCTCGGGCTGCGTCCGGACGTCAAGCGCGTGCCCGTCTTCGGCCTCGGCTGCGTAGCGGGGGCGGCCGGCATCGCCCGCCTGCACGACTACCTTCTGGGCCACCCGGACGACGTGGCCGTGCTGCTGTCGGTGGAACTGTGCTCTCTCACCCTCCAGCGCAACGACGCCTCACCGGCCAGTCTCGTCGCCAGCGGACTGTTCGGGGACGGCGCCGCGGCCGTGGTCGCGTGCGGCGCCCGCCGGCCGGCCGCCGTCGCGGGGCCGGCCGTGATGGGCACCCGCAGTCACCTCTATCCGGACAGCGAACAGGCGCTGGGGTGGGACATCACCGGCTCCGGATTCCGCGTCGTACTGGACCCGGGCGTTCCTGACCTCGTACGCAAGAACCTGGCCGCGGACGTCGACGAGTTCCTCGCCGGTCATGGTCTTCGCCGTGCGGACATCACCGCCTGGGTGTGCCACCCCGGCGGGCCGAAAGTGCTCGAAGCGGTCGAGGAAGCGCTCGAACTGCCCGACGGCGCGCTCGATGTCACCTGGAGGTCACTGGCGGCGGTGGGCAACCTCTCCTCGGCGTCGGTGCTCCACGTCCTGCGCGACACCCTGACCGTACGCCGCCCGCCCGCGGGCACCGCCGGACTGCTGCTCGCCATGGGACCGGGCTTCTGCTCCGAACTCGTCCTGCTCCGCTGGTAGAAGAGGAGGAACTCATGCTCTGGTACACCCTGCTGGTCCTGGCGGTCGGTGCGGAGCGCGTCGCCGAACTCGTGGTGGCTCGCCGCAACACCCGCTGGAGCCTGTCCCGCGGCGCCGTGGAGGCAGGACAGCGGCACTATCCGGCGATGGTCGCCCTGCACACCGGCCTGCTCGTCGGCTGCCTGGCCGAAGTCCGGTGGGCCGGACGGCCGTTCGACCCGGTGTCGGGATGGGCCATGGCCGCTGTCGTGGTGGCCGCCCAGGCACTGCGCTGGTGGTGCGTCCGCACCCTGGGTCCGAGGTGGAACACCCGCGTGCTGGTCGTGCCCGGCCTCCCCCTGGTGGCGTGCGGACCGTACCGGTGGCTGAGCCACCCCAACTACGTGGCCGTGGTGGCCGAAGGGCTGGCCCTGCCCCTGGTGCACGGCGCCTGGCTGACCGCCTCGCTCTTCACCGTCCTCAACGCGGCGCTGCTCACCGTACGGATCCGCTGCGAGAACGGAGCGCTCGCTCCGGGGCGCGCCGTCGGCGCCGGGGCGGCGGGTGCGGGGCGGTGATCGACCTGCTGGTGGCGGGCGGCGGACCGGCCGGGCTCGCCACCGCCATCCACGCCGCGTCGGCCGGCATGGAAGCGGTGGTGATCGAACCGCGCGCCCTCCCCGTGGACAAGGCGTGCGGTGAGGGGATCATGCCCGGCGGGGTACGGGCCCTCGAAGCCCTGGGCGTCCGGGTCGGCGGTCGCGCACTGAACGGCATCCGCTATGTCGACGGGCGGCACCGGGCCCAGGCCGTCTTCAGCGACGGCCGCGGCCTCGGTGTACGCCGTACGGAACTGCACGCGGCGCTGGCCCGGCGGGCTGCCGAGGCCGGTGTCGAGATCCTCACCGGGCGCGTCGGAGAGGTGCGGCAGAGCACGGACGCGGTGACCGCGGGGGGCCTGCGGGCGCGCTGGCTGGTGGCGGCGGACGGTCTGCACTCGCCGCTGCGCCACTCGCTCGGCCTGGATCTGCCCAGCCGCCGGCCCCGGCGCTTCGGCCTGCGCCGGCACTACCGGGTGGCCCCGTGGACGGACTTCGTCGAAGTGCACTGGTCCGCCTCCGGCGAGGCGTACGTGACACCGGTCGGCGACGGTCTGATCGGGGTGGCCGTGCTGAGTACGGCCAAGCGCGGCTTCGACGCGCACCTGGCCCGCTTCCCGCACCTCCTCCCCCTTCTGGAGGGCCCCTGCGCCGGCCCGGTACGCGGCGCCGGCCCGCTGCGCCAGCGGGCTCGCCGCCGTACCGCGGGGCGGGTGCTGCTCGTGGGCGACGCGGCCGGCTACGCCGACGCGCTCACCGGCGAGGGCATCGCCCTTGCGCTGGCGTCGGCCGAAGCAGCGGTGCGGTGCCTGAGGGCCGGACGGCCGCAGGCGTACGAGCGGTACTGGCGGCGGCTGTCCTTCCGGCACCGGCTGCTGACCGAGGGCCTCGTACGGCTGAGCGGCCACGCGGCCGCCGCCCGGCTGGTGGTACCGGCGGCGGCCAGGATGCCGTCCGTCTTCGCGGCGGCCGTCCGCGCCCTCCAGTGACGTCCCGGCCCAGGCTCCGCAAGCAGCCGGCCGGCCACGGGGCGGACCGTTCATCCCAGGGTCAGCAGGACGACGGCGACGGCCGCGCTCACCAGCCCTGTCACCTGTGACCGGGTGACCTGCTCGCGCAGTACCGCGAGCCCCAGGACCGTCGGGATGGCCGGGTACAGGGAGGCCGAGGACGAGGCGACGCCAGCATCTGCTGCTGGGCCGCCCACAGGTAGAGACTGAGGCCGAGGGCCCCCCGCTCCGACCAGGGCGGCCTGGCCCAGCAGCCTCGGCGGCTGTTTGAACTCGGGGAGGTGCCGCCGGGCACTCGGGCAGCAGGAGCACCACGGCGGCGAGGCGGCCGGCGGCCACCGGCCACCGGCCACCGGCCACAGGCCGCTCGCGGGGTCCACCTGGGCGAGCCGATGTACTGCACCGCCACTCCCGCGCTGGCGATCAGCCCGTCCAGCGACGCCTGACCGGCCCGCGTCCGGCCGCCGGAGACGCGGCGGGCGCCGGCCCCGCCGGAGACGAGCCACAGCGCGGGCACGGTGACGCAGATGCCGAACCAGGCCGGTCCCCCAGGAAGAGCACGCCGCACAGCACGGACAGCGCCACGCCGGTGACCGCGCTCACCGGGATCACGATGCTCATGGCCCCGCGGCTCAGGCCGCGGTTGAGGAAGTGCATGGCCATGGCGCTTCCGGCACCGGACAGCGCCCCCCACATCACGTCCGTGGCCCGGACCGCTTCGGCGGGCAGCACGAGCACGGCCGTGAGCGCGAGCAGCAGGCCGCCGATCTGCCCGAAGAAGGTGACGACGGCGAAGTGCGCCTTGCGGGACAGCAGTCCGCCGGCGAAGTCGACGATGCCGTAACAGGCCGCCGAAGCCAGCGCGAGAAGAGCACCCATCCGCTCAAGGTGCCCGGCGCGGGTGTCTCGATGCCGCCTGATGACAGGGGTGTCGAGAACCACGGCGCCACGGCCCTGCGGGGCCGGCGCACTCGGCCCTCGTCACCCGCCGCCCGCGGGTCTCCGCACGCCTCGTCGCGGCCGTCGGACCGGTGGTGGTCGCGGTCTTCGCCGCACTCGAGTTCATCGGCCTCCGCAGCTCACGGGCAGGGCGGTGAGATCGTCTGCATCAAGCCTCCGATGGGGGGCAGGGACAGAGAAGCCGCATCGTGGCCCGTCTGCTTCCGTCATGACGTGAGCCGTGACGCGGTGCACCAGCAGATCTACAGCATTGCGCCCGGGCTCCCATCCGGCCGGCCGCAGAGAGGCAGACGACGTGCGTAGTGTCGGAGTGGAGGAGGAACTCCTCCTGGTGGACTCGCGGACCGGCGAGCCGCAGGCGTTGTCCGCGGCGGTACTGGCCTCCGTGTCCCGGCAGGGCGGCAAGGAGGCCGAAGTCTTCGAGGCCGAGCTGCACCGCCAGCAGCTGGAGTTCGGCACCCGGCCGCAGACCGGCATGGGAGACCTCGCGGAGGAGATCGTCCGCTGGCGGGCGGAGGCCGCGCGCCACGCCGAAGGCCTGGGCGCGGCCGTCGTGGCCCTGGCGACGTCGCCGCTGCCGGTCAGCCCGGCCATCGGAAGCGGTGAGCGCTACCGGTGGCTGGAGGAACAGTTCGGGCTGACCACCCAGGAACAGCTGACGTGCGGTTGCCATGTCCATGTGTCGGTGGACTCCGACGAGGAGGGCGTCGCCGTCCTGGACCGGATCCGGCCGTGGCTGTCCGTGCTGCTCGCACTGAGTGCGAACTCCCCCTTCTGGCAGGGCAAGGACAGCAAGTACAGCAGTTACCGCAGCCGGGTGTGGGGCCGGTGGCCCTCTGCCGGACCGGTGGAGATCTTCGGCAGCGCCGACCGGTACCACGAGCAGGTCGACGCCATGGTCGGCACCGGCGCGCTGCGGGACCAGGGGATGATCTACTTCGATGCCCGGCTCTCGCACCGTTACCCCACCGTCGAGATCCGGGTGGCCGACGTGTGCCTCGACCCCTCCACGACGGTGCTCATGGCCACGCTGGCCCGCGCCCTGGTGGAGACGGCGGCCCGGCAGTGGCAGGCCGGCGAACCGCCCACGCGGCACGGGGTGGGCCTGCTGCGGCTGGCCGCGTGGCGAGCCGGACGGTCGGGGCTGGAGGAGGAGCTGATCCACCCCGTCACCATGCGTCCCGCGCCGGCCGAAGCGGTGGTGCGGGCACTGTTCGAACATGTCCGGGACGCCCTGGAGGACAGCGGGGACGTACTTCCCGTCCAGGAAGGCCTCACGGCGTTGCTGAAGGGGGGGAACGGAGCGCGCGTCCAGCGCGATCTGCTGCACCGCAGCGGCGGGGACCTGCGGTCCGTGGTCACCGAGTGCGTACGCAGGACCCGCGGGTAGGCCGCGGGTCCAGGCACCTGCGCGAGCGCGGCGCCCTCTCGGGCCGCGGTCACGGACGGGGTCGCGTCACGGGTGGTCGGGCTGCTGGTCCGGAGGCGTCCCGCCGCCTTCTCCGCCGCCCTTGTTTCCCTTGTCGGTCCCGTGGGCGTGCTTGCTTCCGTGACTCCCCGCCGAACCGGACTGGCCGGCCTTGAGCTCGGCGCTGTCCTGCGGGGTGGCGCCGCCCTTGTCGCTGCGCCGCTGTTCGGGCTGCTGCGGATTCGACATTCCACTCCCTGCTCTCTGGTCG
This sequence comes from Streptomyces altiplanensis, assembly GCA_003719395.1. Classification (GTDB taxonomy): domain Bacteria; phylum Actinomycetota; class Actinomycetes; order Streptomycetales; family Streptomycetaceae; genus Streptomyces; species Streptomyces altiplanensis. The sequence continues at coordinate 7,234 of RHMC01000123.1, forward strand.
GGACGTACCTGCTTACATCCTGCGCGTTCCCGTACAAACAGGGACAACACATCCGATACGGCCGGATGCGGGAGCTCAGGGAGCGGAAGGGATCAGAGAACGCCGGACTCGGCGATGGTGACCTTGGCCTTCGGGCTGCCGCTGGACGTGCCGTAGCCCTCGATCTTCTTGACGAGGTCCATGCTCGCCTGGTCGGCGACCTCGCCGAACACGACGTGCTTGCCGTCCAGCCACGGCGTCACCACGGTGGTGACGAAGAACTGGGAGCCGTTGGTGTTCGGGCCGGCGTTGGCCATCGCCAGCAGGCCCGGCCTGTCGTGCTTGAGGTTGAAGTTCTCGTCGGCGAACTTCTCGCCGTAGATGCTCTTGCCGCCGGTGCCGTTGCCCCGGGTGAAGTCGCCGCCCTGGAGCATGAAGGCCGGGATGATGCGGTGGAAGGAAGAACCGGCGTAGCCGAAGCCCTTCTCGCCGGTGGCCAGCGCGCGGAAGTTCTCCGCCGTCTTGGGAACCACGTCGTCGAACAGGTTGAAGGTGATCCGCCCGGCGGGCTCGTCGTTGATGGTGATGTCGAAGTAAGCCTTGATCGTCATGGTTCTATCCTGACATCCCGGGCGGCCTCTCGTGCATCCGGCATCCCGGCAAGCGGGTGGACGTCCCTCCGGGCGCCCGCAGCGAGGCCGATGGCATATGCCAGAAGCACCACCGTATCGAGTGTTGCCGAATCCCTTACGGGCCTTTCCCGGCTGTGTCAGAGTCGTAATCGGTCCATCCATCAGAGCTGGCCCGGCCGCGCCTGTATCGGAGTACGACATGCCGTCCCACCTGTTCGCGGACTCCTCTGCGCCACAGCCTCCCCAGCGGGGCTCTGTCGACGCGCTGATTTCGCAGACCCGCCGGCTGCGCGGCGACGTGGCCGCGGTGCGCCGGGACGCGGTCATGGTGGACGACGAGGATCCGCACGGGCGCTGGCAGCGGGCCCTGTGCGATCTGGCGGTTCACCAACTCGACGACCTCGGCGCCCACTTGGGGCAGCTCAAGGCCGGACTGCCCCCCGAGCCCGACGAAGCGCCTGCCGAGGGGCCCCCCGCCGCACCGGGCACCTCGTTACTCAGCCGGGTCGGCAGCGCGGAGTGGAACCTCCTCACCGACGAGGTGGACTGGTCCGACGAGCTGTACGAGATCTTCGGCCGTACGCCCGGGGACGGCCCCCTGTCGCTGGACGAACTGCCGTCCGTGCTCCTCCCCGAGGACCAGGGGTTGCTCACCTCGATGGTGACGGACTGCCTGGTCGACGGGAAGCCGATCGACGGCGAGTTCCGTATCGTGCGCGCCGGCCGCACCGTACGGACCCTGCACATGATGGGCGAGCCGGTGCTCGACGCCGACGGCTGCACCGCCTCGATGTGGGCCGTGCTGCGGGACGTCAGCGAGGTGCGCCGCAGCCGGCGCGTGGTGAGCGAGACCCGTGACTCACTGCAGCGCCAACAGCACATCGCGCAGACCGAGCACCGGATCGCGGTCGAGCTGCAGCAGGCCGTACTGCCGCCGTGGCGCGGGCCCCTGCGGCTCCCGCACGGCGGTCCCGCCGCGCTCGACCTCGCCGCCCACTACCACCGTCGGCGTCGAGCGCACCTGATCGGCGGGAACTGGCACGACGCGCTCGAGCTGCCGGCGGGCAGACACTGCTGACCGTGGGCGACCTGACCGGCCACGGGGTGGCCGCCACCTCCGGGATGGCCATGCTGCTCGGAGCGCTGCGCGGGATGGCTGTGGCCGGCATCGGGCCCGGCGCTCTGATGGGACACCTGAACCAGCTGCTGGAAGCCTCGACCCAGCCCGCGCTGGGCAGCGTGATGTGCTGCCGCTACGACCCGGTCACCCGGCTTCTGACCTGGGCGCAGGCGGGTCACCCCGCCCCGCTGCTGTTCCGCGACGGGACGGGGCGCACGCTGACGCCGCCTGAAGGGGTGCTGCTCGGAGCGACGTCCGGCGCCGCGTACGAACAGGTCGAGGTTCAGCTCCGCCCCGGCGACCTGCTGGTTCTGCACACCGACGGGATCTCGCGCCGCAGCCCCATCGACGATGCCGGTCCGTCCAGGCTGCTGGACCTCGCGCCGCGCTCGCCGAAGGCCCGTAGCGCGCAGGAGTGCGTGCGGCTGGTCGTGGCGGAGTTCGGCGAGGCCGAGCGTGAGGACGACGCGTGCGTGCTGATCGCCCGGGTCGCGGCGTAGGCGGAGGGGTCGCGGGACGCCGGTTCTAGATGCTGGTGCTCCTGTTCGTCTTCTTCGCGGGCAGTACCAGCTGAATCTCCTCGCGCAGATCCTCGATCTTCGGGTAGTCCGCGTACTGACCGGTGAGCCGGTACATCTGCCGCAGCCGGTCCCAGGTGCGGTGCGACGAGGTCTCCCCCATCGACATCAGCGCGAGGCGTGCGTACCGGTCGGCCTGTTCCGGGTCGTCCGCGATGAAGCACGCGGAGGCCAGTGAGAGGTAGTCGAAGATCTTCGACCGCTGCCTGCCGCCCGCCCGGAGAGCGAGCGCCTGCTTGGCGTGCCGCTGCGCCGCGGCCGGCGCTGCCGGCTCGTGCTCCGCGAGCGTACGGAAGGCCAGCGCCTGCATCCCGTGCAGGTCGGCCTCGTCGAACATCTGCATCCAGCTCGGCGGCGGGACATCGCCCTTGTCCGACACGAACAGTTCCTCCGCCTCCCCCAGGGTGCGCCGCATGGCCTGGCCGCGGCCCATGGATGCCTGTGCCCAGGCCTCGATGGTGTGCAGCATGGCGCGGGTACGGGGCAGCATCTCGTCGAGGATCCGGACTTGGCGAGTTTCATCAGGTCCAGGGCGTCGTCGGGCTTTCCGAGGTGCACCATCTGACGGGCGGCCCGGGAGAGGGCCTCGCCCGCGCGGGGGCGGTCGCGCCCTCGCGGGCCGCGTGGGCGGCGATGACGAAGTACTTCTGGGCGGTGGGTCGAGGCCGACGTCGTGCAGACATCCAGCCGGCGAGGACCGCCAGGTTGGCGGCGACGCCCCACAGCCGGCGCTGGAGGTGGTCGGGGTGGTGGTAGGCGAGCATGCCGCCCACTTCGTTGAGCTGTCCCACCACCGCCTTGCGCTGGAGACCGCCGCCGCGGGCGGCGTCCCAGGCGCGGAACACTTCGACGGAACGCTCGAGCTCTTCGATCTCCTGCGACCCGATGGGGGCGGCCTCGTAGCGGTCGTACCCGGCGGGGTCGGCGTGCAGGAGATCGTCGGTGCGTGGAGCGTGGGCCGTCGGAGCAGGGTCGGTGTGGAGCCAGTCGTGCATGGCGCTGCTGAGTGCGGAGCCTGCGGCGAGCGCGGCGCCCGCGCCCACCAAGCCGCGTCGGTTGAGCATGAGGTCCATTCCCGTGAATTCGGTGAGGACCGCTGCCGTCCGTTCGGGCGCCCACGGAAGACCGTCCGGATTCTCTGTGTTCCTGACGTCCCGCCGTTTTCCCGTGCGCCCGTGCCGGTCGAACCCGAGGTCCTCGATGGTCACGACACGGCCGAGTCGCTCGGTGAACAGAGCTGCCAGCACTTTGGGCACGGGATCGCGAGGGGCTTCCCCCATGTCGATCCAGCGTCGTACGCGCGAGGTGTCGGTCGCCAGCTGCGCATGGCCCATGGCCGCCGCCTGCCGGTTCACCAGTCTCGCGAGTTCGCCCTTGGACCAGCCGGCGAGGCCGAACAGGTCTGCCAGACGGGTGTTGGGTTCTCCGGTCACATCAAGCCCCCAGGGTCTCGGCTGATTCGACAGTAACCCCGTGTCAGATGCGGTGGGAATATTCGCCAGGGTTCGCCAGGGTCCGCCACATGGTGTGCCACCCGCAGGCGGGTGTCAGGTAAGAAAGCGCCACCCCGCTCCGGCAACCGAGCGGCATTCCCCAGGGTGTTGACCGGTTGTCGGGGCGGGCGGCGCACGTAACTCGTCGGCGCGCGAAGGGATCTGTATCGCCCATGTACACAGCATCGTCCTCCGTGTCCGCCCCGCCTCGGCCGTACCGTCCCGTGGCGACGGGCAGCGGACCGTATCTCGACCCCCATCACGCCGGCGCAGCGCCCCTGGGCGCCGGCCGTGCCCGGCGAGCCGCAGGACTGGGCTCCCAACCGCCCAGCGGAAGACTCGACCTGTCCGGCCCCCAGGGCGCGCAGCTGAGGATGGCCATCACCTCGGTGCACCGGATCTGCCCGGAGTTCAACCCGGTGCAGGTACTGCGCCGCAGCGGACGGTCCGTACTGCTCGTGGGCACCACAGGCCGCACCACCGCGGTCGCGAAGTGTTTACTGGACCACTCCCCCGCGTGGACGGAGAGGTTCCGTCACGAAATAGCTTCTTACCGCACCTTCGTCCGGCACCGTCCACCGGTGCGGGTGCCGCGGCTGATCGCGGCGGACCCCGACCACTGCACCCTGGTGATCGAGCGGATGCCGGGCCGGGTGGCCGCTCTCACCCGGCATCCGGCCGAGGCGCCGCCGCGCGCCGATCTGCGGGCCGTCCTCGGCGCGGTCAAGCGGGTCAACGACTGGCGGCCGCCGGCCGATGTCTTCGAGGCACCGCTCGACTACTCCTCGCGCATCTCCCGCTATCACGCGCTGGGCCTGCTCACCGACCGGGACCTCGGCGACCTGCAGAAGCTCCTGCACGGCTTCGCCCAGGCGACCGGGGGGCGGCAGAGCAGGTGGCAGTTCTGTCACGGCGACGCGCTGCTCTCCAACATCCTGCTGTCACCGGCCGGCCCGTCCTGGTCGACTGGGAGCACGCGGGCTGGTACCTGCCGGGGTACGACCTGGCGACGCTGTGGGCGGTGCTGGGCGACGCTCCGACGGCGCGGCGGCAGATCAGCCAGCTGGCGCAGGCACCGGGCACCGCGGCGCGGGACGCCTTCCTGGTCAATCTGATGCTCGTACTGACGCGGGAGATCCGTACGTACGAGACCGCTGTCCAGCGCACCATGCGGGAGGCGGCTCCGGTGACCGGGGCGACGGGGCAGGCCCCGGCGGGCGGCATGTCCACCGGTGAGGAGCAGCGGTTGCTGCTCCGGCGGCCTGCACGACGACTGCGCGATGGCCCGGCGGGCGTGCGCGCGGCCGTCGGCACCCGCTGACGAGGACGAAGAGGGAAAAGCACTGGCCCACCCGGTGACGATCACCCGGATGGGCCGGTGCTTTGTCATGTGCCGTGGTGCCTAGGGGCTCTGGAACTCGACGGCGTCCACGTCGAACGAGTTGTTCTGCGGTGACGTGAAGACGAGATAGAGCTTGTGGGTGCCCGCCAGAGCCTCGACCGGGACGGCCGGGGTGGCCTGATAGGTGTCCCAGCCACCGGTGTTCGGTACCGGCGTGGTGGCGAGGAGCTTGCCGTCGGGGGCGTCGGCACGCAGTTCGATCGCGCCGACTCCGTACGGGCTGGACAGCTTGTAGCCGACCTTGCCGACGCCCTCGACGCTCATCGGGTGGAAGGCCACCCAGTCGCCGTCGGACACGTCGCCGATGCGCTTGCCGTTCTCGGCTCCGGCCTGGGAGACGACGCGGGTGCCGGACTGGGCGTCGTAGTACTCGGCCTGCTTGTGCCTGGGCTGGAGGACCGAGCGTCCGTAGCCGGTGAGGGCGCCGACGTTTTCGCCGCCCTTGTCGGTGTACTTGGCGTTGAGCACGTAGGTGAGGTCGGCGCCCTCCGGGTGGCCGCCCAGGTCACCCGTGTCGACGGTCCCCTCGCACCCGGGGATGTCGGTGGTGGGGTGCTCGTGGTCGTCGTGCCCGAGGGCCGGGTTGACGGTGACCTTGGCGCAGTCGACCGGGCCGTCCTCCGGGTCGGTGACGGTGATCCTGTACGGGATCTTGTCGCCGAAGTCGATGAGCTTTCCGTCGACGGGGAAGTCGATGGTGACCTTGGGAGCGGTGTTGCCCGCGGTGATGGGGATGTTGGCGTACCCGGACTTGCCGGTGGAGTCGGTGACCTTGAGCTGGGCGTTGAAGTCCCCCTTGGCCGTGTACGTGTGCGTGGGGTTGGCGTCGGTGGAGTCGTACGTTCCGTTGCCGTCGAAGTCCCAGGCGTAGCTGAGGTTGTCGCCGTCCGGGTCCTGGCTGCCGGCGCTGGAGAACTCCGTGGTCAGCGGTACGGGGCCGTTGGTGACGGAGGCGGCCGCCTTGGCGACGGGGATGCGTTGTCCCTGTGCGTAGTCGATGCGGTAGAGACCGGAGTCGTTGTTGCCGCCGCCGAAGGAGCTGCCCCATTCGAGGACGTACAGCGATCCGTCGGGCCCGAAGGTCATGTCCATCGGCTTGTTGAACTTCTGCGAGGACAGGAAATCGTTGATCTTGAGGAGCTTCTCGTCCCGGTCGAAGCGGATCTCCTTGACGGAGTTGCGCGACCACTCGTAGAAGAAGCTCGCGCCCTCGAAGTAGGCGGGGAACTTCGTCTTGGAGGGGTTCTTCGGGTTGTAGTGGTAGACCGGGCCGCTCATCGGCGCCGAGCCGCCGCTGCCCATCTCGGGGAATTCCTTCGAGACGCCGTAGCCGTACCAGATCTCGGGCTGCTGGATCGGGGGCAGTTCGGTGCGGCCGGTGTTGTTGGGCGAGGGGTTGACCGGCTTGGCGCAGTCGAACTTGGCGCCCACTTCCTCGGTGTCCGGGTCGTAGGGGGCGTACGCCTGGTTGTTGCCGTGGCAGAACGGCCAGCCGAAGTTGCCGGGCTTCTTGATGACGTTGTACTCGACCAGCCCCTCGGGCCCGCGGTCGGTGGCGGGCAGGCCGCGGTCGGGCCCGTAGTCGGAGACGTGGACGTACCCGTTCCGGGGGTCGACGGTGAAGCGGAACGGGTTGCGGAAGCCCATCGCGTAGACCTCGGGGCGGGTCTTCGGCGTGCCCTTGGCGAAGAGGTTGCCCCGGGGGATCGTGTAGCCGCCGGAGTCGGTGGGCTTGATGCGCAGGATCTTGCCGCGCAGGTCGTTGGTGTTGCCCGCGGTGCGGCGGGCGTCGAGCATCTGCTTGCCGGGGCGCCAGTCGAGCGGGGCGTATCCCTGCCAGTCGGGATCGAGGTTGGGCGGGGTGTCGTCGCCCGTGCCGAGGTAGAGCGTGCGGTTCGGGCCGAACTCGACGGCGCCGCCGGTGTGTCCCGGCTCGGGGAAGGTGCGGTCGCGGTACGCGGGTACGTCGAGGAGCTTCTTCTCGCTGGCCGGGTCGAGGGTGTTGCCCCTGACGGTGAAGCGGGAGAGGCGGTTGACGTCGTCCTTGGCGCCCGCGGGGGCGTAGTAGAGGTAGATCCAGTGGTTGTCGGCGAAGGCCGGGTCGAGTTCCATGCCGACCAGGCCGTCCTCGCCGCCGGTGTAGACGTCGAGCTTGCCGGCGGTGGTGGTGGCGTGGGTGGCGGGGTCGAAGATCTTCACTTCGCCGCTGCGCTGGGCGTAGAAGACCCGGCCGTCCTTGGCGACGTCGAGTTCCATGGGGTCGGCGGTGTTCTCGTCGAGGGCGACCTTCTCGTAGCCGCTCCAGACGGTGCCTCCGCAGTCGCCGGGCTTGTTGCCCGCCGCCCACTGGACGCCGCCGACGACGTGGTCGCGGAAGTACGCCTCGCTGTAGGCGGCGGTGTCGTGGCCCATGGCGGTGGCCCAGACCTTGCCGCCCTCGGTGTTGCGGCACCAGGAGATGGGGTGGTCGGCGCCCATCGCGGCGCTGCCCGGGTTGTACGTCGTCTCGTCGGCGGTGACCAGGACGTGGACGTCACCGCGCGGGTTGGCGTCGAAGTTGTACCACTCCTCGGGGCGTTCCCAGCGCTCGGGCAGGCCCTTGGTCGAGGGGTGGACGCGGTCGGCGACCTTGGCGGTGCCCTTCAGGACGCCGGGCGAGTGGGCGGGCATGTGGACGCCGCCGTTGATGGCCTCGTCCCACCAGGGGAACTCCTCCTCCACGCCCATGTCGAGGGTGTTGTGGATGGCTACGACGCCGCCTCCCCCGCGCACGTACTTCTTCAGGGCGTCGCGCTGGGCCTCGGTGTCCCAGACCATGCCGGAGTTCTGCAGCATGACGATGACGTCGAAGTCCTTGAGCTTCTCGTCGTCGAAGACCGTGGAGTCGGCGGTCTGTACGACCTCGAAGTTGTTCTCGGCCGCTTCCTCCTCGAACATCCGGATTCCTGCGGGGATGGAGCCGTGGACGTAGCCGACCGCCTCGGTGAAGAGCAGCGCACGGAAGGCGGGGGCCTTCTCGACGGCGGTGGCGGGCAGCGCGGTCGCGCCGAGCAGCAGCGCCAGGAGCAAGGCGGTCAGCGCTCTGCGCAGGTCTCGGAATATGTCAAGAGCATGACATCTCATGAACCGGTCCTCTCTGGAGGGGAGGCGAGGACGCGGCGCAGAAAGGCCAGGCCCTCGGTGGCGATGGTGTCCTGCGAGGGGGCGAGGGGGCGCCACACGGACGCCGCGACCGCGATGACGTCGTTGTGGGCGGTGAACGACTCGATGCAGAGCGGCCCCCGGTATCCGCTCGCGGTGAGCGCGGCGAGGAAGCCCGGCCAGTCGAGGTGGTCGGCGCCAGGGGTACCGCGGTCGTTGGCGCACACCTGGACGTGCGCGATGCGGCCTGCGGCGGCGCGGACCGCGGCGGGCAGGGAGCGTTCCTCGATGTTCTGGTGGTACGTGTCGAGGGCTACGCCGACGGACCGCGCGGGCAGCGGGCCGATCGCTTCGAGGGTCTGGGCCACGGTGTTGAACAGGCTCGTCTCGTAGCGGTTGAGCGGCTCGACGGCGATGGTCACCCCGGCGGCGCTCGCGTGGCGCAGTACCGGGGCGAGGTTCTCGCGCCACTCGTCGTACGCGGCGGCCCGCTGCGCACGGTCCATGCGCCAGGTGCGGCCGACGGCCGTGTACACGGGGCCCGCGACGACGGGCGCGCCGATCGCGCGCGCCGCGTCGACGCACCGCGAGCAGGTCGTCCTGGGTGATGTGGACGGTTTGCGGACCGGACCGTACGAGCCCCCGGTCGGGGGACATGACGGCGATGACGGCGGCGGGGGCGAGGCCCGTCGCCGCCAGCAGCTTCGCGGCCTGCGCCGGGTCCCAGTCGGCTGCCCGCTCCAGGGGCAGTTCGACGCAGTCGAAGCCCCAGGAGGCGAGCCGGGGCAGGGTCTCGGCGAGTGCTCGTGGTCACCGGTGAGTGCCAGATCCACGGGTTGGCGCCGAGCGCGTGGGTGGCGTGGCGGCCCGTCATCCCTTGCCGCCCCACGCCTCCGGGAAGCCGGGCAGGTCCTCGCAGCCGCACATCGCGTAGTGCAGGGGCGGCATGCCGGGCTTGAGATACTGGTCCAGGTTGTCCCGGGTGACGGTGGGCTGCGGCAGCTTCCACTCCTTGGGGACTTCCTCGCCCTTCAGGACGCGCAGGGCGGCGATCACGGGCGTACGCCACTGGAAGGTCGGGTACGTGGGGGCGATCGCGGTGAGGTCCTTGTCCTTCCACGCCTGGAGGAAGTCCTGCTGGTCCTCGCCCGTGATCGGCGGTACGTCCTTGCCCGCGTCCTCGAACGCCTCCACGGCGGCGACGGCCGTCGCACCCGAGTCCATCCATACGCCGTCGATGTCGCCGTGCCGGGTGAGGGCGTCGGCGACGACCGACTTGGTCCTGGCGGGATCTCCCTCGGTGAACTTCGCGTCCACGACCTCCAGTTCACTGTCGTCGAAGACGGCCTTCGCGGCCGACCAGCGGGTTTCCAGGACGTCGACTCCGGGAGAGATGCGCAGGGCGAGGATCTTGCCCCCGGGCTCGACCTTCTCCTTCAGGAACCCGGCGGCCACCTGCCCGTATCCGTACCCGCCGACCGGGTTGACGAAGGTGACCGCGCAGTCGGTCTCCACGCCCCGGTCGAAGACGATGACGGGGCCCTTGGCACAGGCCTGCTCGACGGCGGGGGTGAGGGTGGCGGTGGTGTTCGGGGAGACGATCAGGGCGTCGCAGTCGCGCCCGGCGAGCTCCTGGATGTCGGAGATCTGCTTGTCGTCCTTGCCCTGGGCGTCGAGGACGGTGAACTCGGTGATCTCCTTGTGCAGCGCTGCCTCGGCCTTCATGTTCTTCATGCCGACCTGGCGCCACGGGTTGAAGACACCCGCGTTGGAGAAGCACAGGTGGATTCCGCCACCGCCCTTCTTCCGGTACGCCGCGGTGCCGGTCATCTCCGGGCTCAGCATCTGCTCCCAGGGTTTGCCGGCCGGCCCCTGGGGCTTCTCGGCCATCAGGCTCAGCTGCCGGTCGTACTCGGCCTTCCGGAAGAACTTCGAGTGCTCACCGGTGTCCGTTCCCGGCGAGGTTGCCTCCGCACTCCCGGAGGGTCCCGCGGGTGGGCCCGGTGGTGCGTCGCTGGAGCAGGAGCTGACGAGGGCGGCCGAGAGCAGTACGGCGGCCGGGACGAGGGCGCGTCTGCGCGTGGACGTCATGAGGGTTCCCCTCCCGAGGGGTGTGTACGGCGGCGCAGCCGGGACCAGTCGGCGGCTCCGAGGCCCACCGCGGCGATGACGACGACGCCTTGGACGGTGGATTCGAGGGCGCCGGAGACGCCCTGGAGGTTGAGCAGGGTGAACAGAGCCTGCAGGGAGAACGCGCCGGCCATCGCGCGACGACCGATCCGCGGCCGCCGCCGAGGGCCACTCCGCCGAGTACGACGGCGGTGATCGCCTCGAACTCGTAGCCGCGGCCCGCCTGCGCGGAGACGCCGGAGAATCCGCCGACGAGGACCGCGGCGCGGGCGGCGGCCCGTACCGGACAGGACGAAGGCGATGGTGCGGGCGCGGGCCACGCGGACACCGGCGAGGGCGGCGGCGCGTTCGCTGTCGCCGGTGGCCACGAGGGTGCGGCCGAAGTCGGAGCGCATGAGCAGGGCGACGGCCACTGCGGCGGCGGCGCAGGCGAGGACCGCCCACGGGAGCCAGCCGAGGGTGGTGCCGCGGCCGAGCTGGCGGAAGGCGGTGGGGAGCGCGCCGTGCGGGGAGCCGCCGGTCCAGAAGAAGACGGCGCCTTCGAGGATCAGCATCATGCCGAGGGTGGTGATGAAGGACGGCACGCGCAAGGCGGTGGTGACCAGGCCGCTGACCAGTCCGGCGAGGGCTCCTGCGGCGAGGAGGACGGCGGTGACGAGCAGCCAGTGGGCGCCGGGGTACGAGCCGTACAGCTCGGCGGCGACGACGACGCCCGCCGTCACGATCGCGCCGACCGAGAGGTCGAACTCGCCGCACACGATGACCAGGTACTGGCCCGCGGCGAGGATGACGAGGGGCGCGGCGCGCTTGACGAAGGCGAGGAAGCGGTCGGGTTCGTAGAAACCGGGGTCGGTGAGGGCGAGGGCCGCGAGGAGGACGGCGAGGAGAGCGTAGACGGGGGTTCCGGTGCCGAGCGCGCGTACCACTCGCCCGGTGGGGGAGGTGGTCGTGGTGGTCGCCGTGGTCACGCGGGCCTCCTCGCCGAGCGGCGGGCGTAGAGGGCGACGGCCGCGATGATGACGACGCCGCGGACGACGTTCTTGAAGAACGGGTCGACGGAGAGCTGGTTGAAGACGCTGTCGAGCACGGCGAGGACGAGTACGCCGCCGAGGGTGCCGGCCACTCCCCCGCGGCCGCCCGCGAGGGCGGTGCCGCCCAGGACGACGGCTGCGATCGATTCGAGGTCGTAGCGGGCTTCGGTGCCGGCCCAGGGGGCGCCGGCGCCGAGCCGGGACGCGAGGAAGAGGGCCGCCGCTCCGACGCACAGCGAGCAGAGGATGTGCGCGGTGACGACGGTGCGGCGGGTGCGTACGCCGGACAGGCGGGCGGCGTGTTCGTCGCCACCGGTGGCGTACATGTGGTGTCCGAGGCGGGTGCGGCGGGTGATCAGCCACATCGCGGCGGCGACGGCGGCGAGGAGGAAGAGCGAGACGGGGACGGGGCCGATGCGGTCGTAGCCGAGGTGCTGGAAGGAGGCGGGGACCTTGCCGGCGGGTCCGGCGTAGTTGTCCTCGATCCAGCCGCGCAGGATGAAGGCGGTGCCGAGGGTGGCGATGAAGGCGTTGACCTTCAGGCCGGTGACGACGAGCCCGTTGGCGAGCCCGACGGCGCCGGAGAGCGCGAGGACGGCGATGACCGCGGTGAGGACGCTGCCGCCCTCCATGGTCTCGGCGGCGACGAGGGTGCCGAGGCTGATGAGGTAGGCGACGGACAGGTCGAGGGATCCGGTGAGGATGACGGCGGACTGGCCGACGGCGACGAGGCCGAGGGCGACGCAGTTCTGGAGGATGGCGACGACGTTGGTGAGGCTGAGGAAGTTCCCGCCGTCGGCGGCGACGGCGATCCACCCGGCGAGGGTGACGGCGAGGGCGGCCAGCCAGACGCCGACGACGGGGTCGGTGAGGCGGATCCTGGCGGGGGAGGCACGCCGGGCCGCGGGCGGGGCGACGGCCGCCCGGAGGGAGTTCACCAAAGCCCCCTCTCGATGTGGCCGCGCCCGGCGATCCCCGGTGCGGCACCCTTGAGCCCTTCC
>RHMC01000124.1 GCA_003719395.1 Streptomyces altiplanensis
CTCCCCGACTTCGCCTGGGAGCGCACCGACCGCGTGGACGCCCTGCGCGCGGCTGTGGGGTGGTGAGCTGTGCCGGAGCTTCACGGGCGGCGTGCCGCGGCCGAGGGCACCTTGCCTTTCGCCGCCGGCAGGGGCATGGGCTCCTTCTCCTTCGAGTTCTTCCCGGCGAAGACCGAGACGGGAGACCGTGCGCTCTGGGAGGTGATCCGCCGGGCCGAGGCACTGTCCCCCTCGTTCGTCTCGGTCACCTACGGTGCGGGCGGCTCCTCCAGGGCCCGTACGGTCGAGGCCACGCGGCGTATCGCGGCCGAGACCACGCTCCGTCCGGTGGCCCACCTCACCGCCGTCGGCCACTCCGTGGCGAACTGCGGCGGATCGTCGGGCAGTACGCCGACGCCGGCATCCGGGACATCCTCGTGCTGCGCGGTGATCCGCCCGGCGACCCCACAGGCACGTGGGTCCCGCATCCGCAGGGCCTGACCTATGCGTACGAACTCGTCGAACTCGTGCGCTCATTGGGCGACTTCACCGTCGGAGTCGCAGCCTTCCCCGAACGCACCCGCGCTCGGCCGACTGGGAGAGCGAGATCCGGCACTTCGTTGCCAAGTGCCGGGCGGGCGCCGACTACGCGATCACACAGATGTTTTTCGACGTCGAGGACTACCTGAGGCTGCGCGACCGGGTGGTCGCGGCGGGCTGTGACATTCCGATCATCCCCGAGATCATGCCGGCCACCGACGTCCGTCAGATCAGCCGTTTCGCCGAGCTCAGCGGCGCGGCCTTTCCCGAGGAACTCGCGCACCGGCTCGAGGCCGTCCGCGGCGACCGGGACGCCTCGTACCGCGTCGGTGTCGAGCACGCGACGGCCATGGCGCGCCGCCTGCTGGCCGAAGGCGCGCCCGGACTGCACTACATCACGCTCAACCGCTCCTCGGCGGCCTTCGAAACCCATCGCAACGTCCTTGACGCCATCAGCCCGAGGCGCGGCCTGGCCGTCGGCCGCTGATGTCACGGGCCGTACGGGTGCCGCCGAACGGCCCGCAACCCGAACTCTGCCACTGCCGAAACGCGAAGCGGCCGTCACCGGCCGCCGAGAGCGACTCCTGGGGGACGCCGTGCGTCTTGTCATCACCGGTTCCATTGCCACCGACCACCTGGCGACATTCCCCGGAAGGTTCGCCGACCAGCTGATACCCGATCAGCTCTCCCACATTTCCCTCTCCTTCCTCGTCGACGACCTGGAAGTGCGGCGCGGGGGAGTCGCCGCGAACATCGCTTTCGGACTCGGCCTGCTGGGGCTGGCCCCGTGCCTGGTCGGGTCGGTGGGACCCGACTTCGACGAGTACCGGGTCTGGCTCAAGGAACACGTGTCGACACCGAGCACGTGCGGGTGTCCAGCCGGCACCGGACGGCGCGCTTCATGTGCACCACCGATCAGGATCAGAACCAGATCGCCTCCTTCTACGCCGGGGCCATGGCCGAGGCCGCACGGATCGATCTCTCCGGCGTCGTCGGCGGGGCGGGCGGGACGGGCGGGACGGGCCTGGTGCTGGTGGCCCCCAACGCGCCGGAAGCCATGATCCGGCATACCCGGCAGTGCGCGGAGCTGGGCGTGCCCTTCGCGGCCGATCCCTCCCAGCAGCTCCCCCGGCTGACCCGCGACGAAGTACGACTGCTCGTCTCCGGTGCGCGGTGGCTGTTCACCAACGACTACGAAGCCGCGCTCCTGACCGAACTCAGCGGCTGGACGCGGGAGGAGATCCTCTCCCGGGTGGGTGCGTGGATCACCACGCGGGGTGCCCACGGGGTCACCCTCGCGACCTCCGGCGGTGCGCAGGAGTCCTTCCCCGCCGTGCCGTCGGCGGCCGTGGCGGACCCCACCGGGGTGGGCGACGCCTTCAGGGCCGGCTTCCTCGCGGGTACGAGCTGGGGGCTCCCGGTCGACGTGGCGATCCCGCTGGGCTGCGCCATGGCCACCAGGGCATTGGAAACCGTGGGTTCGCAGCAGTACACCGTGTCGCCGACGGACCTGCTGACGCGCGTCGCGGACACGTATGGCGACCACGTGCGGGACCGCATCGCTCTGTGCCTGGACCTGCCGTCGTGACCGCGGAGGCTGTCGTTCTCCTCTCCCTCGCCGCGTGTGGGACGTACCTGAGGCACGTGTGCGGACTCCCCGTCGGCTGGGAGCAGTCTGCGATGACCACGGGCGCGTGGGCGTTTCCGGACCGCAGAGGGGACGCCGAGGAACAGCCGGCCCGTGTCCGACAGAAGGAAGAGCGAGCGAGCAGTGCGAGGAACAGGGATGCCTCGTAGGAACACCGTGCTGACGGATCTGGTCCATGAGGGAGTGTCCGTCTGGCTGGGCGGTGTGAGCCGCCGGTCTCTCGCGGACGGAACTCTGAGTCTGCGGACGGCCGACGGGTGTGTCACCGGAGCCGTACTGTCCCTGCGTGAAATGGGGCGCGAAGTGCGGGACGGCACCGCGTACCAGGAACAGATCGGCCTCCTCGCCGCCCAGGGGGTCACCGCGGACGAAGCCGTGCGGGCCCTGCATCTCTACGATGCCCGCTGGGCCTGCGACGTGCTGCGGCAGAACTTCACTGCGTCGCGGGGCGCCGACGGCTGGGTGTGCGCGGAGCTGGATCCCCGGTTCGCCGACGATGCCCGCGCCTCGGTCGCCGAGGCGCGCACCGTCGCGCTCGCCGTGAACCGGCCCAACCTGCTGATCACCGTGCCCAGCACTCCTGCGGGCATGACGGTGATCAGCGACTGCGTGGCCGAGGGAATCGGCGTGAACGCCGGTCACATCTACTCGGTCCGGTGCTACGGAGAGGTGGTGGAGGCCTACTTCGAGGGCATGGGACGGGCGCTCGCCACCGGGCAGGCCCTCACCGCCTGCCTCTCGGTGGCCTCCTTCGAGGCGGCCCGGATGGAGGCAGCGGTGGACGGGTGCCTGGACGAGTTGGAGGACGCCGCCGCCGCGCCGCTGCGCGGCCGGTCGGCGCTGGCCCTCGCCCGGGCCGCCTACCAGCTGTACGAGGAGCGGCTCGGCTCCGGCCGCTGGCGGAAGCTGCGGGCCGCGGGGGCCCGCCCGCAGCGCCTGGCCTGGCCCGGAGCCGACACACCGGACCCTGCGACGGCGGTCCGTCAGGTGGAGGAACTGGTGGCCTGGAACACCGTCCACACCATGTCGCAGTCGGCCCTTGACGCGGTGGCCCGGCGGGGCCGCTGCGCGGCGACACCCTGTCCGGCGAGTCCATGGCTTCGAACGAGCTGTTGACGGGCCTGCGGCTCCGGGGTGTCAGCGTCGACCGGACCGCCGAGAAGCTGGCCCGCACGGAGCTCCGGCGGAGCGTACGCGATCGGCTGGACCTCGTTGGCTCCGTACGTGACACGTGGCGCCGCACACAAGACTGAAGGGCGGCCGCCGGGCGTGCGCCGACCGTTCGGCACACGCCCGGCGACTGCCCGACCCCGGTGCTTTTCGCGTCCGTTCAGCGCCGGGGCGCGCTCCTGGAGACCGCCTTGGCCGGCCCCCGCCCCGGGAAGGCACATCCGGTCAGCCCGAGCAGCGGCTTCGCCTTGACGGCCGTTTCCTCGAACTCGGCCTCCGCGTCCGACAGCGCGGTGATGGCCCCGCCGATTCCGTACCGTACGCGGCCGGGGGTGATGACGGCCGTACGGATGACGATGCTGAGGTCGGCGGCTCCGGTGAGGGAGAAGTAACCGATCGCCCCCGAGTAGATGCCCCGGGGCCCTCCTTCGAGCCGCTCTATGATCCGCATGGTCCGCTCCTTGGGCGCTCCGGTCATGGAGCCGCCGGGGAACGCGGAGCGTACGCAGCCGACGGCACCGCTGTCGTGGCGCAGGGTCGCGGTGACGGTGCTGACCAGCTGATGGACGCCCGCGTACGTCTCGACGCGGAAGATGTCGTCGGCCGCGACCGACCCGGCCTCCGAGCACCGGCCCAGATCGTTGCGGACCAGGTCGACGATCATCAGATTCTCCGCGCGCTCCTTCTCGTCCGTACGGAGTTCCTCCACCAGAGCGGCGTCCTGTGCGGGTGTCTCCCCGCGTGGCCTGGTCCCCTTGATCGGCCGGGACTCGGCGGTGCCGTCGGAGCCGACCCGCAGGAAGCGCTCCGGCGAACTGCTCAGCACCGACAGCTCGCCGAACCGCAGCAGTGCCGCGAACGGGGCCGGAGCGGTATGGCGCAGATACCGGTAGCTCTGCCACGGATCGAGATCCGCCCGTGCCTCCGCCATGTTGGTGAGGCAGATCTCGTACGACTCACCGGTCCTGATCTCGTCCTGGCAGGAGTCGATGAGGTCCAGGTACTCCTGACGGCTGTGCCGCAGCTCCACCCGCGCACCGACGGCGGGCGGGACGGGAGCGAGGTCCGGCTCCCGGCCTGCCAGGGCATCGAGCCGGCTCGCCGTCCGGGTCAGCCAGGACCGCGCCGCGTCCCCGGCCGCCGCTTCGTGTCCGGCCGGGCCGGCGCCTCCCTCCGGAGTCAGGGCGAGGAGATACGTCATGCCTTCCTGGTGGTCGAAGACCACGGCGCGGTCGGCGAAGAGCATCGCCGCATCCGGCTCCTCCGAACGGTGCGCCGGGCCGCCTCCGGGCGCCGGCTTCAGTTCGTATCCCAGGTAGCCGACCCAGCCGAGCGCGAAGTCGAAGGGCAGTTCCGGCACCTGAGTGGCCGTGCCGCGCAGGTCCGCGTCGAGCCAGTCCAGGAATTCGGCGGCGACGATCTCCGTGCCTGTGCGCGACCTGACCTGGACCGTGCCGCTCGACACGTCCGCCGTGGCGATGCGGGCGAGCGGACCGGAGGCGTCACCCATGACGGAGAAGCGGCCGAGAACGCCGTCGGTCCTGCTGCTGTCCAGCCAGAAGGCGTGCGGGCTGGCTCCGTAGAGGTGCCCGAAAGCGATCTCGTCGCTCCAGCGGGTGCGCAACCGCTCCACGCAGACCTTCAGCCGCCGCTGCGGCGCCGGTCCTTGTGACGGGCCGGACGCCGGGCTCCTCCCGGGACGGCCGGCGGCCTGCCGCGCAGAACCGCCCCCGGAGCCCGGGGTCCACGCCTGCCTCTCTCCACGGAACTCGTCCACACCGCTCAGTTCCAGGAAATTCCGGAGGAGTCGCATTCCGTGGTCGGTGCCGATCGACTCCGGGTGGAACTGCACACCGTGCAGCGGCCGGTACCGGTGACGCACTCCCATCAGGACGCCGTCGGGGGTCCATGCTGTCGCTTCCAGTTCTTCAGGGAGCCCGGTGACGGCCAGGGAGTGGTACCGGACGGCTTCGAAGGGGGACGGGAGGCCGGTGAAGACGCCCGCTCCCGTGTGCAGTACGGGCGAGACACGGCCATGGCAGGGTTCAGGCGCCAATGTCACACGGCCGCCGCTCGCCAGGGCGATCCCCTGGTGGCCGAGACACACGCCGAGCAGGGGGACCTTCGCGGAACGGATGATGTCCCGGCAGATTCCGAAGTCGGCCGGGCGTGCGGGATCCCCCGGTCCGGGCGAGATGACCACCCGGTCGAAATCCGCGAGGCAGCCGGGCCGCCAGTGGGCGTCGTCATTGGGGACGACGGTCGGCTCGTGCCCGGAAAGCTGTGCCAGGTAGTCGAAGAGGTTGTAGGTGAACGAGTCGTGGTTGTCGACCAGCAGCGTACGCATCGGTGAGTTCGTCCTCCCTCGGGGCCGCGGTGCGTGAATGCGTGATCGTCAGGCGTGCACGGGCCGGTCCTTCTCCGGCCGTACTCCCACCCGTTCGCGCTGCGCCCGGTGCCGGGCGCCCGAGGCGGCGACCCGTGCGCCGGTACGGCTGCCCCGCTCTGCCTCGGTGAGGGGCCCCGGGAGCACTTCGAGCAGGGTGTGCTCGATCGGGTCCTGCCCTTCGAGGACGGTGCGGCGCCGCAGGACGCGCAGTTCGCGGCCGCACTCCCCGGCGATTTTCTCCAGGCCGTCCATGTCTCCGCGTTCACAGAAATGCAGCAGCACCGACCCCGTGTCGGTCAGGTGGTGCACTGCTTGCTCCAGATACCTGCGGTGCGTGCGGTATCCGGCGTCCACATACGCGCGTTCATGCACCGACTGGTACGTGTAGTCGGCAGGAGCGAGAACGTAGTTGGAGCTCCAGAAGATCCGGTCGAACCGGGCGCCGTCGTCGAGCGCGTCGAACAGATCGCTGTGCAGCGCTGTGACGCGGTCGGCGACAGCGTGGCGCTCGGCGTTCAGCCGGGTGTTCTCCACGGCGTTCTCGTTGATGTCCGCCGCCACGGCCGTCCAGCCGGCAAGCGCCGCTTGGACGGCGATCACCCCGGCTCCGCAGCCGATCTCCAGCAGGGACGGCGAACGGGTCTGGGAGTCCGTTCCGGTGAGCCCGAGGAAGTCGAGCGCGATGCCGGTCGACGGGGAGTGGACCGGTGCGAATACTTCGTCCAGCAGATCCCATTCGCGGCCCATCATGGAGAACGTGCGGGGCCGGTCCGGGTCCGTCAGTGACCGCTTGCTGCGTTCCAGTGACTTGAGGTGACTTCGCACGTCGGACATGGATCCTCCGGAACTCGGCCGAGTGGTGGTTTCCTGGCCGCCACTCTTCACGGCTCGTAGCCGCCCCGGAAGGTGACCCGGTGACAGGCCGGCCCATGCGGATGGTGGCTCGGACACCACCTGTCGCTTGTGATGTACGACACATTCGGCAACATCTCTGCGGCTTGGGGGAGGTGGCACCTGGGCACAGTGGATGGCCAACGGGTAGGAGCGGAGCTCGTGTTCGTCCCGACGGAGAAGGCATGGAATCGATGAACTCGGCCGAACGGTCAGGTGTGAGTGAAATACTCAATATTCTCGAACTGCTTGCCGTGGAGGCTCCGCCGGCAGAGATCGAAGCCCTCCTCCGACGTGCCCGTGGGGGCGGTGTGGGAGCCGACGTCGTGCCGCAGCTGGAGCGGGCGGAGCGCATGGCCTTCGAGATCCATGCCCTGTACTCCCGCCGCCAGCAGCGTGAGGCGGAACTGTCCGCGCTGGTGGACACCGCTCGCGACCTGACTCTTCCGTACGACCTGGACGCCCTGCTGCAGACCATCACCCGGCGCACCCGGACGCTGCTCGGTCTGGACATGTCCTACATAAGCTTCCGCGACACCGCGGCCGGGGACAGCTTCGTGCGCACGGCGGACGGCCACGCGTCGGCGCTCACCGTGGGATACCGCGTCCCGTACTCCTTCGGTCTCGGTGCCGAGGCGATCAAGGAGTCCGTGCCGATGTGGACTCCGGACTACCTGTCGGACGAGCGGATGCGGCACACCGGGGCGCTGGACGAGGTGGTGCGTGCGGAGGGTCTGCGAGCGATCATCGCCGCCCCGCTGAAGTTCGGCGAGGACGCCTTCGGAGTGCTGTACGCCGCGGACCGGAACGTGCGGCACTTCACCATCGGCGAGGTCTCTTTGATGAGTTCGCTGGGGGACATGGCAGCGGTAGCCATCGAGAAGACGCGAACGCTGGAGCGCAGCAACGCCGATGTCGCCACCCTGAAGTCCTGCGCCTCACGGAACGAGTCCCGGCTGGCGGAATTCCGCAGGCTGACGGAACTCCACACCAGGCTCGTGGACCACGCGCTCGCCGGGGGCAGCCTGGACGCCCTTGTCGCCGAGGTGGCGGAGGAGCTTCCGGGCGCGGTGCTGGTACGGGACATGGAGCATCGCCCGCTCTCGGGCGCCGGCGCGATACCCGCGGCCGACGATGCCGAGGTGCTGGCCGCCTGGCGAACCGCCTCGGCAGGAAACATGCCGACCGTCCTCCGAACGGGCACCTGGGTCGTGCCCGTCACGGTGGGACACGAGGATCTCGCCGTTGCGCTGCTGCACCCGCACGAACCGCTGAACGATGCCGACGAGCCGCTCCTGCGGCTGGCCGCCCAGTCCATCGCGGTGCTGCTCCAGGTGCAGCGTGGCGAAGCGGCCGCGGCAAGCCCGTTCCGCGACGAACTGTTCGAGGACCTGCTGGTGGCTCCGCACCGCCCCGCCAAACAGTTCGTTCAGCGTGCTCACCGCCTGAACATCGATCTCGAACGGCCGCATGTGGTCGTGGTCATCCGCCCGGAAGGAGGCGCACAGGGCAGAGCGGCCAGCTGGGCGGCCTCGTACGCCCGCCGGATGAACGGACTCAGAAGCATCCAGAACGGCTGCATAGCGCTGTTGCTTCCGGCTGACAACTCCAGTGTCTCCGCAGGGGCGGTGTCCACCGAGCTCAGCCCTCTGCTCGGGCACCCCGTGACGGTCGGTGCGGCCGGTCCGGTCTCCAGTCCCGATCTGATCCAGCAGGCCCATCGAGAGGCACTGCGATGCCTTGACGCGCTGGTCTCACTCGACAACGTCGGCGCGCACGCTTCCCCCGAGGACCTGGGCTTCCTCGGCGTCCTCCTGTCCGACAACCACGATGCCGCGAGTTTCATCAGCGCCACGATTGGGCCGATCCTGGACTACGACGCGCAGCGGACGACGGAGCTCACCAGGACGCTCGACGAGTACTTCGCCGCCGGAGGCAGCCCGACGTACGCGGCGGAGGCCCTGCACGTCCACCCCAACACCGTCTCCCGCCGGCTGGAGCGCATCACCGAACTGCTCGGTGCCGACTGGCTGAAGCCGGAGCGGGCGCTCGAAGTCCAGGTGGCACTCCGACTGCACCGTACGCATGACGTGCTGCGGCGGAAGCGTGAGAGGACGCGGGCTCAGGCGGACAGGCCGGATCCGGTCGCCGGACGGACCGACCGCAGCGCCGACATGGCGTAGGCACAGGACGCCAGGGTCATGTGGCGGTGCCAGCCCTGGTGGGAGCGGCCTTCGTAGTCCCGCAGACCTATGGTCTCGCCCCGGGTCCGCCAGCCGTTGCCGACCTCATGGATCAGCCGTGTCGTACGCAGCAGGGAGGCCGTCGACGCCGCGTCGAGGCTGGTGAGCCACAACTCGTCCGGCGGGCACCGGCGTTCGTGCCACACTCCCAGGAGAGTGAGACGGCTGGTCCGCCCATGGGCGGACGGCTCCACTTCCCGGGAAGAGGGGAGACGTACGCCCGCCGTCGCCGTGGCCAGCGGACGTTTCCCCGCCGGTTCATGACGCTCCTTGCGGGGCAGTACGCAGCGCAGCCGGCGCGCGGGGTCGAGGACGGCACGCGCCGGAACCACGCGTTCGCTGTGGCCGGCTCTCCGGTCCTCGTGGGCGCCGGCGAGCAGTGTCTGCCCGCTGATGCGCGCAGCGACGGGGGAGTCCCGTTCGAACAGCCCGGCAAGGTGCCGCTGTTCGTCGGCTCCTCGGGCGTCCATCATGACCAGGCGCTCGGAGTCTCCCCACCGGCGGACGTCGCCGAGCAGACCCGTGAGGCAGTCCTGGGGGGTGGTGGCGCTGAGCTCGTCGGGGACCTCCGCCCCGGCCCGCCGCCGGTTGTCCCGAAGCCGGGCGCCGGGCAGGCGGAGGCGCCAGCTGACCGGCGCGACCAGCCGCTCCGAGGCGTACCACATGCTGTACGCCCGCTGTCCGTTGACCAGTTGGCCGCCATCGGGCGAGAAGTGCCGGGACACACCCACCGTGTGCTCACCGGCTTTGGGGATCGACACCGGCATGGCCACCCAGGTCCCGGGAGACTCGTCCTCCTCCAAGAAGGCGGCCAGCGCCTTGCGTACCGGGCTCACGGCCCAGTGGGAGCTGCTGACGAAGTGGTGCAGCCGCTGCTCGTCTCCGGGCGTGCCGACCGTCGCCGCGATGTTCGCGATCGACTTGCGGCCTTCGGCGCAGAGCAGGCCGTCCATGTACTGGCGTGCCCGGACGCGCTGGTCGTACCGGCGGAACCCCGCGAACAGAGCGGCACAGAGATCGGTGACGACGTCCTCGGACCCCACGACCTGACGGGACGCGATGCGCGGATGACGGGTGAGCCTCTTGAGGGATGTGTCGTCGGCCATTGCGGCGCCTCCTGATGCACGGATGTTCTTCGCCCGCCCACCAGGCTTCCCCCGGCGGCCGCTTCCGGCGAGGTGTGCCGGGCACACCCCGCCGGGGCCATGAGGTGGCCGGAGCACCGTCATGGGCCGGAAGCCGGTCAGGAACGGGGACAGGACGGCCGTGGGGTGGTGGTCCCGTCACCACCCCACGGTGGGCCGTGGTACCACCCGCGCCCGGGCATCACGGAACATGCGCCACGGACTTCGCGGCTTGGAACGTGCGTTACGGGAGAGCGTGGAGGAAGGTCAGCAGGGCGGAGACCAGCGCGGCGGGGGCGTCCAGGGGCACGAGATGTCCGGCGTCCGGGATCACGGTGAGCCGCGCTCCGGGAATGACGGAAGCCAGTTCATGACTTTTGGCCACGGGAATCCAGGTGTCCTCCGCGCCCCAGCACACCATGACCGGAAGGCTGATCTGCGGGTACAGCTCCTGGATCTCGTCCGTGTGCCGCTGATCGGCCTGCGCGATCTGCCGGTAGAAGGCGGCTTGGCCGTCCTCGTCCGACCAGGGGGCGACCAATTGTTCGGACACATCGGAACGCAGCCCCTGAAAACTCGCCGAGCTGACGTATTCACGTACCAGTGCACGATGCAGCGAGAGCGGAAGCTCTTCGAACGTTTCGGTGTTCCGCCCCACCAGGCGGAAGAACGGTGAGCCCCACGGAGCCAGGGCGACGGGGTCGACGAGGGCCAGCCCGCGGTAGGCGGCCTTGTGCAGCAGGTGGGCCCTCAGGGCGACGGCGCCGCCGAAGTCGTGCGCGATCACGGCGGGGTCCGACAGCTGCCAGTGCTCCAGCAGTTGGGCGAACACCTCACCCTGTGCGGCCAGGGAGACGTCCTGCCCCCGGTGCTTCTCGGAGGAGCCGTAGCCCGGCATGTCCCAGACGAACACCTGGTACTGCTGCGCGAGCGCCTGCGCGATTTCCCGCCAGACGAACGAGGAGAAGGGCGTGCCGTGCAGCAGTACGACGGGCTTCCCGTCCTCCGGCCCCTGCCGGTCCCACCGGACCGTGCCGGACGTGCTGCGGAAGCTCTCGTTCAACTGCCAGTCGGTCAATGTCCTCATCCTTTCGGTGTGCGGGTCGCCCCAGCGAGTACCTTCTACGGGGTCGCCCGAGTGTCCGCTGCCCGTGAAGTGGAACGGCGACATGGCCGCACAAGGACCTGACCGCTCAGCGGTCTTCGCTCACCCGGTTGATCCCTGCGGGCAAGCCTCTCATCGGGTACCCGCACGTGCACGCAGCGCGGACCCCTGGACGGGAGGCGCCGGGCCCCCGGCGGGGAGGCGGTCGGCCGGTGCTTCAGCGGTTGTGTGTCCGGCGTCCGGCGGTCGGTCCCTCGCCGCTCTGCTGCTGACGGGCGCGGTGGTTGGCGACGTTGAGGCGGTTGCCGCACAGGCCGGGCATGCAGTAACGGCGGCGTCCGGCCTTGCTGGTGTCGACGAACATGCCGTCGCACACCGGTGAGGCGCAGTGCCGGAAGCGGTCATGGCTGAGAGTGTGCAGGACCCCGAGCAGTCCGGCGCCCACGAGGACGGCGAGTTCGTCGGCGACGGAGGAGTGGGGCGCGGTGGTGATGTGCCACTGCCAGCGGCCTTCGGCGTCCCGGAGCAGGGCCGGTCCGGTGGCCGCCCGCCCGACAAGCCTGTTGGCCCCGTCGGCGGCCTCGTCCTCGGAGGCGGCCTCCAGCAGGGCGCGGGTCTCCCGGCGGAGGGCGTGCACCTGGGCGAGGTCCTGTCGGTCGCCGGCCGTCCTGGAACTCGGCGTCGAGGCGGAGGCCGTGTTCGTCGAGGAACTGCGCCAGGGCGGCCGGGTCGGGGAGGGCCTCGCCCGTGCTGACGCGTACCGCGGCTGAGGTGTTGACGAGGTCGGTGGCTACACCCGCCCCCCATGCGTAATCGGAAAAAAGCATCTTCAAGCCTTACCCCATGCTACGGTAATTGGAGAACGGCAACTATACCCCTTAGCTTGCTGGAAGGGGGCGGTGCGAACGGGGGCTGCGACCGCCCCGAGTGACGGAAGCACGGCCCACCGCCGCCCCCAGCGTCCGGGAAGGAATCGCTGCTCATGCACGCTCTCCTCCGTTACGTACTCCTGATCGTCAAGGACGTGGCATACGGCATCAACGCCGGGCACGCGATCAGGCACGGTCTGAAGCCTCCGGTGCCCGGCCACCGGCCCGCCCGCTCCCACGCACCGAAGACGTCGCGCCGCGAACACACCGCGCGGCCCGTGAAGCTCGCGGCACCCGACGTGTCGCGGCAGGGGGCCTGACGACGCCACGGCGGATTGTCGGCTCCGGTCGGCCGCGACCGCCTTCCAGACCTTCGAAGGAGAACCCCCCCATGGACACCGGAGCCTTCCTCGCCTACCTCGACGGGCGTCAGTTGCGCTGGCGGCTCACGCTTGACGAGTGCATCGAGGCGGCGGGCCACGACCCGCGGGCGCGGCTGCTGGCCATCTTCGACGCGCTCCGCGCATGGGCGCGTTCGCCTTCGGGCGGCTTGCGCAGCAACGCGTTCATCAACGCCCATTTCGAGCTGGCCAAGTCACCGGATCCTGGCCGCACGGTGATCGCCCGGCACAAGCGAGCGCTGCGCGGCCGGATGCTCGAACTCGCCGAGACGACCGGTGCGCCCGACCCCGGCCTCCTCGTGGACCAGCTGCTGCTGATATACGAAGGAGCGGTCGCCAACCACTCCCTGGGCAACGTCGCCGAGCCCGCGGACAAGGCCCACAGCACGGCCCGGCAGCTCATCGCCGCCGCGACACCGCAGCCCATGGACGCCTTCTGGGCCGGCAACGCCGGGAGCAGCGGGGACCGAGGCCTCTGATCCGGCCGCCTCCGGGGCGCGCACCTGCGCGGGAGAACGGGAATGCTGAGGGGGGCGCTGCCCATGACCTGACGACCCCTGACGGACAGTGGTGATGAGCGCCATGCCCGGCCGGCTGCCGACGTCCGCACCGCCGCTGCGAACGCGAACCCGGCCACTTCCTCGCCTTCACCGGCGTAGGGCCGCGGCCCTCGTCTGCCACCGTCGCCCGGGCAGGTGAACAGCGCCCGCCGAGGGGGACGCCGCACGAGGAGGGCGAGCTGCCGGGCCGGCAGGCGTCCGGGAGCCCGCTGGTAAACTGGGGGGCACGCTTCGACACCGCCGGGCCCCGTACCGAGGGGTACGGGCCCCGGCGCGTTCCGGGCGCCAGACCGAGGAAGGTTTCCCATGAACGCGCAGCCGCCGGCTCCTGGACTCTCGCGTGCCGGCAAGCCCCGGCGTGCGACAGCGCCGCAGGGCGAACTCTCGACGCCGCAGACGGTGGCCCCGGGCCTGCCGCCGGTCGAGTCCTTCGACGCACTCGGGCTGCCGCCGGAGCTGATGAAGACGATGACCGGCCTCGGGGTGAAGGAGCCTTTCCCGATCCAGGCGGCCACCCTGCCCAACGCGCTGGCGGGCCGTGACGTCCTCGGCCGCGCGCGGACCGGCTCCGGCAAGACGCTCGCCTTCGGGCTCGCGCTGCTGGTCCGGACGGCCGGCCTGCGAGCGGAGCCGAAGCGGCCGCTCGCACTGGTCCTGGTGCCGACCCGGGAACTCGCGCAGCAGGTGAGCGACGCGCTGACGCCGTACGCGCAGGCGCTGAATGTGCGCCTGGCGACGGTGGTCGGCGGGCTGTCGATCAATCGGCAGGTGGCGCTGCTGCGGACCGGCGCCGATGTGGTCGTCGCGACGCCGGGGCGGCTGGCCGACCTGGTGTCGCGCCGGGACTGTCACCTGAACCAGGTGCGGATCACGGTGCTGGACGAGGCGGACCAGATGTGCGACCTGGGGTTCCTGCCGCAGGTTTCGGAAATCCTGGACCAGGTCCGCCCCGACGGGCAGCGGCTGCTGTTCTCGGCCACGCTCGACCGCAACGTCGACCAGTTGGTACGGAACCACCTGCACGACCCGGTGCTCGCCTCGCTCGACCGGGTGGCGGGCTCGGTCATCACGATGGAGCACCACGTCCTGAACATCCACGCCGCCGACAAGTACGCAATCGCGACCGAAATCGCCGCGCGGGACGGCCGGGTGCTGATGTTCCTGGACACCAAGGCCGGCGTCGACCAGTTCACCCGTCACTTGCAGGCCAGTGGTGTACGGGCCGCCGCCCTGCACAGCGGGAAGTCGCAGCCGCAGCGCACGCACACGCTCGCCAGGTTCAAGGACGGTGAGATCACCGTGCTGGTGGCCACCAATGTCGCGGCGCGGGGCATTCACATCGACGCACTCGACCTTGTCGTCAACGTCGACCCGCCGGCCGACGCCAAGGACTACCTGCACCGTGGCGGGCGCACGGCACGCGCCGGGGAATCGGGGAACGTGGTCACCCTGGTCACCCCCAACCAGCGGCGCGATGTGAACCGGATGATGGCCGACGCCCGCATCCGGCCGACTGTCACACAGGTGCGCTCCGGCGAGGAGAAGCTGACCGCCATCACCGGGGCGAAGCGCCCACCGGTCGAAGGGAAGGCCGGCGGCGGCAACGCCCCCTTCCGCGGCCTCGGCACCCGTCCGGGCCGCCCCGCGAAGGAGTCCCGCAAAGCCGCCGAGGCCCGCAAGACGGCGGAAGCCCGCGCGGCGGCCCGGGTGCGCAAGGGCCGCTGACACCGGACGGACCTGTCGGCATCGCCGCCGCGAGTTGTTGCGGGAGGTGGCGAGGCGGGGCGAGAACGCGGCACCCTGACGGCGTGGCGCAGTGGGGAGCGGCCCGGGCGGCACCGCGTGCCGGCCCGTCCGGTTCCGGCCAGTACCGCCCCCGGCGCCGTGTCCGCTTCCGGTCGCCCGAGCCATGGTGGAGCGCGTTCCGCAACCGGCCAGAACCTTGCCAGCCCAACAGATGCCACCCTATGCTCGCGGACGGAAAGCGCTTTCCCTCCTCGCCGGGACCGTTCCGGTGGAGGCGGTCATCGCGGCATCTGCCGCGGCTTTGCGCATGGGCCGCTACCGATCCGAGGTGGGGGCTTCACCCAGGATGCCGACGCGCCATGGAGCGAAGGATGTACGCCATGACGAAGACGTACCGCGCCGTCCGCCGCCGGTTTCAACGGCGACGGCTTCTTGTAGCGGGCGGCCGACCGCCCCGCCGGCTCCGGCGGTCGCGGTGACTTCGCGGTCGGCGCCGGCCACCTCGAAGGTCCGGGCCTGCCCGGCGGCCCGCCGCAGTCTCGGTGGCTAATGACATGTACATGACACACAACAGCACTGCCCGGGATTCGAAGACGAAAGGCGAGGCGAGGATGAGACGACCAGTCGCACTGCGACTCTATGCGGCGCTGGCCACGACGGCCCTTGTGGCCGCGACCGGTGTGGTTCTGTCCGTACCCGAGGCGTCGGCGGCGACCGGTGCCGCCACCGGTTACGCGACCCAGAACGGGGGGACCACCGGAGGTGCGGGCGGGCAGACGGTGCGGGCCACCACGGGGACCGCGATCCACGCGGCCCTGTGCGGCCGGGCCAGCAGCAGCACCCCGATCACCATCGAGGTCGAGGGGACCGTCAACCACGGCAACACCAGCAAGGTGTCGGGCGCCAGTTGCAACACGGCCGACGGCGTGATCGAACTCAAGCAGGTCAGCAATGTCACGATCGTCGGGGTCGGCAGCGGAGCCGTCTTCGACCAGCTGGGCATCCACATCCGCGACGCCAGCAACATCATCATCCAGAACGTGACCGTCCGGAACGTCAAGAAGTCGGGCTCGCCCACGTCCAACGGCGGTGACGCCATCGGCATGGAGAGCAACGTCCGCAACGTCTGGGCCGATCACGTCACCCTGGAGGCGTCGGGCGGGGAGTCGGAGGGATACGACGGCCTCTTCGACATGAAGGACAACACCCAGTACGTGACCCTGTCCTACAGCATCCTGCGCAACTCCGGCCGCGGTGGCCTCGTCGGGTCCAGTGAGAGCGACCTCTCGAACAGCTTCATCACGTACCACCACAACCTGTACGAGAACATCGACTCCCGCGCGCCCCTGCTGCGTGGCGGCACGGCTCACATCTACAACAACCACTACGTGAGCCTCAACGAGTCCGGCATCAACTCCCGAGCCGGGGCTCGCGCCAAAGTGGACAACAACTACTTCGAGGACTCCAAGGACGTCCTGGGCACCTTCTACACCGACGCGGCCGGTTACTGGCAGGTCAGCGGCAACGTCTTCGACAACGTGACCTGGTCCAGCCCCGGCAGCGAGAACAAGCCCGCCGGCCCCGACCCGAAGTCCAACACCACGGTCAGCATCCCTTACCCCTACAGCCTCGACGGGGCCGGCTGCGTGCCGGGCGTCGTGAGCCGGACGGCGGGCGCCGACAAGGGGCTGCAGGTGTCGAACGGCAACTGCTCGCCGCAGACACCGGCACCGACACCGACCAGCCCCACGACACCGCCGACCACTCCCACACCGGGACCCACCCCCACGCCGGGACCGACCCAGCCCGGCGGGACCAACCTCAGTATCGGGGCCGGCTCGACGGCACCAGCAAGGCCGACGGGACGAGCTACGGCAACGTGCGGGACGGCAACATGAGCACCTACTGGTCGCCGGCCGGCCCGACCGGTTCGCTCTCGATCAAGTGGGGATCCTCCACCGCAGTTTCCAAGATCAACATCCGGGAGGCATCAGGCTCCGCGGGCAGCATCAAGTCCTGGAGGGTCGTCAACGCCGACACCGGCGCCGTCCTGACCTCCGGCAGCGGGGCGGGCGTCATCACCTTCCCCCGGACCTCGCTGCACAAGATCACCTTCGAGATCACCGGCTCGACCGGCACGCCGAAGGTCGCCGAGTACGAGACCTACGCCGGGTAGCGGCGACGTACCCGGCATCGAACCCGGAACAGGGGCAGGGGGACGACATCGAGGGTGTCGTCCCCCTGCCCCGCCGCCGATGTCGCACCAGCGTCATCAGCGGGGCCGGGAGGCAAGGCGGAGGACGTGCCGGGCCTGATCGGCTCAGGGCGCCCGAGAGGGCCCCGGTCAGGTGCCGACGTAGGCCGCGAGGTGCTCGCCGGTGAGGGTGGAGCGGGCGGCGACGAGGTCGGCCGGCGTGCCCTCGAAGACGATCTTGCCGCCGACGTGGCCGGCGCCGCGACGAGGTCGATGATCCAGTCGGCGTGCGCCATCACCGCCTGGTGGTGCTCGACGACGACGACCGACTTGCCGGAGTCGACGAGCCGGTCGAGCAGGCCGAGCAACTGCTCGACGTCGGCGAGGTGCAGGCCGGTGGTCGGCTCGTCGAGTACGTAGACGAGCCGGTCGCCGCCCTTCTCGGCCATGTGCGTGGCCAGCTTGAGCCGCTGCCGCTCGCCGCCGGACAGCGTGGTGAGCGGCTGGCCCAGGCTGAGGTAGCCGGAGTCCGACGTCGGCGAGCCGGCCGAGAACGGCGTGCGCGGCCGGCGTGTGCGCCCGGCCGGAGCCGAAGAACTCCTCGGCCTCGCTCACCGACATCGCCAGCACCTCGCTGATGTTCCGGCCGCCGAGGCGGTGGTCCAGCACCGATGCCTGGAACCGCTTCCCCTCGCACTCCTCGCAGGGGGAGGCGACGCCGGCCATCATCGCCAGGTCGGTGTAGATGACGCCGGCGCCGTTGCAGGTGGGGCAAGCGCCCTCGGAGTTGGCGCTGAAGAGCGCCGGCTTCACGCCGTTGGCCTTGGCGAACGCCTTGCGGATCGGGTCGAGCAGTCCGGAGTACGTCGCCGGGTTGCTCCGCCGCGAGCCCCGGATCGCGCTCTGGTCGACCGACACCACACCCGCACCGGCGGCCCCCGGCTGCTGACACAGCGACCCGTGCACGAGCGAGCTCTTGCCGGAGCCGGCGACGCCGGTCACGACGACAAGCACCCCGAGCGGGACGTCCACGTCGACGCCGCGAAGGTTGTGCGCCGTCGCGCCGCGGATCTCCAGTGCGCCGGTGGGCGTCCGTACCGTCTTCTTGAGGGCGGCCCGGTCGTCGAGGTGGCGGCCGGTGAGGGTGCCGCCGGCCCGCAGCCCCTCGACGGTGCCCTCGAAGCAGACGGTGCCGCCCGCCGTACCGGCGCCGGGGCCGAGGTCCACGACATGGTCGGCGATCGCGATCATCTCCGGCTTGTGCTCCACGACGAGCACCGTGTTGCCCTTGTCCCGCAGCCGCAGCAGCAGGTTGTTCATCCGCTGGATGTCATGCGGGTGCAGGCCCGAGGTGGGCTCGTCGAAGACGTAGGTGACGTCGGTGAGTGACGAGCCGAGGTGACGGATCATCTTGACCCGCTGTGCTTCACCGCCCGACAGCGTGCCCGACGGCCGGTCGAGCGCGAGGTAGCCGAGGCCGATCTCCACGAACGAGTCGAGGGTCCGCTGCAGTGCGGTGAGCAGCGGCGCCACCGACGGCTCCTTCAGGCCGCGGACCCATTCGGCCAGCTCGCTGATCTGCATCGCGCAGGCGTCGGCGATGCTGATCCGCTTGATCTTCGACGACCGCGCCCCCTCGCTGAGCCGGGTGCCGTCGCACTCGGGGCAGGTGGTGAAGGTGACCGCCCGCTCCACGAACGCCCGGATGTGCGGCTGCATCGCCTCCTTGTCCTTGGACAGGAACGACTTCTGGATCTTGGGGATCAGCCCCTCGTAGGTGAGGTTCACGCCCTCGACCTTCACCTTGGTGGGCTCCCGGTGGAGGAAGTCCTGCATCTCCTTCTCGGTGAACTCGCGGATCGGCTTGTCCGGATCGAGGAAGCCCGACTCGGCGTAGGTCCGCACGGTCCAGAAGCTGTCCGACTTCCAGCCGGGGATGGTGAACGCGCCCTCGGCGATCGACTTGGAGTCGTCGTAGAGCTGGGTGAGGTCGATGTCGGAGACCGTGCCCCGGCCTTCGCAGCGCGTACACATGCCGCCGGTGCGGGTGAAGGTGGCTTTCACCGCCTTCTTGGCGCCGCGCTCGACGGTGATGGCACCGCTCGCCCGGACCGAGGGGACGTTGAAGGCGTACGCACCGGGCGGGCCGATGTGCGGCTGCCCGAGCCGGCTGAAGAGGATGCGCAGCATCGCGTTGGCGTCGGTGGCGGTGCCGACGGTGGAGCGGGGGTCGGCCCCCATCCGCTGCTGGTCGACGATGATCGCGGTCGTCAGCCCGTCGAGTACGTCGACCTCGGGACGCGCCAGTGTCGGCATGAAGCCCTGTACGAAGGTGCTGTAGGTCTCGTTGATCAGCCGCTGCGATTCCGCGGCGATCGTGTTGAACACCAGCGAGCTCTTGCCCGAGCCGGAGACTCCGGTGAACACCGTCAGCCTGCGCTTGGGGATCTCGATGCTGATGTCCTTGAGATTGTTCTCGCGCGCGCCGTGCACGCGGATCAGATCGTGGCTGTCGGCAGCGTGCGGCACAGACGACTGCGTGTCCGTCTTCTTGGCCATGCTTGTCGTGTCTCCATCTGTTGGGCGGAACCGCTTTCGCGGTCTCCGTCTCCGTCTGCGTCGCCCGGCTCGATCCGATCGGCTTCGAGCAGTACGTCCGGTTCTGCTCCGTCGGCGCGGTCGCGGCAACGGTCCGCCGACCGCCCGCGCTACGGTGCCGGTCGGGGCGGCGTGGCGCCCGTGGCGCCTCCGGGCCCCGGCCGTGCCGGCGTGCCCGGGGTCGTGGGCGGGCTGCTTCACGGTGCCGTGTGTGCGGTTG
>RHMC01000125.1 GCA_003719395.1 Streptomyces altiplanensis
GACCAGGACGGTGCGGCGCGAAGCGGGTCTGGTCATGGGCATGGACCCCCGGTGGGATGCGGGTGCGCAAGCAGGTGCACGACAGTGGGCCAACTATGACCGGTCGCGGCCGACTTCTGCCAGCACCCCGGACCGCGTCGCGCCACCAACATTGGTGTCGACCACTGGCGTGACCTGCGGGAGCGCGTGGAGCAGGGGTGGTCCTAGGGTGGGAGGGGTGGAACACCTCGATCAGCTCGCCGCCTCCCTGCGCGCCCTGCCGCCCTCCTGCGGCCCGGTGCGCCTGATCGCGGTCGACGGGCACGCGGGCTCGGGCAAGAGCACCTTCGCCGCCCGGCTGGCGGCGGCGCTCGGCGGCGCGCCCGTACTGCACCTGGACGATCTGGCCACCCACGAGGAGCTCTTCGCGTGGACGGGGCGGCTGCGCGAGCAGGACTGACGGGCCCGCTCTCCCGGGGCGAGAGCGCGCGGTACGCGGCGTACGACTGGACGCTGCGCCGCTTCGGGACCGCGCGGCCGCTGGGTCCCGCGCCCGTGATGCTGGTCGAGGGGGTCGGGGCCGGGCGCGCCGCCGTACGTCCGGATCTCGTACGGCTGCTGCTGGATGGATCTGGGCGCGCGGGGAGTCGTGGACGCGGGGGCGGCGGCAGGGACGGGCCGGCGGCAGGCGGAGTTCTGGGACGGCTGGACGGCGGCGGAGACCCGCCATTTCACCGCGGACCCTTCGCGGCCGTACGCGGATCTGCTGGTACGGCAGTGCCAGGAGGGGTACGAGTGGCGTCCGGGGCCTTCTGCGACAGCTCGGCCGGACCATTCCGTCACGCTCCGCGACTGCCTGCTCCCGCCCTCGGAAACGGCCTGAAAACCTCCCCCGCGAGTGCCTCAACTCCGCTTGACCCAGGGGGCGTACAGGTCTTACGTTCTCAATGTGCGGCTTTTCGAAGCCGCCGCAGACGCGAAGCCCCCGGTTGTTCCCCCGTGATCGGGGGCTTCGTTCTGCCCCCGTCACCCCGCTCGGGGCGCCAGGTGATGCGATTCGCTCACCCTCGGTCACCGCCGCTTCCCGGCCTGCGCCACCCTTAGGCTCGGGCCTCCCGCACAGGTACGATGCCCTTCGGTGCGGTCAAATCCCGTTCGCGACAAAGCGGTTCTTGAGACCTGCTGCCGGGCGCAGCCCGACGGCACATCACGGGGGGCACGGTTCGTGGGGGACGTGACGGAATTCGGCACGCAGGGTGTGAACGCCCCGGCCGACCTCGCCTGGCTGCGTGGTGTCGACGCGTACACGATGGGCGCGTACCCGCAGGCCGAAGAGGAGTTCAGGGCCGCCGTACGGATGGACCCCGGCATGGCCGACGGCTGGCTCGGGCTGCACGCGCTGCGCGTCGACACCACCACCGCCCTGCTGCGCATGTACCGCCACCGCGAGCGCTTCGGCGAGCAGCGCGCCCGCCACCGGCGGACCCTCAACTCGTGGTATTGGCTGGGCTGGTGGGTCCAGCCCGTCCTGGAGAAACCGCGCGACCTGCTGCTCGCGCACGCCTCCCACTGGCTCGACGGCCGCCATGTTCCCGAGCTCGACCGGGCGCTGGCCGGGCTGCCGCCGGTGGACGCCGATCCGCAGGTGCGGTTCCTGCACGCCTGCCGTGCGTACCTGGTCAAGGACTGGGAGCAGCTCGTACGCCACACGGATCCGCTCGTCGACGACCCGCTGCTCGGCATCGAGACGGGGCTGTTCGGCGGCATGGCGCGCGTGCGTCTGGAGATGTACGGGCAGGCCGAGCCCATGCTGTCGGCCGCGCTGATGCGGCTGCGCAGCGAGCAGCCGCAGCGCAAGGAGCTGCGCTACTGGCTGGCCCGCGCGCACGAGGGCACCGGGCGCAGCGCGGCCGCGCTGCCGCTCTACCGGGCCGTGCACCGGGTGGATCCGGCCTTCATGGACACCTCGGCGCGGCTCGCGCGATCGCCGAGGGGGACGGGTACGAGGACTCCGCCGGCTTCGCCACCGTGTCGCTGACCGGAATCGGCCAGGACGCGGTGGACGCGGCGGGCGACTCGGAGAGTCTGCTGGGGCCGGAGATCCTGGAGGGGCGCGAGCTGCGGCTCGGTGACGGGGGCCAGCCGGTGCCCGGCGGCGCGGTGCCGGGCGGCAGGGACAGCGGCGTACGGGAGAAGGCGGGCATGGTGCCGAGGCCGGTGCCCAAGGTTTTTCCGGCCGGTCCCCCGGATTCCGCGCTGCTCGCCGAGGCCCTGGCGGAGCTGGAGCGCATGGTCGGCCTCGAACCGGTGAAGCGTCAGGTCAAAGCGCTGTCCGCGCAGCTGAACATGGCCAGGCTGCGGGCCGGACAGGGCCTTCCCGTCCAGCCGCCGAAGCGCCACTTCGTCTTCTCCGGCCCCTCCGGCACCGGCAAGACCACGGTCGCGCGGATCCTGGGGCGGGTCTTCTACGCGCTCGGGCTGCTCGGCGGAGACCATCTGGTGGAGGCCCAACGAGCCGACCTGGTGGGCGAGTTCCTCGGCCAGACCGCCGTCAAGGCGAATGACCTGATCGACTCGGCGATCGGCGGGGTGCTCTTCGTCGACGAGGCGTACTCCCTCTCCAACTCCGGTTACAGCAAGGGCGACGCGTACGGCGACGAAGCCCTCCAGGTGCTGCTGAAGCGCGCCGAGGACAACCGGGACCACCTCGTCGTGATCCTGGCCGGCTACCCGGAGGGCATGGACCGCCTGCTCGCCGTCAACCCCGGGCTCTCCTCCCGCTTCACGACCCGGGTGGACTTCCCCAGCTACCGGCCGCCGGAGCTGACGTCCATCGGTGAGGTGCTGGCCGCCGAGAACGGCGACGCGTGGGACGAGGAGGCGCTGGAGGAGCTGCGCAGCATCAGCGGGCACGTCGTCGACCAGGGCTGGATCGACGAGCTGGGCAACGGCCGCTTCCTGCGCACGCTGTACGAGAAGAGCTGTGCGTACCGCGATCTGCGGCTCTCCGGTTACGCCGCCACCCCCACCCGCGACGACCTGGCGACGCTGCGGCTGCCGGACCTGATGCAGGCGTACGGCGAGGTCCTGTCGGGGCGCGGCCCGGCGGACCGGGGGCGGCAGGAACCGCCCGCGCTCTGAACGCGCGCGGACGGTCCGCCCGTCACCCCACCAGGGCCGCCGGTTCCTCCGCTGCCGCCGTCGTGCCCCGGGCCAGCTGGGACACCACCACCCGGTGAGCGGGGTCGCGCACCTCGCCGACCAGCATCTCCAGCACGTCCTCCAGCGCGACCAGGCCGAGCACCCGCCCCGCCCCGTCCGCGACCTGCGCCAGGTGCGTCGCGGCGCGGCGCATCACGGTCAGGGCGTCGTCCAGGGGGAGCTCGGCGCCGAGCGTCGCCATCGGGCGCCAGACCTGCTGCGGCACGGCCCGTTCCCGCTCTTCCAGGTCGAGTACGTCCTTGACGTGCACGTACCCCATGAAGGTCCCGCCGTCGGCGCACACCGGGAAGCGCGAGTAGCCGGTCCGCACCGTCAGCTCCTCGATCTCGCGCGGCGTGACCGAGGGGTCGACGGTGACCAGGGACGCCCGGTCGAGCAGGACGTCGGTGACCGGGAGGCTGCCCAGTTCCAGTGCGTCCTCCAGGCGCTCCTGCTCCCCCGGCTCCAGCAGCCCCGCCTGGCCCGAGTCCTCGACGAGCCGGTTGAGCTGCTCGCTGGTGAACACCGCCTCGACCTCGTCCCTGGCCTCGACCCCGAACAGCCGCAGCACCAGCCGCTCGGCACGCGCCGAGCCCCGCGGTCACCGGACGGCACAGCCGTGCGAAACCGACCAGGCCGGGGCTCAGCCACAGCGCGGTCCTCTCGGGCGCCGCCATGGCGAGGTTCTTGGGGACCATCTCTCCGATGACCAGGTGCAGGAAGACCACCACGGCGAGCGCGATCACGTACCCCAGCGGATGGATCACCCCTTCGGGCAGGTGCGCGGCGTGGAAGACCGGCTCCAGCAGGTGCGCGACGGTCGGCTCCGCGACCGCGCCGAGCGTCAGCGAGCAGACGGTGATGCCGAACTGCGCCGCCGCCATCATCTGCGGCAGGTTCTCCAGCCCGTGCATCACCTGCCGGGCGCGCGCCGAGCCGCCGGCCGCGAGCGGTTCGATCTGGCTGCGGCGTACGGAGACGAGCGCGAACTCGGCGCCGACGAAGAAGCCGTTCGCCAGCACCAGGAGCAGTGCGAACAGCAGTTGGACAGCGGTCATCGCACGGCCTCCGGGACCTGCGCGGCAACGGTACGGACGAAGCGCACCCGCTCGGCGCGGTAACGGCCCACCCGGCGCACGGAGAGCCGCCAGCCGGGCAGTTCTGCGCGGTCGCCGGGGGCCGGAATGCGCCCCAGCAGGTCCGCGACCAGGCCGGCCACGGTCTCGTACGGTCCCTCGGGCACTTCGAGGCCTATGCGCCGCAGGGTGAGGACCCGGCAGCTGCCGTCCGCCTCCCAGGCCGGGCAGCCGTCCTCGGCGGGCGCCGCGGCCAGTTCCGGCCACTCGGTGTCCTCGTCGTCGTGCTCGTCCCGGACCTCTCCGACGAGTTCCTCGACGATGTCCTCCAGCGTGACGACCCCGGCCGTACCGCCGTACTCGTCGACGACGACGGCGATCGGCTGCTCGCTGCGCAGCCGCTCCAGGAGCTGCTGCACGGGGAGGGTTTCCGGAACCATCAGCGGTGGTACGGCGATCCGGGCCACCGGGGTCCGCCGCCTTTCGTGCACGGGCACGGCGAGCGCGTCCTTGAGGTGGACCATGCCCACGACCTCGTCGATGCGCTCCCGGTAGACGGGGAAGCGCGAGAGGCCGGTGGCACGGGTGAGGTTGAGTACGTCCGCGGCGGTCGCGGAGGACTGGAGGGCGCTGACTTTCACGCGCGGCGTCATGACGTGCTGGGCGGTGAGCCCGCCGAGCGAGAGCGTCCGTACGAACAGATCGGCCGTGTCCTGCTCGAGGGCGCCGGCCCGCGCCGAGTGCCGGGCCAGCGAGGCCAAGCTCGCCCGGGGTGCGGGCGGACGCGAGCTCGTCGGTGGGCTCGACACCCAGCGTGCGCACGAGCCGGTTGGCGACCGCGTTCAGGAGCGCGATCACGGGCCGGAAGACGGTCGAGAACAGGTACTGCGGTCCGGCGACGAACCGCGCGACCTGCAACGGCCTGGAGACCGCCCAGTTCTTCGGGACGAGCTCGCCGATCACCATCTGCACGGCGGAGGCGAGCAGCATGCCGACCACGACGGCGACGCCGGGCACTGCCGCTTGAGGTATGCCGGCCGCGGTGAAGGGGCCGGACAGGAGCTGGGCGAGCGCGGGCTGGGCCAGCATGCCGACCACCAGTGAGGTGATGGTGATGCCGAGCTGGGTTCCCGAGAGCTGGAAGGACAGCTCACGCAGCGCCGCGACGACGGTACGGGCGCGCCGGTCGCCTTCGGCGGCGGCCCGTTCGGCGTCCTGTTTCTCGACGGTGACCAGGCCGAATTCGGCGGCCACGAAGAAGCCGTTGGCGAGGATCAGGAGGAATGCTGCGGCGAGCAGCAGGAGGGGGATGGTCATGCCGCCGCCTCAAAAGAAGGGGCGACGCGGATACTGCCGGACGATCCGTCCATTGCTGGAGGAAGTCACTCCTCGGGTCGCAGGTGCCCCGCGGGCCGATGGAGGCCCTGACATGCGGAGCGGGGCGCACTCGGCGCCGCCTTCCACAGAGTAAACGGGACCGGGCCGGGGCGGGCAGGGGCTCAGCCGGTGTGCGTGCCCGTGCCGCGGGATTCCACCAGGGCGCGCAGCGCGCGGGCGTCGCGGATGGCCTGCTGCTTGGCGACACCGGGCTGGATGCCGAGGGCGGGCAGGCTGGTGCCGTCGCTGAGGTCGAGGAAGACCCAGGCGTCACCGGAGCGCAGGTTGACCCGCAGGATCTGGGCCCACTCCAGCCGGCGCTTGGTGGTCAGGTTGACCACCGTGACACCGGACTCGTCGGCGACGATCTTGGGGCGGCTCAGCAGCAGCAGTACGCCGAAGAGCAGCAGCGCGGTGAAGACGAAGGCGGCCCGCTCCCCGCCGCCGAGCGTGTCGAGGAGCAGGGCGACAACGGTGATGACGGCGAACATCGCGCCCGACGGTCAGGAGGACGGCCCGGGTGCGGGTGGGCCGGAAGGTGACCGGCAGGGCGGGGAGCTCGGGCTGTGACACGGCGGTCGTGTTCCTTCGGGAGGTGCGGAGTGAGGGGGTGGGTCAGAGACGGCAGGCGTGGATGGCCGTGGTGAGGATGGCGCGGGCGCCGAGCTCGTACAGGTCGTCCATGACACGCTGGGAGTCCTTGGCCGGGACCATCGAACGGACCGCGACCCAGCCCTCGTTGTGCAGCGGCGAGATGGTCGGCGACTCCAGGCCCGGGGTGAGGGCGACGGCCGCTTCGAGGTGCTCGGCGCGCAGTCGTAGTCCATCATCACGTAGCTGCGGGCGACCAGGACGCCCTGGAGGCGGCGCAGGAACTGGGACACCTTGGGGTCGACGGCCTCCTCGTTGGAGACGCCGGTGCGGCGGATG
This sequence comes from Streptomyces altiplanensis, assembly GCA_003719395.1. Taxonomy (GTDB): domain Bacteria; phylum Actinomycetota; class Actinomycetes; order Streptomycetales; family Streptomycetaceae; genus Streptomyces; species Streptomyces altiplanensis. The sequence continues at coordinate 6,564 of RHMC01000125.1, forward strand.
ACGACCGCTTCGGACTTCATGATCGGCTCGCCGATCACTTCGAGGCCCGCGTTGCGCAGGCTGGTGCCGGTCTCGACGACGTCGGCGATGACCTGCGCGACGCCCAGCTCGATGGCCGTCTCCACGGCGCCGTCCAGGTGGACGACGGCGGCGTCGATGCCCTCGTCGGCGAGGTGCTTGGCGACGATGCCCTCGTAGGAGGTGGCCACCGTCATGCCGCCGAAGTCCTTGACGCTCGTCGCGGTGCCGGGCTTGGTGGCGTAGCGGAAGGTGGAGCGGGCGAAGCCGAGCTGGAGGATCTCCTCGGCGTCGGCGCCGGAGTCCAGGAGCAGGTCGCGCCCGGTGATGCCGATGTCGAGGCGGCCCGAACTCACGTAGATCGCGATGTCGCGGGGGCGCAGGTAGAAGAACTCGACCTCGTTCTCGGGGTCGACGAGGCGGAGCTCTTTCGACTCCTTGCGCTGCTGGTAACCGGCCTCATGGAGCATCTCCGACGCAGGTCCGGAGAGGGAGCCCTTGTTGGGGATGGCGATGCGCAGCATGAGGTCTGGTTCCTTCTGTGCGGTGGGAGTTCTACGTGCGTACGTAAGTGAAGGGGGCGGAGCTCAGAGGTGGGCGTAGACGTCGTCGAGCGAGATCCCGCGGGCGACCATCATCACCTGGACGTGGTACAGCAGCTGCGAGATCTCCTCGGCGGCGGCTTCCTTGCCCTCGTACTCGGCGGCCATCCAGACCTCGGCGGCCTCTTCGACGACCTTCTTGCCGATGGCATGCACGCCCTTGCCCACCAGTTCGGCGGTGCGCGAGGTGGAGGGGTCGCCGGTGGCGGCCTTGAGCTGGAGCTCGGTGAAGAGCTCTTCGAAACTCTTGGGGGGTTTGTTCGCCATGATGGTCCTAAGAGTACGGGGTGGCCTGCGGACACTCAGCGCCAGGGTTCGGCAACCGTGCGCAGTGTGGTCGCGGTGGCGACGGCGGCGGTGACCGCCTCGTGGCCCTTGTCCTCGGTGGACCCTTCGATTCCGGCCCGGTCCAGCGCCTGCTCCTCGGTGTCGCAGGTCAGTACGCCGAAGCCGACGGGGACACCGGTGTCGACGGAGACCTGGGTCAGGCCGTTGGTGACGCCCTGGCACACGTACTCGAAGTGCGGTGTTCCGCCACGGATGACGACGCCCAGTGCGACGATCGCGTCGTAACCGCGGCCGGCGAGGACCTTCGCGACGACGGGGAGCTCGAAGCTGCCGGGGACCCGCAGGAGGGTCGGCTCGTCGATGCCCAGCTCGTGGAGGGCGCGCAGGGCGCCGTCGACGAGGCCGTCCATGACCTTCTCGTGCCACTGGGCCGCGATCACCGCCACCCGGAGGTCGCCGCAGTTCTTGACACTCAGTTCGGGTGCGCCCTTGCCGCTCACGCGTCTCTCCTTCTTGCTTGCTGACGTGGTTACTGGTTGCCGCAGGTGGAGGCGGAGGCGCCGTCCAGCCACGGGAGGTCGTGTCCCATCCGGTCCCGCTTGGTGCGCAGGTAGTGGAGGTTGTGCTCACCCGCCTTGACGGGCATGGGCTCGCGTTCGAGGACGGTCAGGCCGTGCCGGACGAGCGCCTCGGTCTTCTCGGGGTTGTTCGTCATCAGCCTGAGGCTGTGCACGCCGAGGTCTTCGAGGATCTGCGCCCCGGCCGCGTAGTCGCGGGCGTCGGCGGGCAGGCCCAGCTCCAGGTTGGCGTCGAGGGTGTCGCGGCCGAGCTCCTGGAGCTCGTACGCGCGCAGCTTGGACAGCAGCCCGATGCCGCGCCCCTCGTGGCCGCGCAGGTAGACGACGACGCCGCGGCCGGTGTCGGTGATGCGCTGCATGGACGCTTCCAGCTGGGGGCCGCAGTCGCAGCGCTGCGAGCGGAAGATGTCGCCGGTCAGGCACTCGGAGTGGATCCGGACGAGATGTCGTCGCCGTCACCGATCTCGCCGTGGACGAGCGCGACGTGCTCGACGCCGTCGACGGTCGAGCGGTAGCCGTACGCCGTGAACTCCCCGAAGGCGGTGGGGAGCTGGACGGTGGCCTCGCGGCGGACCTTGGGGTCGGAGGTGCGGCGGTAGGCGATCAGGTCCTCGATGGAGATGATCGTCAGGCCGTGCTTGCGGGCGAACGGGATCAGCTCGGGCAGCCGCAGCATCACGCCGTCCTCGCCGGCGATCTCGACGATCGCGCCGGCCGGGCGCAGGCCCGCGAGCCGGGCGAGGTCCACGGCGGCCTCGGTGTGGCCGTTGCGCACGAGTACGCCGCGGGCTTGGCGCGCAGCGGGAAGACGTGGCCGGGGCGGACGAAGTCGCCGGCGGTGGAGCGGCCGCTCGCCAGGAGACGGAGGGTGGCGGCGCGGTCGGCGGCCGAGATGCCGGTGGTGACGCCGTGTGCGGCGGAGGCGTCGACGGAGACGGTGAAGGCCGTGCTCATCGACTCGGTGTTGTTCTCGACCATCTGCGGGAGTTCGAGCCGCTCCAGCTCGTCGCCCTCCATGGGCGCGCAGATCAGGCCCCGGCACTCGCTCATCATGAAGGCGACGATCTCGGGGGTCGCCATCTCGGCGGCGATGACGAGGTCGCCCTCGTTCTCGCGGTTCTCGTCGTCGACGACGACCACGGGGCGGCCCGCGGCGATGTCGCGGACGGCCTGCTCCACGGGGTCGAGGGCCAGGTCCTCGGTGTTGTCGGTGCTGTACCAGGTGGGCAGGGCGCTCATGCTGCTGCTCCTTCCATGGCGGGCTTGACGCTCGTGCGCGAGCGCTGCCACCAGTCGTAGGCACCCCAGAGGACGAGGGCGAGGTAGACGACGTACACGAGGCCGGAGAAGGCCAGCCCGCTGCTGAAGGCGAGCGGTACGCCCACCAGGTCGACCAGCAGCCAGGCGAACCAGAACTCGACCAGGCCGCGGGCCTGGGCGACCATCGCGACGAGCGTGCCGACGAAGATGTACGCGTCGGCCCAGGGGCTCCAGGACAGCGACGGGTACAGGGTGAAGAGGCCGCCGACGGCCAGCGTGCCGACGCCGCTCCGGCGAGCAGCAGTGCGCGCTCGCGCCAGGTGGCGAAGCGGACGGCGAGCGAGCCGTCCTGGGCCTGCTGCCTGCCGAGCTGCCACTGGCGCCAGCCCCACAGGGCGACGCCGATGACGAGCAGCTGCTTGCCGACGCCGCCACTGAGGTTCGCGGAGGAGTACGCGGCGACGAGGACGACGCCGGAGAGGAACTGGACGGGCCAGGTCCATATGGAGCGGCGCCAGCCGAGCGCGAGGGCGGCCAGACCGATGGTGTTGCCGATCATGTCGGACCACAGGATGTGCTGGTCGAAGGCGGTGAACGCCTCACTGTTGAGCCAGGACACGGCGCTCACTTCACGGTCTCCTTCTGGCCGGACGGATCCGCGCCGAGCAGCCGCTCGACGTACTTGGCGAGTACGTCCACCTCCAGGTTGACCTGGTCCCCGGCCTGCTTGATGCCGAGGGTGGTGAGGGCGAGGGTGGTGGGGATGAGGCTGATGGTGAAGTAGTCGTCCCCGGCCTCGACGACGGTGAGGCTCACGCCGTCGACGGTGATGGAGCCCTTCTCGACGACGTACCGCGCGAGCTCCGCGGGGAGCGAGACCCTGACGATCTCCCAGTGCTCGGACGGCTCGCGGCCGGTGATCGTGCCGGTGCCGTCCACGTGGCCCTGCACGAGGTGTCCGCCGAGGCGGCCGCCGAGCGCCATGGGGCGCTCCAGGTTGACGCGGGAGCCGACGGCGAGGGCGCCGAGGCTGGAGCGGGTCAGCGTCTCGGCCATCACGTCGGCGGTGAACTCACCGTCCCCGCAGTCCACGACGGTGAGGCAGACCCCGTTGACGGCGATGGAGTCGCCGTGCTTGGCGTCCTCGGTGACGAGCGGGCCGCGCAGGCGGAAACGGGAGGCGTCACCGAGGTTCTCGACGGCGGTGACCTCACCCAGCTCTTCGACGATTCCGGTGAACACTCAGTGCTCCTTCGATGCGGGGGTGGCGGGGACGGCGGTGATGCGCAGATCGGGGCCGATGCGGGCGGTCTCGGTCACGTCGAGCCGCAACGCTTCGGTCAGGGTGGTGATTCCGGCGTCGCGAGGGCCGCGGGGCCCGCGCCGAGCAGTACGGGGGCGAGGTAGCCGGTGACCGTGTCGACCGCGCCGGCCGCGACGAAGGCTCCGGCGAGCGTCGGACCGCCTTCGAGGAGTACGGAGCGCACGCCGCGGGCGTGCAGGGCGGCGAGCAGCGCGTGGATGTCGAGGCCGGTGGCGGCGCGCGGCAGCCGTACGACGTCCGCTCCGGTTTCGGCCAGGTGCGCCGCGCCGGCGTCCTCGGCGACCGCGATCAGTGTGGGCGCGGCGTCGTCCAGGACGCGGGCGCCCGGCTTGACGGCGGTGGCGTCGGTGTCGACGACGACGCGCAGGGGCTGGGTGGCGCCCGCGACGCCGCGTACGGCGAGGTGTTTCGGTGCGGCGCGCAGCGTGCCGGAGCCGACGATCACGGCGTCCGCCTCGGCGTGCACCTTGGACGTCGGCGCGGGACTCGGCCGAGCTGATCCAGCGGCTGGTGGAGTCGGCCGCCGCGATCCGGCCGCGAGCGTCGCGGCGTACTTCCACCGGACGTAGGGGCGGCCGAGGCGTACGGAGGTCAGCCAGGCGGTGTTGCCCGCCCGTGCCTCGTCCTCGAGCAGGCCCTGCTCCACCTGGACCCCGGCCGCCGCGCAGGGTGACGGCGCCGCCGGTGGCCTGCGGGTTCGGGTCGGCCACGGCGTACACGACGCGGGTGATTCCGGCGGCGAGGAGCGCCTGGGCGCAGGGGCCGGTGCGACCGGTGTGGTTGCAGGGTTCGAGGGTGACGTACGCCGTACCGCCGCGCGCCCGCTCCCCCGCTTCCCGCAGGGCGTGCACCTCGGCGTGCGGGCCGCCGGCGCGCTGGTGGAACCCGGCGCCCGCGAGCTGTCCGCCCGCATCGAGGACTACGCACCCGACGACCGGGTTGGGGCTGGTGGAGCCGAGTCCGCGGGCGGCCAGCGCGATGGCCCGGCGCATGGCGTTCGCGTCGGTCGTGGCTGCTTCGGCTGCGGTGGCCACCGGGTCCTCCTGCCTCTTCGGGCACGGACTCCGGGGCTGTCGATGACGACAGGGAGCGGGATACGCCAACGGGTGCGTACGGGACGCCGTGGCCGGAAAGAGGGGCCGCCCCGGGAGGGACGATCCGAACACCGCCGACAGCGGCGTACCCATGACCTGTGACGGCCCGCCGCGCACTGCCTCCCATCCGGACTTTCACCGTCGGTACAGGAATTTCACCTGTTCAACCGGTCACTGGAGGTGACCGGGTCGCGGACTATAACCGCCGGTTCGGAATTACACCGACCCCGGAGTGCGCTGCTGCTGGTACACGGTCAGTGTGCCACGCCCGGCCTGATGCCATGCACACGATCCCTTGTGGCCCGGCTCACAGGAGATTGGTCCATACCTATTGACGCTCTGGTCTAGTCCTCTTAACGTCTGCGTCACAAGACGATCACCCGTCGTTCGCTGTGCCAGGCCGAGCCTCCCCAGGAGGAACAGACCGTGCTGTCCCCCACCCGAGCGAGAACTTCCCTGCTCGCCACCGCCACCGGCGCCGCCGTCGCCGGGCTCCTGCTCAGTTCGCTCACCGCAGGCGTCTCGCACGCCGCCGACAACGAGTCCTGCCGTCCGGACGGGCTGTACAAGACCCCGGGCGTCGACGTCCCGTACTGCTCGGTCTACGACACCGAGGGCCGCGAGAAGATGGGCGCCGACCACCAGCGCCGCGTCATCGGCTACTTCACCGGCTGGCGTACGGGCAAGAACGGCGAGCCCGCCTACCTCGCCTCCGACATCCCGTGGGACAAGGTCACCCACCTCAACTACGCCTTCGCGCACATCGGGAGCGACCACAAGATCTCGGTCGGCTCCGACGGCGAGAAGAACGCCGCGACCGGGATGACCTGGCCGGGCGTGGCCGGTGCGGAGATGGACCCGGCGTACGCCTACAAGGGCCACTTCAACCTGCTGAGCAAGTTCAAGAAGAAGCACCCGGACGTCAAGACGCTCGTCTCCGTGGGCGGCTGGGCGGAGACCGGCGGGTATTTCGCGGACAACGGCGACCGGGTGAATTCCGGTGGCTTCTACTCGATGGCGACCAACGCGGACGGCTCGGTCAACCAGGCCGGCATCGACACCTTCGCGGATTCGACGGTCGCGTTCATCAAGAAGTACGGCTTCAACGGCGTCGACATCGACTACGAGTACCCGACGACGATGAAGGACGCGGGCAATCCGCTGGACTTCTCGTTCTCGAACGCGCGCCGCGCCGGGCTGGTCAAGGGCTACGCCGCGCTGATGAAGTCGCTGCGCGAGAAGCTCGACCGGGCCGGCGCCGCCGACGGCAGGCACTACCTGCTGACCGTGGCCGCGCCTTCGTCCGGCTACCTGCTGCGCGGCATGGAGACGTTCCAGGTCCAGAAGTACCTGGACTACGTCAACATCATGTCGTACGACCTGCACGGCGCCTGGAACGAATACGTCGGTCCCAACGCCTCGCTCTTCGACGACGGCAAGGACGCCGAACTGGCCTCCGCGGGTGTGTATTCCACCGCGCAGTACGGCGGGACCGGTTATCTGAACACCGACTGGGCGTACCACTACTTCCGCGGTTCGATGCCGGCCGGCCGCATCAACATCGGTCTGCCCTACTACACGCGCGGGCACAAGAACGTGCAGGGCGGTACGGACGGACTGTGGGGCAGGGCGCCCGCGACGGACTGCCCGGCCGGCGCGGGGCTGACCAAGTGCGGTGACGGCGCGGTCGGCATCGACAACCTCTGGCACGACAAGGACACGGCGGGCAAGGAGTCCCCGGCCGGTTCCAACCCGATGTGGCACGCGAAGAACCTGGAGAAGGGCGTCGTCGGGGACTACGTCACCCGGTACGGTTTCCCCGCCGACACCAAGCTGACGGGCACGTACGTCCGCAGGTACGACTCGACGCTCGTCGCGCCCTGGCTGTGGAACGCGCAGAAGAAGGTCTTCCTGTCGACGGAGGACGAGCAGTCCGTCAAGGCCAAGGCCGACTACGTGGTGGACAGGGGCATCGGCGGCACGATGGTCTGGGAGCTCGCGGGCGACTACGACTGGAACGCGGCCAAGGGCCAGTACGAGATCGGTGACTCGCTGACGACGGCGATGTACGAGAAGTTCAAGTCGGCCTCGCCGTACGGCGCGAAGCGGTCCACCGTCGACCTGCCGACGAAGGCGCTCGACATCGGCGTGGACTTCGGGCAGTTCCCGCTCGGGGACTCGAACTACCCCATCAGCCCGAAGCTGAAGATCACGAACAACTCGAAGGCCACGCTGCCGGGCGGTACGGAGTTCCAGTTCGACTACGCGACCTCCGCGCCCGCCAACGCCAAGGACCAGTCCGGCTTCAACACGAAGATCGTGCGCAGCGACCACACCGCTCCCCACAACATCGGCGGTCTCAAGGGCGACTACAACCGCGTCTCGCTGAAGCTGCCGGCCTGGCAGACGCTGGCGCCGGGCGCCTCGGTCGAGCTGGACTTCGTCTACTACCTGCCGACGTCGACCCCGTCCAACTGGACGGTGACCTTCGGCGGCCAGTCCTACGCCCTGGCAGGCGACTTGGCACGCGGTACGGCCGTGGTGGACCCGGGGACGGACCCCGGACCGGGGCCGGGCCCCGGTCCCGGACCGACGCCGAGTCCGGGCGGTCCCTGCACCGCGCCCGCGTGGAGCGCTTCGTCCGAGTACGGCAGCGGTACGACCGTCGCTCACAAGTCGCGCACGTGGAAGTCCAAGTGGTGGACCAAGGGCGAAGAGCCGGGTACTACCGGTGAGTGGGGAGTCTGGCAGGACCTCGGCGCCTGCTGAGCCTGCCGGTCCCCGGCTGAACGCCCGGCGGCGGAGACCGGCCCTTGCCGCCGCCGGGCTCCCCTCCCTGTTCCCGTGTTCGCGCCCCGGTCAGCTCCGGGGCGCGAACACGTCGTCCTGGACCGCGTCCTCGCCGCGAGCAGCGCGCCCCGGAGTACCGCGCCGTCGCCCAGTTCCCCGGCCCTTACTTCCGCGCGCAGCGGTGACAGCGCGCCAGCCGGTCGGCGACGCGGGCGGCGAGGGCCGCGCCCCCCGCGTGACCGGTCTCGCACGCCCAGGACGACGCACCCCGGGTCGAGGACCGCGGAGACGGCCGCCGCCCCGACGGCCAGGTGCCCGGCGAGGGCGTCGAGGAACGCCGCGCCGCGAGGGCCCGCGGCCAGGGCCGCCCTTACGCCGGCCGCGCCGGAAGCGGCCTCGGCCGTCCCGAGGCGTGGAGCGCGGCGAGTTCGCCGATCGCGGCGCCGCCGGCCAGGGAGTGGAACCCGCCGCCGCAGTCCGTCGCCGACGGCAGGCCCACGGTGCCGGGCACCGGCAGGAAACCGACCTCGCCCGCGCCACCGGACACCCCGCGGCGGATCCTGCCGTCGAGCATGAGTGCCGCGCCCACGCCGCGGCCCAGCCAGAGCAGCACGAAGGTGTCGCGGTCGCGGGCCGCACCGAGCCGGTGTTCCGCGACGGCGGCGAGGTTGGTCTCGTTCTCCACCAGCACCGTGGCCGGCAGGCGCTCCTGCAGGGCGGCGACCAGCCTGCGGTGCCAGGCGGGAAGGCCCGTGGTCGCGCGGAGTTCACCGGTGGCCGGGTCGATCAGGCCCGGCGCACCGATCCCGATGCTGTGCAGCCGCCGCACTCCCGCCTCGCGGGCGGTGCGTTCCAGCAGCGCCACCGCCTGCTCGACGGCGGGCTCCGTGCCGGTGACGTCGGCGTCGATCGGCAGGGTCGCCTCGGCGAGAGTGGCGCGCGAGCAGGTCGGCGACGACGACGGAGAGGCCCTCGGTGCGTACGTCGAGCGCGGCGAGGTGAGCGCGGTCGGCGACGATCCCGTACAGCCTGGCATTGGGGCCCCGGCGCTGGGCACCCGCCTCCCCCACCACGGTGATCAGGCCCGCGCCCTGGAGCCGTTCGACCAGGTCGGCGACGGAGGGGCGGGAGAGTCCGGTCAGCGTTTTGAGCTGTGCCGCCGTCAACGGGCCCTCGTCCTGGAGCAGCTTGAGGGCGAACCGGTCGTTGATGGCCCGGGCGGTGCTCGATGATGCGGGCATGCCGGGGATCCTCTCAGATCTATTTATCAGGCAGGCTCCCTGATAGTTTACTTCGGCACTGGACACGAGGGACGCAGCGGGGAGGGCGCGAGGGATGCCGGACGACATGGTCTTCAGTCAGGAGCGGTTGAAGCGGGCACGGTACGCCGTGGCCGCCGTCTTCTGCGTGCACGGCGCGGTCGCCGGAAGTTTCGCCACCCGCATCCCCTGGATCGTGGACCACACCGGCGTCAGCGCGGGACAGCTCGGTCTCGCGCTGGCCTTCCCGGCGATCGGCGCCTCGGTGGCGATGCCGCTGGCCGGCGCGATCAGCCACCGGTTCGGAGCGCGCAGCGCGCTGCGCGGCCTGCTCGCGCTGTGGACGCTCTCGCTGACGCTGCCCGCGCTGGCGCCGAATCTGCTCACGCTGTGCGCCGCGCTCTTCGTGTACGGCGCGACGGCGGGCATGGCGGACGTGGCGATGAACGCCCTCGGTGTCGAGATCGAGAACCGGCTCGACAAGTCGATCATGTCGGGGCTGCACGGCATGTGGAGCGCGGGCGCGCTGATCGGCTCGGCCGCGGGAACGGTCGCCGCGCACCTCGGCGGTGACGCGAGGCTGCACCACGCGCTCGCCGCCGCCGCGCTGACCGCCCTCGGCCTCGCCGCCTGCCGGGGGGTGATCGACCTGCGCAGCGCGCCGGACGAGGAGGCCCCGCCGCGCTTCGCGCTGCCGCCGAAGTCTCGCGCTGGTGATCGGCGCGGTCGGGTTCTGCGCGGTCTTCGCCGAGGGCGCGAGCCTGGACTGGTCTGCGGTCTACCTGCGGGACGTGCTGGACGCCTCGCCGGGTCCGGCGGCCGCGTCGACGACCTCGTTCGCGCTGACGATGGCGGTGGCGCGGCTGGCCGGGGACCGGGTGGCCGACCGCTTCGGCCCGGTACGCACGGTCCGGGTGGGCGGCGTCGCGGCGACGGCCGGCGGCCTGCTGGTCGTCATGGCGCCCCACCCGGTGCTCGCGATGGCCGGGTTCGCGCTGATGGGTCTGGGCGTCGCGGTGGTCGTACCGCTGGCCTTCGCCGCGGCGGGACGCAGCGGGCCGAATCCGAGCCAGGCGATCGCGGGCGTCGCGACCATCACGTACACCTCGGGGCTGATCGCCCCGTCGGCGATCGGCGCGGTCGCCGACGCGACGTCGCTGGTGGTGTCCTTCGGGCTGGTCACGGTGCTGGCGTTCGGCCTGGTGGTGGGGCGGGGGTACTGCGCGGCGCGGGCCGCGTCCCGGCGGCACCCGGCAGCGCGATGCGGTCGCCCCGGCCGCCGCAGCGAAGGACTAGGCGGGGCGCGCCTCACGGAGAGGGGAGGGCGAAAAGCTCCGCCCCGGCGGGCTCGGACCGCCGCTCCGCACGGCGAGTGCAGGTTGTTTTCGGCCGTAGCATGGCTTGGTCCATTTCTGACCGAATCTGTCTGTACGGGAGCCACGATGAAGCTCGGGGTGCGCTGGACCCTGCACGGCGACGGGCGGACCCCCGCCCCCGGAGCCGTCGTACGCCCCGACGAGCGCCTGTCATGGCCCCGTACGGCCGGGCTCGGCGCCCAGCACGTGGTGGCCATGTTCGGGGCGTCGTTCGTCGCTCCGGTCCTCATGGGCCTGGATCCCAATCTGGCCATCATGATGTCCGGTGTCGCGACGGTCATCTTCCTGCTGGCCACCCGCGGCAGGGTGCCCAGCTACCTCGGCTGTTCGCTCTCCTTCGTCGGCGTGGCCGCCACCATCCGCGCCTCCGGCGGTGACAGCGCCACCGTCACCGGCGCGGTCCTCGTCGTCGGTCTGACGCTCTTCCTCGCCGGCCTCGCCGTGCAGAAGTTCGGCGCCCGCATCATCCACGCGGCGATGCCGCCGGTCGTCACCGGCGCCGTCGTCATGCTGATCGGTTTCAACCTGGCCCCGGTCACGGCCTCGACGTACTGGCCGCAGGACCAGTGGACGGCCCTGCTGGTGATGCTCTTCACCGGGCTGGCCGTGGTCTGCCTGCGCGGCTTCTTCTCCCGCATCGCGATCTTCCTCGGCCTGCTCTTCGGGTACGGGATCTCCTGGCTCTTCGACCGGCTCTTCGGAAAGATCCACTCGCCCGCGGGCGGCGCCGAGGCGGTGGACCACTGGCGGCTCGACCTCTCCGCGGTCGGCCAGGCCGACTGGATCGGTCTCCCCTCCTTCCACGCGCCGAGCTTCGAGTGGTCGGCGATCCTCGTCGCGCTGCCCGTCGTCATAGCGCTGATCGCGGAGAACGCCGGGCACGTCAAGGCCGTCGGCGAGATGACCGGCGACCCCCTCGACGACAAGCTCGGCACCGCCATCGCGGCCGACGGCATCGGGTCCATGCTGTCCACCGCCGTCGGCGGGCCCCCCAACACGACGTACTCCGAGAACATCGGCGTCATGGCGGCCACCCGCGTCTACTCGACCGCCGCGTACTGGGCCGCCGCCGGTTTCGCGCTGCTCTTCGGTCTCTGCCCCAAGTTCGGCGCGGTCGTGGCGGCCATCCCCGGCGGTGTCCTCGGCGGCATCACCGTCATCCTGTACGGCATGATCGGCCTGCTCGGGGCGCAGATCTGGACCAATGCCCGGGTGGACCTGCGCAATCCGCTGAACCTGGTACCGGCCGCGGCGGGCATCATCATCGGCGTCGGCGGCGTCAGCCTGAAGATCACCGACAACTTCGAACTGGGCGGCATCGCGCTCGGCACGATCGTCGTCATCACCGGCTACCACGTCCTGCGTGCCCTGGCCCCCGCCCACCTGAGGGAGCAGGAGCCGCTGCTGGACGCGGGCACGTCGAGGTACGACACGGAGACCGGGAAAACCGGCCCGTCCGGCGACTGAGGACGGGGCCGGGGCGCACCTGCGGGCGGTCCGTTCCCCCGTTCTGGGGAAGACCCGTCCTACGGCGCCCGGGGAAAAGCCCAGGGCTGGGACGCTGCCCGTATGGCGCAGATCGAGCACTTCCCAGCTCAGGCGGACCGCACCCGGACCTCGGTCGACACTGTCGTGGCGCGGATGCGTTCCTTCCGCTGCGACTGGCCGCCGTCGGACGGCCTCGCGGTCTTCAACCGGGTCTATCTGGCGGTCACCGAGGAGATCGACCGGCGTATCGACGCCGGCCTGTTCCCCGACGCCCGCACCGCCGCCGCCCTCGATGTGATCTTCGCCGAGCGCTACCTGACAGCCGTCGACGCCTCGGCGGCGGGACGGCGGGCACCCGCCTGCTGGCGACCGCTGCTGCAGTACCGGCGCCACCCGGGCGTACGGCCGCTGCAGTTCGCGCTCGCGGGGATCAACGCTCACATCGGACACGATCTGGCGCTGGCCGTGGTCGACACCTGCCATGCGCTCGGCTGCCGGCCGGCCGACCTGGAGGGGGACTTCGACCGGGTGGGCGACACGCTCGTGGCGCTGGAGGAGCGTATCCGCGAGGAGCTGATGCCGGGCCCCGACCTGCTGGAAGTCGCCGATCCGCTGACGCACCTGCTCGGCTCGTGGAGCCTGGAACGGGCCCGCGACGCCGCCTGGTCGGCGGCCCGGCTGCTGTGGGGCCTGCGTGGACTGCCGGACCTGGCGGAGGACTTCAGGGAACGGCTGGACGCGGGGGTGGGGCTGGTCGGGCGGATGCTGCTGACGCCGCTGCCCGGCGGCGGCTGACCCCCGGCC
>RHMC01000126.1 GCA_003719395.1 Streptomyces altiplanensis
GCCGGTCGCGCCTCCGGGCGGTGCCGGCCGCGCCCCGGCGGCGGCAACTGCTGCTGCCGGCGGAGGCTGCGGAAGGGTTCGGTGCGGTCACGGAAGCAGCCAATCGATCGGATGCTGCTCGGCGAGGTGGATGGCGCCGGTGGCGAGGGTCATGGATTCGACGGCGTACGGCGGCCCTTGCGAGGACGACCAGGAGTAGCCGGACCTGGAAGCGGCCGACCGGTCCAGCCGGACGAGCACGGACACGGGCTGGCCGTGCTTCGAGAACTCCTCGCCCAGCTGGCCGCTGCCGAGGAAGCCGGTGATCCGCTGGCGGCTCTGGGCCGTCCTGCCGACCGAGGCGACCCTGCCGCGCAGTACGCCGTACTGCTGCGTCGGGACCGACTGGACGGTCAGGTCCACGGAGGCGCCGACGGGCACGGTGGATCCGCTGTCGGCCGGTACGTAGAGCACGGCCATGAGCGGGTCGTCCGCGTTCTCCACCCGTTCCACTGCCGCCACGTCCGCCCCGGTGGTGACCACGGAGCCGATCGCGGCGACGAGGGTCGTCAGCCGGCCCGCGGCGATGGTGCGCACGACGGTGTCGCCCCGCGCGGTACGGACCTTCAGCAGCGGGGCGTCGGCGGAGACCCGCTCGCCCTCTTTGGCGAGTACGCCGGTGACCTGACCGGCGACGGGGCTCTGCAGGACGTAACTGCCCTGGGCGTGGGTGAGGATTCCGGGGGCGCCGAGTGTGGAGGAGACGGTGCCGTTCACCGCCCACGCACAAGCGGCGATCATGACGACGACCGTGACGATCAGAACAAGCCGGCCCTGGGGGCGGGCGAATCGCACCGGCAGATCAATTTCTTCGGGCGATTGCAGCTTGGAAAGCGCCTGTTGGCGAAACTGCACGACACTCTTCCCTCAACTGCAATGGTCTGTCAGGTATTCGGGGCCGCTCGCGCGGTGACGGCGGTACGGCCCCGGAAAGGCGGCCGTACGCCCCGGACCCTGGGTGGGTCCGGGGCGTACGGCCCGGCCGGTCGGCAAGGAGGGGGCGCCGACAGGCCGTGGTCACCGCTCGCGGCCGCGCCGCTCAGCGGAACACGGGAGGATCAGACGCCGGCGATGGTGGCGGTGGCGATACCCGCGGCCGGGGCGGTGTTGAGGCCGGTGACGCCCTCGACGGTGTGACGAGCGAGCCCGCGGTGGCCGAGACCGGGAAGACGGAGTCGACGAGGCCCGTGGCGTTGGCGAGCACGGGGGTGCCGAGGAGGCCGCCGGACACGTTGTCCAGGTCGTTGTCGGAGATTTCCTGGGTCGCAACCTGGGAGAAGTTCATGATGCGAGTTTCCCTTCGCGTGAATATTTCGAAATTACCGCGACCGACTCTGACGAGCAGGTCTCGGTGCGGAGGATCAAAGCACGTATGCGTGACGGGCAGCCAATCGAGCGATTGCCGAACCGGGCACATCCGTGCGCACAATTACCGCGACGTGCACGTCCGTTCATCACTTGGTGACATCTCCTTCACGGAATCACCCGACACGAATCCTGACCACCGGACACTCCCGCGACACCTCATTGGACATTCCCTCCCAGAGGGGCATACCCACAGGTCAGAACAGGTGAAGCCATTGGGAGACCGTGTGCCCTCTGCGCATTCGATGTGCAGATTCGCTGGTGTGACAAGGTCATTACGGAACGCCACTCCGGCGCACGTAAAGAAAGTAAGCGACTTCCTGCCGGAAGCGGGTCGTCTAGGTCATCGGCGACATGGGTAGGAAAACGGTGCAAGAGCCGGCGTCCGCCGCGAACGGCGGCAGGAGGGGGCACACATGGAAACGGCCGGCAGTGACAGCGCGGAGGCGGGCACGGGCGGGCTGCCCCTGTCCGAGGTCACCTACCAGGATCCCGACGACGACTCCGGCGAATCCGCCATGCGCGCGTACGCCCGGCGGGCCTGCGAACTGACCGGCATGGACCCGGAGTACGGCGTGCCCGCCCTGGTCACGATCGCGCTGCGCGAGTCCGCCTGCAATCACCCTCGCTGGCGGGTGAACACCACCGACTCCAACGCGCACGGCCCGGTCATGGCCGACGGGCACCCGCGGAACTGCTCACGCGGCGCCACCCAGTGCATCCCGCCGACCTTCGCGGCGTACCACCAGGAGGGCACCGCGACGACCCCCTACGACGTGGTGGCCTGCATGTGCGCCACCGTCAACTACGTGCGTGCGAGGTACGGCGTCAACCGGTCCGGGTCCAACTTCGCCGAACAGGTCCAGCAGGCGGATCCCGGCCGGCCGCCCAAGGGTTACTGAACCGGCCTCCCCGGCCGGCCCTCACGGCCGTCCCCCCACCACCGCCCCCTCACTCCTTGCGGGCCACCACCAGTCGCCAGTTGGGGCTCCCGTCGGCGCGGCGGCCGAACTCCTCCAGGGGCTGGAGCCGCACCGTGAACCCGGCCCCGGCCAGGTCCTCCCGCACGCCCCGCAGCGGGAAGGTCCGGTAGTACATGACGAACCGCGCGCCGCCACAGGGCGTTGCGTACGCGCATCACGGAGTCGAAGCCGAGCAGCGCCCAGTACAGCGGTGAACGGACGGGCTGGGGCGCGCCGACGGGAAAGACGAAGAGTCCGCCGGGCCGCAGTGCCCGGTGGACCCCGGCGAACAGCGCGGGCCGCTCGGCGGGCAGGAAGTGACCGAACGCCCCGAAGCTCACCGCCAGATCGAATTCCCGGCTGAACGGCAGGGCGCGGGCGTCGGCCCGCACCCAGTCGACCGCGGGCGTCCCCCCGTCGTCGAACGCGCCCCGGCGGCGGCCAGCATCCCGGTGCTGAAGTCGGTTCCGGTGACCCGCTCGCGGCACAGCGGCCGCAGCACGCGGACGCCCGCGCCGGTACCGCAGCAGACATCGAGGCCCGCGCCGAACGGGCCGAGCGCGTCCAGGGCGCCGGCGACGGCCTCCAGGAACCGGTCGGGGGTGCGGAAGGGAGTGTGGTCGAACTTCGGGGCCAGGAGGTCGTAGCCGCGTTCGACGGAGGAGAGGGCCTGCACGGTCAGCTCGCGGAAGGTGGGTCCCTGGGGGGTGAACACGGACGCCAGGGTAGCCGTGGCGGCCGGAGCACCGGCGTGATTCCCGTTCCTCGGACCCGTTGACCAAAACGGTCTATTGAGCGTTATATATGACCTAAAGGGCAGATAAGGCTTCTACGGGAGGCAGCCTGTCATGACCACTCACACCAGTATCGAGCAACACCCCGACCTGGCCGAAATGCGCTCCCGGTTCGAGCGCGCGACCAGCACTCCCCGCGCCCAGGCGATAGAGACACTGGCCCTGCTCACGGGTCTGTACCTCGCCGCCTCGCCGTGGATAGCCGGGTTCAACGGCCTCACCACACTGGCCGTGTGCAACCTGATCACCGGTGTCGCCTACGCCCTGTGCCTGGGCGGGTTCGGCTCGGCGTACGAGCGGACTCACGCCATGGCCTGGGCCGCCTGCGCCATCGGCGTATGGACGATCGTCTCTCCATGGGTCGTGGCAGGCAACGTCGACACCACACGCAGCGTCGTCAGCAACGTGATCGTCGGCTGCGTGGCACTGCTGCTCGGCCTGGCCATGGCGGCCATGAACCGCGGCTCGACCGGTCGCGGCCGCGCGTGCGGCCACTGAGCCCCGGCGCCGGCACGACGGGCTGACAACTCCGCAGTCCCGTCTCTGTCCCAGCCGTGCACGGCCGGGGACCAGAGACGGCCGGACGGCCGGACGAAAGCATGGCCTGCCGGGCGTACGTGCCCGGCGTCCAATCGGGCGAATGTCCGTACCAGCAGGTAGAATTCGAGCATGGGAGAGCGGCCCGTCACGCCGACTGCGCCCGCCCTCGTCCTCGAAACCGACGCGGGCACCACGCTGCTGATGAGCCCGAGCCGGGACTACCACGTCGGGCGCGACCCCCTGAGTGACATCGTCATCGACGATGCCCGCGTTTCGTGGCACCACGCGGTGCTGCGGCCCGACGAAGACCACTGGACTCTCGAGGACGAGTACAGCACGAACGGCACCTACGCCGACGGCATGCGGGTCCACGAGTGGGGTGTCGGCCCCGGCAGCGTCATCCGCTTCGGCAGCCCCTCCGACGGGCCCCGCGCGGTTCTCCAGGGACCCGGGTTCCCGGATCCCACGTGGGGGCGCCCGTCCGCCGTCTCCGCGCCGGCCGCGACCGGCACCTTCCGGCAGCCGACCACCGTAAGGCCGCTGCCTGCCCGCACCGTGCGCATCGGCCGCGGCGCCGGCAACGACCTCGTCATCGACGACCTGGTCGTCTCGCGCCGCCACGCCGAACTGCGGGCGCGTCCCGACGGTACGTACGAGATCGCCGACCTCGGCAGTCACAACGGCACCTTCCTCAACGGCCGGCCCGTCACCGTCGCCCTGCTCTCCCCCGGCGACGTCGTCGGCATCGGACACTCCGCGTTCTGCCTGGCCGGCGACACCCTGCAGGAGTTCGTCGACACCGGCGAGGTCTCGCTCGACGTGCAGGACCTGGCGGTCTCGGTGGACAGGGGCCGCACGACGCTCCTGGACCACGTCTCCTTCCCCGTCGGCGAGAAGTGCCTGCTCGCCGTGGTGGGGCCGAGCGGCGCCGGCAAGTCCACCCTCCTCAACGCGCTGACCGGTCTGCGCCCGGCCGACCGGGGGGCGGTCCTGTACGACGGCCGCGACCTGTACCGCGACTACGCCGAGCTGCGCCAGCGCATCGGTCTCGTACCGCAGGACGACATCCTGCACTCCCAGCTGACCGTGCGACGGGCCCTCGGGTACGCCGCCGAACTGCGCTTCCCCGAGGACACCGCGAAGAGCGAACGGCAGGCGCGGGTGGCCGAGGTCATCCGCGAACTGGGTCTTGAGCAGCGGGCCGGCCAGCCGGTCCACAGCCTGTCGGGCGGCCAGCGCAAGCGGGTCAGCGTGGCCCTGGAGCTGATGACGAAGCCTTCGCTGCTCTTCCTCGACGAACCGACCTCCGGACTCGACCCGGGCATGGACCGCTCGGTCATGCACATGCTGCGGGGCCTCGCCGACGACGGCCGTACGGTCGTCGTCGTCACGCACAGCGTGCTCAGCCTCGACATGTGCGACCGGCTGCTGGTGCTCGCCCCCGGCGGGCGGACCGCCTACTACGGGCCGCCGCGGGACGCTCTGCCGTTCTTCGGGTTCACGCAGTGGCCGGAGGCGTTCGAGGCCTTCGAGAACGACCGCGACCGCGACTGGGCGGGGCAGTACCGCCGCTCCCCGTTCCACCGGCAGTACATCGTGGTCGCACCGCGCAGCCGCGCCTGCCGCGGGCGTCCGCGCCGGACACGGTCTACCGCCGCAGTCCCGGAGCCGGGGCGCGCAGCTGAGGACGCTGGTGCGGCGGTACGCGGCCGTGCTGATCGGCCGACCGGACCTTCCTGGCGATCATGATCGCCCTGCCGTTCGTCATGGGCGCGATGGCACGCGCCCTGGCCGGCTCGGAGCTGACCCGGGACACAGCGATGAACGCCCTGCTCATCCTCTGCGTGGGCGGCGTGCTGACCGGCGCCGCCAACGCGGTGCGCGAGCTGGTCAAGGAACGGGGGATCTACCAACGGGAACGTGCCGTCGGGCTGTCCAGACCGGCGTACCTGATGTCCAAGGTCGTGGTGCTGGGCACCGTCACGGTGCTCCAGGCCGTCGTGCTGACCCTGGTCGCCCTGGTCGGCGTCGATCTCGACGCGCCGGACGGCGAAGGGGTGCTCATGCCGCCCCTGGCGGAGATCACCGTGGCCGTGGCGATGCTGTCGTTCACGGCGATGATGCTCGGTCTGCTGGTGTCCGCGCTGGTGCGCAAGGAGGAGGTCACGATGCCGCTGCTGGTCCTCCTCGCCGTCGTCCAGGTGGTGTTCTGCGGCGCGCTGCTGAAGCTGGACGGGGTCGCCGGGATCGAGCAGCCGGCGTGGCTGGTCCCGTCCCGGTGGGCGCTGGGGGCGATGGCCGGGACCGTCGGGCTGAGCCGGACCGTTCCCGGCGAACTGACCGCGGACCCGCTGTTCGCGCACTCCACCGGGGTGTGGCTGCTCAACATGGGGATGCTGGTGGTGCTCTGCGTCGTGTTCGGGTACGCCGTCGCGAAACTGCTGCGGCGCCACGAGCCCGCCGTCATGCGGAAGTAGGACCGGCGCCATGACGACTCCGGGCTTCCGTCCCACTCATCGTTCCGCGGGAGGGGCGGCTGCCCGCCCGGGAGGCGCCGGACGCGTCCCCGGCCTTCCGGCCGCCGTCGGCGACGTACTGGCGAAGGCTCTCGCCAAGAGCCCGGACGACCGGTACGGCTCCTGCCTCCAGTTCATGCGCGCTGCGCGCCGGCGGTGGCCGGGGCCGGCTCCGCGGACCGTCCGCCGACGCGAGTGGACGCGCACGCCGGCCCGGGTCCCGCCGTGGCGCACGCACCGCCCCCACCGCCCCGCTGGGCACTGCCGGTCTTCTCAGGGCCCGCCCGCCGGCCGCCGACGGGCCTCAGGAGGCCGACGGCCGCACCTCGCCCCGCCGGTGCACCCGTGCGGCGAGCAGACCGCCGAGGAAACCCGCCACCAGCCCCCAGAGCACGGCAAGACCGAGTGCCGTCCACAGCCGCGGCCGCAGCGAGACCTCTCCGTCGAGGCCGAGGCCGAGGCCGCCGCTGATCTCCGAGAGGAAATCTCCGATTCCCAGCAGCGACAGACCGTAATGGGCAGAGATCCCGGCGGTCAGGCAGACCGCCAGCACGGTGAGGGTGAGCGCGACGGCCATGTGGACGGCGTGCTGCCAGAGCCGCATCCGGGCGGGCGAGCGGACCGCCATGAGGAACGCGGCGGCCACCACCAGGACCACGGCGGCGACCAGCAGCCACCAGGCCCGTCCGTCCTGCTCGGTGAGCGTACGGAGGTTGACGGTCGAGATGTCCGGCGTACGGAGCACCTTGTCCAGCACC
Organism: Streptomyces altiplanensis; assembly: GCA_003719395.1. GTDB lineage: Bacteria > Actinomycetota > Actinomycetes > Streptomycetales > Streptomycetaceae > Streptomyces > Streptomyces altiplanensis. The sequence goes on from RHMC01000126.1 coordinate 6,975, forward strand.
TGCGGCATCGGCAGTCCGAAGGGACCGTCCACCTTCCCCTCCCAGGACGCGCCGAGTCCCACCGTGAAGGCGATCCAGGCGAGGTTCGGCAGTCCGAGCAGGATCACGGCGAACGTCTCGGCGGGGTGATCGCGCGTCACCGCGACGACGAGTGCGACGACCAGCCCCAGTACGACGCAGGAAAGCAGCAGCGCCACCATGGCAAAGGCCGCCGGGCGCACCGGTTCCTGGAACCGCACCAGACGGGCGGGGAGCGGCGCCCTGCGGGACACGAGGAGAGCCACCGCGAGGAGGCCCGCCAGCCACAGCAGTCCGAAGAGGAGGGTGACGGGGAGGTCGGCCCGGAACCCGACCTCGGGCGATGCCTCTTCCAGCAGGTCGTCGAAGAGGCCGCCCGTCGGGTCCTCCAGCGGGATGCGGAACGTGTGCCGCGCCAAGAGCGAGAGGACGACGAGCGCCGGCACCCACAGGGCCGCCAGGCAGGCGGCCGCCCGGCGAGTTCGCGGACACCGACGACGGCCCGGTGCCGCAGCGGCCGCAGGAAGCCGGCGGCGATCACCAGCGCCCCGGCGAGGGTCACCGAAAGGGGCAGCACCGACAGGTCCGCCCTCGTCTCGGCGATCCGCGCCCGCGCGCCGGACATCCCGACGGAACCGCCGGCCGCCATCACCACGACGGCCGCGACGACGCTCGGGAACGCACCCCCGGGCAGGTCGGCCGCCCCTGCGGCCCACAGCCCGAGAGCCGCCGTGACGGCCATGGCCGCCAAGCCGGCGAGCACCGTCACGAGGGCGTCACGCCAGATGTGTGCGGCGCGCGGCGCACGGCTTCGGTCGCTGAACTCCTGCTGGCTCACGCCGCCACGCTATCCACGGGTCCGGCGGTCCGCCGCCGGAGAGGGCCGACCGCGTCAGCTTGCGGGCCGTACGGATAGGAGGCACACAATAAGCGCACAAAGCGAGAGAAAAATCTTGAACCGGGATTGATCCCTACGTTGGGAAGAGCAGCCCGTGAGTGCTCAACCGCCGCCCTCCGGCCGCCCCGCAGGACCTCCCCCCGGCCCGCTCTCGGGCGTTGCGGGCCGGGCCCGACGCCATCGCCCGGCACCCCTTCGGATCCCCCGTCCGGCCCTCCGGGCGGCGGCGGTACGGGCGGCCCCGGCGGCACGGGCGACCCGGTGAGCCCGGGCGTCCCTGGTGGCGGTCCGTGCCCCGGGTCTCGGCCGTCGCCACCGTCCTGGTGGCCGCGGTGGTCGTGACCGTCGTCCTCACCCGTCCGGACGGCGGGCCGGCCACGGGCGGCGAGGTCTTCCTGGAGACCGCGGGCTCGTCCGGGCCGGACCCGTACACCGAGTCGGCCGAGCGCGAGGACCCCGGGGCGACGTCGTCGGCCACACCACCGGGCGTGGGGCCGAGCGCGTCGGCGGCCCGGTCCCGCGCCGTCCCCGCCATGGAGGGATCGGGCCCCGGCCTGTACGGCGGGACCCGGAAGGTCTCCAGCTGCGACGTGGAGAAGCAGATCACCACGCTCACGGCCGGACAGAGCAAGAACAAGGCGTTCGCCGCCGTCCTGGACATCGAGCCCACCGGCGTACCGGAGTATCTGCGGTCGCTGACGCCCGTACGGCTGCGGATGGACACCCGGGTCACCAGCCACGGCTACCGCAGCGGCGCTCCCACCAGGTACCAGGCCGTACTGCAGGCCGGCACGGCCGTCCTCGTCGACGACCGCGGCGTACCGCGGGAGCGCTGCGCGGTGCGGCACCCGCTGCTCCCGCCGGTCGCCCTGCAGGGCACCGTCAAGCGGACGGGGAACCCGTGGCCCGGGTTCCGGCCCACGAACGTGGTGACGGTGAAGCCCGCGGCCCGGCCGGTGGACGCGTTCGTCATGTTCGACCCGGAGAGCGGGGGCTGGTTCCGCCGCGAAGCGGGCGACGCCGGCGCCGACGACGAGGAGATTCCGCCGCCGGCCACGGGGACGTCCGCGTCCTCGCCGCCACCGGACGAATCGCCGTCGCCGCCGTCGACGCACCGTCGCCCGGCACACCGCAGTCCGTGCCGCCGGAATCCCCGGATCCCCGGTCCCCGGGCTCGCCGGCGCCGGGTCCGCCCTCGGCGGATTCCGGCCCGCCGGTCTCCGAGGGGCCTACCGAGTGAATTTGACGGCGTACCGGCCTCCTGGCTCGCACCGTGCGCCGGGCCACTGGTTTGCTGCCGGACAGGCGTACGGCGAGCCGCCGCAGACCGGAGCTCCGGTGCCGGTGCCGCCGGGAGACCGCAGGGACGAGCACGCCGCCCGGGAACAAGCAAGAAGGAAGGAGGGGAGCATGGACCCCGAGGGGGACAGCGACCGCGGTCTGGCCCAGCTGGAGGGCTACCTCCTGTGGAGCGCCGAGGTGGCGGAAGCACGCCGCCAGGCGGGCCTCTTCACCGAGCAACTGCCGTGGCTGACCACCGCGCAGCGCGAGGACGTCGAACGCGTCTACACGGCCGAGCGGCTGGCCGCTTCCCGGGCCATGCTGGTGCGGATCTCGGACCGGGCCACCGCGCTGCGCGGCGAGTACACCGAGCGTTACCGCCGGCTCAGGGCGCGTTGCGTGGCAGCGGCCGTCCTGGCCTCCGGCGCGGCGAGCGGGGCGTGCACCGCGGTCGCCTTCCTCGTCCGGTGACACGCGTGCGGCGACACCCGCCCGATGACGCCGCACCCAGCCGCGCGGTGCCCGTTTCACCCGTTCCGTTCTGGGGACCCGAAGGACGTCCGCCCGGTTCCGGAGCAACACGACGAGTGAAGTCACGGAGTGTCTCATGAGTGTGAGAACAGGGCTACGGGTGGTCGTCACGGGCGCCACCGGCAACGTCGGCACCAGTGTGGTGCGGGCACTCGCGGAGGATCCGCAGGTCGCCTCCGTCCTGGGCCTCGCCCGCAGGGTTCCCGAGCTGACGGTCCCCCGGACGGAATGGGCCGCTGTGGACCTGGGGCAGGAAGGGGCCGGTGACCAGCTCGTCGGATACTTCGCCGGCGCCGACGCCGTCGTCCATCTCGCCTGGCGCTTCCAGCCCACCCACGACCCGGTGCTCACCTGGCAGACCAACGTCCTCGGCTCGCTCAGGGTCTTCGACGCGGTGGTGACCGCGGGAGTGCCCGCGCTCGTGCACGCCTCGTCGGTCGTCGCGGTACGCGCCCGGCCCGAAGGAGGCCCCGGGGGTCGACGAGTCCTGGCCGACCCACGGCTGGCCGGACGCCGCGTACTGCCGCGAGAAGTCCTACCTCGAACGGGTGCTGGACACCTTCGAGCACGAGCACCCGCACGTCCGCGTCGTGCGCATGCGTCCCGCGTTCCTGTTCAAGGAGACGTCGGCGAGCGAACAGCGGCGCATCTTCGCGGGCCGCTTCCTCCCCGGCCCCCTGGTACGGCCCGAACTGCTCCCCTGGGTCCCCGATCTGGAAGGGCTCGTCCTGCAGGCACCTGCGCACCGACGACGGCCGCGCAGGCGCACCGGCAGGCCGTGGTGCGCGAAGTGGACGGAGCGTTCAATCTGGCCGCCGGTCCGGTCGTCGACGCGCGGGTACTGGGCGAACTGCTGGAGGCGCGCGTGGTGCGGGTGCCCGTGCGCGTGGTGCGCACCGCGCTCGCGGCGGCCTGGAGCGCGCACCTCGCCCCGGCGTCACCGCACCTGTTCGACGCGGTGCTGCGACTGCCTCTGCTCGACGCGTCCCGGGCGCACCGGGAACTCGGCTGGCAGCGTCGCGGACGTCCACCGACGCGATCCGGGAGTTCCTGGACGGCGTGCGCAAGGGAAGCGGCGAGCGGACACCGCCGCTGGCGGGCCGCAAGGCGAGCTAGCCACGTCGCCGGTGCCGGTACCACCACCAGCACCGGCGATTCGTGCAACAAGGCACCAAAAGGCACGCTTGGGTAAGATATCGATCAGGAAGCTCGCACGACGGTTCCCCCAGCGCGTCGAAGGAGCCTCATGTCCAGCCGCCTGCGCACTCGTGACACCGCCCCCGCCGCGCCCGGGTCCCGCCCGCCGGGACTGGCCGACTTCCCCGACATCCCGGATCTGCGCACCCTCTGCACACCGGACGCGCGCACCCTGTCCGACTCCCTGTTCGAGCGGCTGGCGTCGCTGAAGGAGGGGACACCGGAGTACGCGTACGTCCGCAACACTCTGGTCGAGATCAACCTCAGCCTGGTGAAGTACGCCGCGTCGCGGTTTCGCAACCGGAACCAGCCCATGGAAGACGTCGTCCAGGTGGGCACCATCGGCCTGATCAAGGCCATCAACCGTTTCGACGTCGGGCGCGAGGTGGAGTTCCCCTCTTTCGCGCTGCCGACGATCGAGGGCGAGATCAAGCGTTTCTTCCGGGACAACAGCTGGGACGTGCGGGTGCCGCGCCGGCTGCAGGAGCTCCGCATCGACATCGCCCGGGCCTGCGACACCCTGGAGCAGGACCTGGGTCGCGAGCCCACAGCCGCCGAGCTCGCCGATCACCTGGGCGTGAGCCAGGAGCAGGTGCAGGAAGGCCGGCGGGCGGCGAACGGCTACAACGCCCGTTCCCTCGACGCGGCGTTCGACGACGAAGCACCCACGAGTTTCGCGCAGTGCTGCCTGGGCGAGGAAGTCCGGGCGTACGACACCGTCGAGTGCATGGTGGCCCTGAAACCCCTGGTGGCCACCCTCGCCGAGCGGGACCGGACGATCCTCACCATGCGGTTCGTCGAGGAACTGACACAGCGGGAGATCGGCGAGCGGATGGGCATCTCCCAGATGCAGGTGTCCCGGCTGCTGACGCGCATCCTGAGCACCCTGCGCGAGGCTCTCCTCGCGGAGGACGACGGACGGCCCGCTAAGGTCCCGGTCGCCGGGCACCGCCCGGCGCCGCCACCTCCGCCCACACCGTCTTGCCGCTTCCCCGGGGGAGAGAGCCCCAGCTCCGGGTGAGGCGCCGCAGCAGGATCAGACCGTGCCCGCCGGGCGCGGCCACCCCCGGCGGCCGGGGCCTCGGATGGACGGTGCCGTCGGTGACCTCGATGCGCAGCCGGTCGGCCGTGCAGTGCAGTACGAATTCCCTGGGCCCGCCGGCGTGCAGGCAGGCGTTGGTGACCACCTCGGACACGAGCAGAAGGACGTCGTCGACGACCGCCTGCTCCTCTTCGTCCCCGGCGGGAATCCACTGCCAGTCGGTCAGGGCCTCCCGGCTGAAATCGCGGCAGCGACCCACGATGTCCTCGGCGCCGCACAGGGTCAGCCGACGGGTCTGCCCCCGCGACTGGAGGACGTCACTCAGTACCACGACGCACCTCTCTGGTCTCGGTTGAGGGCTTTGGCCATCGGGTGCCCGGAACGCGTCGTTTTACCCTTTGTCCCGGCCGCCTTGTGCGTGCACGTTCCGCTCCAGCGGAGCGAGCTCGTGAAGCAGTTGCTGGGACTCCGCGACGAGGCCCCCGATCGACGTGGCCGTCTCGCTGTCCTGGTCCAGCAGCTGCTGTTTCAGCCGCCCGTGCGCGGACCAGGCCGATTCGAGCGCGAGCGCGCGTTCCTCCTTCGCGGCCCGGCCCCGCCCTTCGAGTACGTCCCGGTCGGCCGCGCACACGTCGCCCGCCGCCCGCAGGAGGTCCGACAGGTGCGCCAGGACGGAACCGGGCGGCGGCCTCAGCATGGGCTCGTCGCTGACCGTACTGACGAGGCTGCGCGTGAGCGCCACCATCGGGGCGGCGATCCGTTCCCAGGCGTAGTCCCACTCGGGCGGGGGCAGGGCCGGGCCGGTACGCCGCAGACGGCTGGCCGGATTGAGGCGGTAGCTCTCCCGGTTCCACAGGCGGGCGTCGTGCAGGTCCGCCAGGATCGCGGTCACGCGGCGGGCGCGGTCGTGCCAGGATTCGGCCTCCTGGCGGCCGTATCCCTCCCGCAGACCGTCGGCGACGGTGTGCAGCAGTTCGGAGCTCTCCGAAGGCAGCCTGCGCAGGGAGTCGCGGACGCTGCGCAGGTGTACGGGGGGAAGGATCAGCGCGTTCACCGCGATGCCGATGACCGCGCCGACGGCCGACTCGAAGAGCCGGTGCAGGATGTCGAGGCCCGAGTGGGACCCGTAGGCCAGTACGAACACCGCGGTCGTCGGCGCGTACAGGCCCTGCTCGCCGAAGCGCCCGTAGTTGCCGAGCAGCACGGCGACCGGCAGCACCAGGACCATGGCGGTCATGGTGTCCCCCGTCAGGTTGGCGGCTCCCGCCGCCAGTACGGTGCCCAGGGCGATCACGACGAGCTGCTGCACCCCGGAGCGCAGGGAACGGTAGACGGTGCTCTGCACCAGTACGACCGCCGTCCACGGCGCCATCAGGGCCATCGGCGCGTTCCACCACCAGCCGGCCAGCGCCCAGGCCAGGGCCGCGGCGCCCGCGGCCTTCAGGGACTGGGTGACCACGTCGCGCTCCGGGCCGGGCCCCGCCCAGGCCCGGCGGGCCGAACGCCAGATCGCCGATGCCTCCCGGGACAGCACCGCCACGGTACGGCCGAGCGCGACACCACCGGTGTGCGAACGTGATCACTCTCTGCCACTTCCACCTCCGGGATCCGCGCCTACGTCACGGCACGCCTTCCCGGACGAGCGTCACCGAACCGCTCCTTCAGCCGGGCGACAGGACTGTCGCCGAGGCGGGCCAGCAGGTCCGCGGGGTCCTGGTAGACGGCCGCGGCGCCGGCGTCCTCGAGGTCCGCCTGCGGGATGCCCCCGCACCGCAGCGCCACAGCGAGCACGCCCGCCCGGGTGGCGGCCTCCATGTCCCACACCGTGTCGCCGACGAACACCGCACGGTCCGCCGGTACCCCGGCCAGTTCCAGGGCCTGCTCGACCGGGTCGGGGGCCGGCTTGCCCGCGTCGACGTCGTCGGCGCTCGCGGTGGCGGTGATGGCGTCGTCGGCGTCGATGGCACGGCGCAGGGCGTCGAGTTCCGCGCCGCTCGCCGACGTGGCGAGGACGACGCTCCAGCCCTGCCCTGCGAGGGTCCGCAGCAGCCGGCCGGCCTGCGGCAGGGCGGGCAGCCGGTCGGCGTACGTCGCGTACAGCGTCTTGTGGGCGGCGCTGATCGCGTCGTCCTGGCTCGTGTCACGTCCGTCTCCGAGCAGATGGGCGACGAGGTCGTGGCCCGCCAGGCCGACGGCCCGGTGGATGTCGTGCATCACGACATCGTGCCCGGCCTGGCGGAACGCCTCCCACCAGGACGTCACGTGCAGATGGTTGGTGTCGACGAGCGTCCCGTCGACGTCGAAGACGGCCGCGCACTCCATGTCGCCGTTCCTCCTTCTCGGAATTTCCCCGGACTTCTCCGGACTTCTCGGAACCTCCCGGGACAGGCCGACGGGCCGCGCGGCCGAGACCGCGCGGCCCGTTTCCGGCACCGGGATTACTTCTGGGTCGACCTCTTGACCCGGTCGCCGGTCTTCTCGACCGTTTCCTGGGTCTTGCCCCTCACCTGCTCGCCGCGGCCTTCCGCTTCCATCCGCTGGTCGTCGGCGGTCCTGCCGGCGGTTTCCTTCATCTTGCCCTTGAGCTGCTTCGCCTTCGCCTTCGCCTTGCTCACGACAGTGTCCTTCCACAGAGATCAGAGGTGACCGAACTGGCTCCCACCTTGCGCCGGTCACCCCGTACCTGCAATCCGGGACATCCCGGAATGTCAGGGTACGCCCGCCCGTTCAGCTCGTCGGCTCGTCCGGGGCGGAGTCCTGACCGGCGTCGGGGGTGCGCTCCTCCTGCGCGCCGTCGCCGGCTTCGTCCAGCGGGTCCTCACTGTCCTGCGCCTGCTGGTCGGGCAGGTCTCTCGGCACGGGCGTACCGGCCTCTTCCTGGTCCTGCGTCTGCCGGTCACTCATGGATCCTCCTCACGTCGGGCGGCGTCGCGGCCGCCGGATGTCTCACTCGCGGCAGAGGCAGAACGGGTGGCCCGCCGGATCGGCGTACACCCGAAAGCCCCGTCGCCCGCCGTCGTCGTCCAGGTCGAGCGGGGTCGCGCCGAGAGCGAGCACCTGCTCCTGCGCCGCCTCGATGTCCGGTACGTCGAAGTCGAGGTGCATCTGCTGCGAGTTGTCGTCGGCCCGCGGCCAGTCCGGCGGCCGGAAACCCGGCGCGCGCTGGAAGGCGATACGGATTCCGCCGGGTACGTGCAGGTCGTACCAGTCCTCGTCGTTCTGCTTCACGTCACCACCGAGGACCGCGGCGTAGAAGCCTGCGAGCGCCTCGGGATCGGGGCAGTCCACGGCCACGAGGGAGAACTTCGCAGCGGCCATGCCGACCTCCTTGCTCGGGTTCGCGTCCCACCCCGGTACCCGTCCTGGGCCGAGTGAACCGAACCGCGCAAACAGTCATATTTTGATAGGAAGGGGATAAGTGACACCTTCGGACCTGAGAGGCGCGACGGAGTGGAGCCCACCAGCCAGCAGGAGAACGCGCACAGCTCTGTCCTCACCCTTCACGTCAACGGGACCCCGCACACCCTGTCGCTGGATCACAGGACCACCGTCCTGGACGCCCTTCGCGAGCACCTGGACCTCACCGGGACGAAGAAAGGGTGCGACCACGGCCAGTGCGGTGCGTGCACCGTGCTCGTCGACGGCCGGCGCGCCAACAGCTGCCTGCTGCTCGCCGCCGCCCACAACGGCGCGCACATCACCACCGTGGAAGGTCTCGCCGACGGCGACCGGCTCCATCCGGTCCAGGAGGCGTTCGTCGCGCGGGACGCCCTGCAGTGCGGCTACTGCACCCCGGGCCAGATCTGTTCGGCCGTCGGGGTCCTGGCCGAAGCCGCCGAGGGCGCCCCCTCGTACGTCACACCGCCCGGGCACGCTCCGGACGGCCCCGCCACCCTCACGCCGCACGAGATCCGGGAACGCATGAGCGGCAACATCTGCCGTTGCGGCGCCTACCCGAACATCGTGGAAGCCATCGAGGAGGCGGCGCCGTGAAGCCGTTCGCGTACTTCCGCGCCGAGACCGCCGACGACGCGGTCGAAGCCTTCGCCTCCCATCCCGGGGCGCAGTACCTCGGCGGCGGCACCAACCTCGTCGACCTGATGAAACTCGGGTCGCGACCCCGGAGCTCCTCATCGACATCAGCCGTCTGCCACTGGACGGAATCGACGAGACGCCCGACGGCTCCCTGCACATCGGCGCGACCGTACGCAACAGCGACCTGGCCGCCCATCCCACCGTGCGTACGCGCTACCCCGTCCTGTCGCAGGCCCTGCTCTCCGGTGCCTCGGGACAGCTGCGCAACGCCGCGACCACCGGCGGAAACCTGCTCCAGCGCACCCGCTGCCCCTACTTCCAGGACACCTCGACCCCCTGCAACAAGCGCGTTCCGGGCACCGGGTGCTCGGCCCGCGAAGGGCTCCACCGCGACCTCGCGGTCCTCGGCCACTCCGAGCACTGCATCGCCACGCATCCCTCGGACATGGCGGTCGCCCTGGCCGCCCTCGACGCCGCCGTCCACCTGCGCGGCCCGCAGGGCGTACGCACCCTGGCCGTCGTGGACTTCCACCGCCTGCCGGGCGACGCCCCGATCAGGACACCGTCATCCGGACGGGCGAGCTGATCACCGCCGTGACCCTGCCGCCGGGCCAGGCCGGGGCCCGCTGCGGTTACCGCAAGGCCCGCGACCGCGCCTCCTACGCCTTCGCCCTCGCCTCCGTCGCCGCCGTACTGCGGGTCGAGGGCGGCGTCGTCCGCGATGCGCCCTGGCGTTCGGCGGACTCGCGCACCGGCCCTGGCGGGCCCGCGCGGCCGAAGAGGTGCTGCGGGGAGCGCCCGCCACCGAGGACACGTACGCCCGGGCGGCCGACGCCGAACTCGCCGCGGCCGAGCCGCTGCGCGACAACGGCTTCAAAGTGCCGCTCGCCCGCAACCTCACCATCAGCGTGCTGGCCGAGCTCGCTTCCCGTACCTGAGGACGTGAGAACCCGTCATGACGCACGCACCGTCCCCCCTGGGCACCCCCGCCGTCCGCCGCGAGGCCCGCGACAAGGTCACCGGCGCCGCCCGCTACGCGGCCGAGCACACCCCGCCCGGGTGCGCCTACGCCTGGCCGGTGCCCGCCACCGTCGCCCGCGGCCGGGTCACCGCCGTGCACGCCGACGAGGTGCTGGCCCTGCCCGGAGTCCTCGCCGTCCTCACCCACGAGAACGCGCCCCGCCTCGAAGAACCGGACGACCCCACACTCGCGCTCCTGCAAAGCGCCCGCGTCCCGCACCGCGGCTGGTACGTCGCCCTGGTGGTCGCCGACACCCTGGAGAACGCCGGGGCCGCCGCCGACGCGCTGCGGATCGAGTACGCGCGCGAGGAGCACGACGTACGGCTGACCGCCCACCACCCGGGCCTCTACACACCGGAGCAGGCGAACGGCGGCCACCCGGCCGTCCGGGAACGCGGCGACTTCGACACGGCGTTCGCCGCCGCGGCGGTGCGGATCGACGCCACCTACACCATGACCGCGCTGCACAACCACCCCATGGAACCGCACGCGGCCACCGCCTGGTGGGACGACGGGCATCTGACCGTGTACGACTCGGCCCAGGGCTCCAGAGCGGTCCAGGACGTTCTCGCCCGGATCTTCGGGCGGGAGAAGAGCCGGGTCACGGTCGTTTCCGAGCACGTCGGCGGCGGGTTCGGCTCCAAGGGCACCCCTCGCCCCCAGCCGGTGCTGGCCGCCATGGCCGCGCTCCACACCGGGCGCCCCGTCAAGCTGGCACTCCCCCGCCGCCAGCTCGCCGCGGTCGTCGGCCACCGCGCGCCGACCGTGCAGCGCGTCCGGCTGGGCGCCGGCGCCGACGGGGTGATCACCGCGCTCGCCCACGAGGTGATCACGCACACCTCCACGGTCAACGAGTTCGTGGAGCAGGCGGCTGTCCCGGCCCGCACCATGTACACCTCGCCCCACAGCCGCACCGGCCACCGGGTCGCCGAACTGGACGTGCCGACCCCCTCGTGGATGCGCGCTCCGGGCGAGCGTCCGGGATGTACGCCCTGGAGTCGGCGATGGACGAACTCGCCGTCGCCACCGGGGTGGACCCGGTGGAACTGCGGCTGCGCAACGAACCCGGCACCGAACCCGACAGCGGCAGGCCCTTCAGCAGCCGGCACCTGGCCGAGTGCCTGCGGGAGGGGGCCCGGCGCTTCGGCTGGGAGCGGCGCGATCCGCGTACGGGCGTCCGCCGCGAAGGGGACCTGCTGCTGGGCACCGGGGTGGCTGCCAGCACCTACCCCGTCATGGTCAGTCCGTCCTCCGCCACCGCGCACGCCGCCCCCGACGGCACGTACCTGATCCAAGTCAACGCCACCGACATCGGCACCGGGGCCCGCACCGTGCTCGCACAGATCGCCGCCGACGTGCTGGCCGCGCCCCTGGAATCGGAGCGCGACGACATCGGCGGCACCGGTCTGCGGCGGCGCCGCTCGCGGGAGGCTCGTCGGGCACCGCGTCGTGGGGCTGGTCCGTGCACAAGGCCTGCACGGCCCTGGCCGAGCGCCTCGGCGATCATCCGGCGGGCTGCCGGCCGAGGGTGTGAGCGCCGCCGCGGACACCGGGGAGGAAGTGGGGAGGGAATCGCCGTACGCGCAGCACGCGTACGGCGCCCACTTCGCCGAGGTGCAGGTCGACACCGTGACGGGAGAGATCCGCGTACGCCGTCTCCTGGGCGTCTACGCCGCCGGCCGCATCCTCAATCCCCGTACCGCGCGCTCCCAGTTCATCGGCGGCATGACCATGGGCCTGGGCATGGCGCTGACGGAGGGAAGCACCATGGACGCCGCCTTCGGGGAGTACACGGAGAAGGACCTGGCCTCGTACCACGTGCCCGCCTGCGCGGACGTGCCGGCGATCGAGGCGCACTGGATCGACGAGGACGATCCGCACCTCAACCCGACGGGCGGCAAGGGCATCGGCGAGATCGGTGTGGTCGGCACGGCGGCGGCCGTCGCCAACGCCGTCCACCACGCCGTGGGGGCACGGCTGCGGGAACTGCCCCTGACACCGGACAAGGTGCTGCCGTACGTGAACCCGGTGAGGTGACCGCCGGCCGGCGGCACGGCCGGCACGGCGCCGGCAAGGAATGACCGGTCCGCGGCAGGGAATACGGCCGGTAGCGGCGCAGCCACCGGGATGACGCGTGGTTCGCCGTCCAGTGGTGGGAGAAGAACATGCTGGCATTCGCGGCGGCGGTGGTGTTCGTCATCGCCTTCATCATTCACGCGACCGAGGCGTCGACAGCCGCGGTCTTCGGTCCGACGAGTCTCATGCTCCTCGGGCTCGCCCTCCTCGCCCTGCATGTGGCCGGTGTGGGCTCCGGGTGGTCCGCCCGGGGCGCTCGGCGCTGACCGGGAGCGGGCCGGTTCACGACGCCGGGCGGGCCGCGGCTCC
>RHMC01000127.1 GCA_003719395.1 Streptomyces altiplanensis
CCGCGTCCTCCAGCGAGAACACCCCCGCCACATGCGCCGCCGCGATCTCACCGATGGAGTGTCCGGCCACGAAGTCGGGCTTGATCTCCCACGACTCCACCAGCCGGAACAGCGCCACCTCGATGGTGAACAACGCCGGCTGGGTGAAGCCCGTCTCGTTCAGCAGGTCGACGTCCTCGCCCCACATCACCTCACGCAGCGGGCGCTCCAGCAGCGGATCCAGTACAGCGAGTACCGAATCCAGCGCCTCCGCGAACACCGGGAACCGGCCGTACAACTCCCGGCCCATCCCCAACCGCTGCGAACCCTGACCCGAGAAGAGGAACGCGCGCTTTCCGACCCGCTCCACCTGGTGCTCGACCAGCTCGGCCTCCGTACGTCCCTCCGCCAGGGCGGTGAGCCCCGCCAGCAGACCTGCACGGTCGGTGGCCGTCAGGGCGGCCCGGTGGTCGAAGGCCGTGCGGGTCGTCGCCAGGGAGAACGCCAGGTCGGTCAGGGCGGCGTCCGGTCGTGCGGTCACCTGGGTGAGCAGCCTGCGGGCCTGGGCGCGCAGCGCGTCCGCGGACTTGCCTGAGAGCAGCACCGGCAGCGCCCCCGGCTCGCGGGCCGGTCCGTGCGGGGTGGTGACCGTGGAGTCGGTCCCGGCGGGCGGCGCCTGTTCCAGGATGACGTGGGCGTTCGTACCGCTCGCGCCGAACGAGGAGACCGCGGCTCGGCGCGGGCGGTCGGAATCGGGCCAGGCGACCGGCTCGGTGAGCAGCCGGGCGGCGCCCGCCGTCCAGTCGACCTGGGTGGTCGGCGTCTCGGCGTAGAGCGACCTCGGCAGGGTGCCGTGTCGCATCGCCATCACCATCTTGATGACGCCGGCGACTGCCGGAGGCGGCCTGGCTGTGACCGATGTTGCTCTTCAACGAGCCCAGCAGCACCGGGCGCTCGGGGTCACGGCCCTGGCCGTAGGTGGCCAGCAGCGCCTGCGCCTCGATCGGGTCACCGAGCTTGGTGCCGGTGCCGTGGGCCTCGACGGCGTCAAGGTCGGCGGTCGTCAGACCGGAGTTGGCGAGGGCCTGGCGGATGACCCGCTGCTGGGCGGGTCCGCTGGGCGCCGTCAGTCCGTTGGAGGCGCCGTCCTGGTTGACGGCGGAGCCGCGCAGGACCGCCAGGACGTGGTGGCCGTTGCGCTGGGCGTCGGAGAGCCGCTCGTCGACGAGCATGCCCACGCCCTCGGACCAGCCGGTGCCGTCGGCCGAGTCGGAGAAGGCCTTGCAGCGGCCGTCGTCGGACAGGGCGCCCTGGGCGCTGAATTCGACGAAGCCCGCCGGGGTGGCCATGACGGTCACACCGCCGACCAGGGCGATGGAGCACTCGCCCGAGCGCAGGGCCTGGGCCGCGAGATGCAGGGCGACCAGCGACGAGGAGCACGCCGTGTCGACGGAGACCGTGGGCCCCTGGAGTCCGAAGGAGTAGGCGATGCGGCCGGACAGGAGGCTGGCCGACTGGGCCGTCTCCCACTGTCCCGCCTCGGCCGGCGGCCGGTAGTCGCCGCTGCCGCCTCCGACGTAGACGCCGGTGGTGCTCCCCCGCAGGGTCGCCGCGTCGATGCCCGCCCGCTCCAGTGCCTCCCAGGCGGCTTCGAGCACGATGCGCTGCTGCGGGTCCATCACGATGGCCTCGCGCGGCGAGATGCCGAACACGGCGGGGTCGAAGTCGGCGGCGTCGTAGAGGAAGCCGCCGTTCCCGGTGGTGCTGCGGCCGCGGCCGCCCTCCGGCGGGCCGCCGAGCAGGGTGTCGAGGTCCCAGCCGCGGTCGGTGGGGAACTCGCCCACGCGTCCGTCTCGTCGAGTACGAGCAGCCACAGGTCCTCGGGCGAGCCGACGCCGCCGGGGTAGCGGCAGGCCATGCCGACGATGACGACCGGGGTCGTTCCCGGTGTGCGCCGAGGCCACGACGGGGGCCGTGGTGTCCGGCAGTGCAGCCGAGCAGCAGGCTGCGCAGGTGCAGGACGAGTTCGGCCGGGGTCGGGTGGTCGAAGACCAGGGTGGCGGGCAGGGTGACGCCGGTGGCGGCCGTGAGCTGGTTGCGCAGGTCGACGGCGGTCAGCGAGTCGAAGCCGAGGTCCCGGAAGGGCAGGTCGGATTCGACGGCATCGGTGTTCGAGTGGCCCAGGACCACGGCGACCTTGTCGGTGACCAGGGCCAGCAGGGCGTCGTCGCGCTCCTCCTCGGCAGCGCGAGCAGGTCGCGCCGGTAGGCGCCGTCCGCCGAGAGCTCGTCGCCGCGGTCGGCTGGCGGCGGCGGCGATGGCGGTGCGGGCTTCGGGCAGACCGGCCAGCAGGGCGGTGCGGCGGCTTTCGGTGAAGGCCGAGGCGAAGGTCTCCCTGCGCACGTCGGCGACGGCGACGGCCGGTTCGCCGTCGGCGACGGCCCGGCCGAGCGCGGCGAGCGCCGCGGTCAGGGTCGAGTACGGGCAGGCCGCTCAGCCGCAGGTGCGCGGCCATGGAGGGCTCGACCAGGTCCGACCAGGCGCTCCAGGAGACGGTGAGCGCGGTGGCGCCGCGGTCGCGGCGCTGCCGGGCGAGGGCGTCGAGGTACGCGCCGTGCGCGGCCTGCGCGGCCTGGCCCCGGACGCCCCAGACTCCGGCGATCGTGCCGAAGAGGACGAACGCGTCGAGCGGCCGGTCGCGCGCGTACGGCGTCGAGCTGGAGCGCGCCGGCGACGGCGGCGGTGAGCCCTGCCTCCCCGGCGCCGATGCCGTCGGTGTCCGCCTCCGCGTGGATCACGCGGTCAGCGGCAGGTCCTCGGGGGAGCGCGGCCAGCAGGGGCGGTCAGCGCGTCGTGGTCGGGACACGGTCGCAGACGGCCTAAGGTGACCGTGGCTCCGAGCTGTTCCAGTTCGGCTTCGAGCTCCTCGGTCCCGGCGAGGTCGTCCGCGTGACGGCGGTCAGGACGAGGTGCCGGGCGCCGTCGCGGGCCAGCCTGCGGGCGGCCCTGCCGCCCATCGCCGCGGTGCCGCCGGTGATGAGCACGGTGCCGGCGGGCCGCCAGGAGTCGCCGGCCGGGTTGGCCGTCGTGGCGGTCGTACGGACCAGGCGGCGTCCGAGGGTCGCGGTGGCGCGGACCGCGATCTGGTCCTCGCCGTCCCGGTGGCTCAGGGCCGCCACGAGGGCGGCGGCCCGTGCGGTAGTCGAGCGTGGCGGGGAGGTCGATGAGCCCGCCCCAGCGGTCGGAGTGTTCCAGTGCGGCGACCCGGCCGAGCCCCCATACGGCGGCCTGCCCGGCGCTCAGCAGCGGCTCGGCGGAGGAGACCGACACCGCGCCCCGGGTGACGCACCACAGCGGCGCGTCGATGCCCGCTTCGCCCAGGGCCGTCAGCAGCGCCTCGGGCCAGGCCGTCTCCGGCGGCAGGCCGGTGGCGTCCGTGGTGCCGGTGGCGAGCAGGGAGACGACACCGGCGAAGCCCGCTGCGTCGCGGTCCTCGCGGGCCGAGGTGAGCAGCCGCGTCAGGTCCGCGGCGGTGGGCCCGGCGTTCACCCGTACGACGTCCGCGCCCAGCGCCTCGACGGCGGCGTCCGTCCACGGGGACGGGTCGCCGGCGCGCAGGAGCGCGAGCCAGGTGCCGGACGGTGCGGCGGCGGTCCGTGCGGGCAGCGGGGTCCAGGTCTCCCGGTAGCGCCAGTCAGCGCCGGCGGACTGCTCGCCGCGACGGCGGCGCCACGCGGAGAGCGCGGGCACCATCGTGGTGACGGTGTCGCCGTCCAGGTCGAGCGAGGCGGCCAGCGACTCGACATCCTGGCGCTCCACGGCCGACCAGAACGCGGCGTCCACCGGGTCGGCACGCCGACGGCCGCGATGGCCGAGCTCCGGCCAGTACCGCTCGCGCTGGAAGGCGTACGTCGGCAGGTCGACCCGGCGTGCCCCAAGCCCCTCGAAGAACGCGGACCAGCGCGGTCCCGTCCCGTGGGTGTGCAGGGCGGCCAGGGCGGCGTGGACCGCCGCTTCCTCGCTCTGGTCCTTGCGCAGGAACGGCACGACCAGCGGCGTCGGCTGGGCGCCGTCCAGGCTCTGCTGGGCCATTGCGGAGAGCACCCCGTCCGGGCCCAGCTCGACGAAGGCGCCGACTCCGGCGTCCCGCAGGGTCCGTACCCCGTCGGCGAACCGCACGGCTTCGCGCACGTGCCGCACCCAGTAGGCCGGGGAGCGCAGTTCGTCGGCGGTCGCCAGGGCGCCGGTGAGGTTGGAGACCACCGGGATGCGGGGCTCGTCGAAGGTCAGGCCATCGGTGACCCGGGCGAAGTCCGCGAGCATCGATCCATCAGCGGCGAGTGGAAGGCGTGCGAGACCCGCAGCCGCCTGGTGCGGCGGCCGTCGGCGGCGAACACCTCGGCGACCAGCAGAACGGCGTCCTCGGCGCCGGCAACGACCAGCGAGCGGGGGCCGTTGACCGCGGCGATCGACACGTTCGCGTCGAGCAGCGGAGCGACCTCGTCCTCGGTGGCCTCGATGGCGACCATCGCGCCGCCCTGTGGGAGCGCCTGCATCAGGGTGGCGCGGGCCGCGACCAGGCGGCAGGCGTCGGCCAGGGAGAACACGCCCGCCACATGGGCGGCGGTGATCTCGCCGATGGAGTGTCCGGCGACGAAGTCCGGGGTGATGCCCCACGACTCGGCGAGCCGGAACAGGGCGACCTCGACAGCGAACAGGGCGGGCTGGGTCCAGCCGGTCTCGTCGAGGAGTTCCGACTCGAAGGTGCCCGGGAGGGCGAACAGCACTTCCCTCAGCGGGAATTCGAGCTCCGTGTCCAAGTGGGCCAGGACCGCGTCCAGCGCCTCGGCGAAGACGGGGAACCGCTCGTACAGCTCGCGGCCCATGGCGGCGCGCTGGCTGCCCTGGCCGGAGAAGAGGAACGCCGTCTTGCCCGGGGCGCGGCTCGCGACTCCACGTGTGCTCTCGCGCACACCGCTCGGGGCCGGCCAGCAGCACCGCGCGGTGCGGGAAGACCGTGCGGTCGGTGGCGAGCGAGCGGCCGATGTCCAGCGGGGACAGCCCGGTGTTCAGCGCGGCGAAGCCGGTGATCCGGTCGATCTGAGCCTGAAGGGCCTCACGCGTCCGGCCGGAGACGATCCACGGCACGACGGCGGGGGCTGCGGCCGGCTCGGCGGGCTGTGCCTGCGGCGCTTCGAGCGCCGGCGCCTGCTCGACGATGACGTGCGCGTTCGTACCGCTGACACCGAACGCCGAGACTCCGGCGCGGCGCGGGCGGCCGGTCTCGGGCCAGGCGGTCTGCTCGGTCAGCAGCTCCACCGCGCCCGCCGTCCAGTCCACGTGCGCGGACGGGGTACCGATGTGCAGGGTCTTGGGCAGCGTGCCGTGGCGCATCGCCATCAGCATCTTGATGACGCCCGCGACGCCGGCGGCGGCCTGGGTGTGGCCGATGTTGGACTTGACGGAGCCGAGCAGCAGCGGCGCGCTCCCGGTCCTGTCCGTAGGCGGCGAGCAGCGCCTGGGCCTCGATCGGGTCGCCCAGGGTGGTGCCGGTGCCGTGGGCCTCGACGGCGTCAAGGGTGGCCGGGGGTCAGTCCGGCGTCGGCCAGCGCCTGCTGGATGACCCGCTGCTGGGAGGGGCCGTTGGGGGCGGTCAGGCCGTTGGACGCGCCGTCCTGGTTGACGGCGGTCGAGCGGATGATGCCGCGGACCTCGTGTCCGTTGCGTACGGCGTCGGAGAACCGCTCCAGGACCAGGATGCCGACGCCCTCGGACCAGGCGGTGCCGTCGGCGCTGTCGGAGAACGCCTTGCACCGGCCGTCGGGGGCCAGTCCGCCCTGCCGGGAGAACTCGACGAAGGAGTCGGGGCTCGACATCACCGAGACGCCGCCCGCGATCACCAGGGAGCACTCGCCGGCGCTCAGTGCCTTGCCGGCCCAGTGCATCGCGACCAGCGAGGAGGAGCAGGCGGTGTCGACGGTGACGGCCGGGCCCTCCAGGCCGAGCGCGTAGGAGAGCCGGCCCGACATGACGCTGGCGGTGTTGCCGGTGGCGACGTAGCCCTGTACGTCGGACAGTGACCGGCGCAGCAGGTTGGGGTAGTCCTGGCCGTTGGTGCCGACGAAGACGCCGGTGCTGGAGCCGCGCAGGGCCGAGGGGTCGATGCCCGCCCGCTCCAGCGCCTCCCAGGTGGCCTCCAGCAGCAGGCGCTGCTGCGGGTCCATGGCGAGCGCCTCACGCGGCGAGATGCCGAAGAAGCGCGCGTCGAAGTCGGCGACCTGGGTGAGGAATCCGCCTTCGAGGGTGTCCGACGCGCCCGCTCCGAGCGCCTCGATGTCCCAGCCGCGGTCGTCGGGGAACCGGGTGATGCCGTCCCCGCCCTCTTCGAGCAGTTGCCACAGTTCCTCGGGCGAGGTGACGTCGCCGGGGAAGCGGCAGCTCATGCCGATGACGGCGATCGGGTCGTCGTGGACGGGCTTGCCGCTCGCCACCGGGGCGGCGGCGCGCTCGGGCAGCGAGCCGAGGATCTCGGCGAGCAGGAAGTCCGCCATCTCGCGCGGGGTCGGCCGGTCGTAGACCAGGGACACCGGGAGGCTGAGCCCGGTGACGGCGGCCAGGGTGTTGCGCAGTTCGAGCCGTTGGTCAGCGAGTCGAAGCCCAGGTCGCGGAAGGCCCGGTCGTCCTCGATGGCGCCGGGGTCGCTGTGGCCGAGCACGGCGGCGACCTGGGTGCGCAGCAGGTCGAGCACGAACGCGCCGCGCTCGGCGTCCGGGAGTTCCACGAGGCGCTTCCGCAGCAGCGTGTCGTCGCCGGTGGCGCCGGCCGGGGCGGTGGCCGACTGCCGTACCTCCGGCAGGTCGCCGACGAGCGGCAGCGGGCGGGTTGAGGCGAACGCCGGGACGAAGCGGGCCCAGTCGATGTCGGCGAGCGCGAGGGCGGTGTCGTCCTGCTCGATGGCGCGGAGCAGGGCGCGTACGGCGGGTTCCGGCGCGAGGGGTTCGAAACCGCCGCGCCGGACACGCCGCTCGATCTCCGCCTCGTCGGCGACCATGCCCGATCCGGCCCAGGGGCCCCAGGCGACGGAGAGCGCGGTGCGGCCGTGTGCCCGCCGGTACTCGGCGAGGGCGTCCAGATAGGCGTTGGCCGCGGCGTAGTTGCCCTGTCCCGCGGCGCCGAAGACACCGGCGGTGGAGGAGAAGAGGACGAACGCGGACAGCGGGAGGTGGGCGGTCAGCTCGTGCAGGTTGAGCGCGGAGGCGACCTTGGCCTCCAGTACGGTCCGGAAGCTGTCCTGGGTCAGGGTGTCCACCACGCCGTCCTGGACGACACCGGCCGTGTGGATCACCGCGTTGAGCGGGGCGTCGTCGGGCACGGAGTCGAGCAGGGCGGCCAGGGCGTCGCGGTCGGCGAACGTCGCAGGCGGTGATGGTGACCCGGGCGCCCAGGCCCGCCAGTTCGGCGCGCAGCGCGTCGAGCGCGGGGGCGTCCTCGCCGCGGCGGCTGACGAGCAGCAGATGTTCCGCGCCGGTGCGGGCCAGGCCGCGGGCGACGTGGCCGCCGAGTCCGCCGGTGCCGCCGGTGATCAGGGTGGTGCCCGTCGGATCGAAGGTGTCCGCGGTGGTCTGCGCCGCGGGGCCGTGGGCGAGGCGGCG
Organism: Streptomyces altiplanensis; assembly: GCA_003719395.1. Lineage (GTDB taxonomy): Bacteria > Actinomycetota > Actinomycetes > Streptomycetales > Streptomycetaceae > Streptomyces > Streptomyces altiplanensis. The sequence continues at coordinate 7,632 of RHMC01000127.1, forward strand.
TACGAACACGCCGGAGGCGCGTACGGCCGCTTCGCTCTCCCCGGCGGTCCCGGCCAGGACGCCGCGCAGCCTGCGCGCGCTGTGGGTGTCGAGCTGCTCGGGGCAGGTCGACGCAGCCGCCCCAGCGGTCCGGCTGTTCGAGGGCGACGACGCGGCCCAGGCCCCATACGGCGGCCTGGTCGAGTCCGACGACCGGCTCGGAGCGGCCCACGGAGACGGCGCCGCGGGTGACGGTCCACAGGGGGGCAGTCGATGTCGCCGTCGCCGAGCGCCTGTACGGCGACGGCGGTCAGGAGCAGGGAGTCGGGCACCCCGGTGCGGGCGAGGCCGCCGCAGCCGGCGAGGCCGAGCAGCGACAGGACGCCGGCGAACTCGCCGTGTTCGGCGCGCAGTGCGGCCAGCCGTTCGGCGAGCGCGGCCCGGTCGGGGCCGACGCCCTCGCACAGGACGGTCTGTGTCGCGAGGGCGGCGACGACGTCGGCGAACCATTCGGCCTCGTCGGTGCCGGGGGGTGTGAGGACCAGCCAGCGTCCGGTGAGCGCGGTGGGGGCGGTGGATCCGGTCTGCGGCTTCCAGGTGACCCGGTAGCGCCAGGCGTCCACCTCGGACTGCTCGTCGCGGCGGCGGCGCCAGGCGGTGAGCGCCGGGACCATCGCGGTGACGGTCGCGTCGTCGAGGCCCAGTGAGGCGACGAGTGAGCCGACGTCGTCGCGCTCGACCGCCGACCAGAACTCTGCGTCGGCGGCGCTGCCGACGCTCAGGGGTCCGGCGGCGGGGGCGGCGAGGGTGTCGGGCCAGTACCGCTCGCGCTGGAATGCGTAGGTGGGCAGCGCGATCCGGCCGGCGCCGCTGTCCGCGAAGTACGCGGTCCAGTCGACGTCCACGCCGAAGGCGTGGGCGCCGGCCAGCGCGGTGGTGACGGTCTGCTCCTCGGGTCGGCCGCTCCGCAGCAGCGGCAGCAGCGCGGTGGCGAGCTCGTCGGTGAGGCTGTCGCGGGCCATGCCGCAGAGCACGCCGTCGGGGCCGATCTCCAGGAAGGTGCGGACCTGGCCCTGTGCGGAGAGCCAGTTGACGCCGTCGGCGAAGCGGACGGCCCGGCGCACGTGCTGGACCCAGTACTCCGGGTCGGTCATCTGGTCCTCGGCGGCGAGGGCCGCGGTGACGTTGGAGACGAGGGGGATCACCGGTGGCTGGTAGGCGACGCCACGCGCGACGCGGGCGAAGTCGTCGAGCATGCCGTCCATGAGGGGCGAGTGGAAGGCGTGGCTCACCCGCAGCCGCTTGGTCCTGCGGCCGCGTTCGCCCAGTGTGGCGGCGATGCCGAGGACGGTGTCCTCGACGCCGGCGATGACGAGCGACGCCGGGCCGTTGACGGCGGCGACGGACACCTCGTCCTCGTGGCCCTCCAGCAGCGGCAGGACCTCGTCCTCCGGCGGCCTCCAGGGAGATCATCGCGCCGCCCTCGGGCAGCGCCTGCATCAGCCGTCCGCGCGCCGCCACCAGGGCGCACGCGTCCGGCAGGGCGAGCACGCCCGCGACGTGCGCGGCGGCGAGCTCCCCGACGGAGTGCCCGGCGAGGTAGTCGGGGGTGATGCCCCACGACTCGGTGAGCCGGAACAGGGCGACCTCGACGGCGAACAGCGCGGGCTGCGCGTACTCGGTGCGGTCGAGGAGGGCCGCCTCGGGCGAGCCGTCGGCGGAGAACAGGATCTCGCGCAGCGCCGGTCGAGGGCGCCGTCCATCCGGGCCAGTACGGCGTCGAGCGCGTCGGCGAAGACGGGGAACCGCTCGTACAGCTCGCGGCCCATGCCGGGCCGCTGGCTGCCCTGGCCGGTGAACAGGAACGCCGTGCGGCCGCGGGCCGGGCCGCCCTGCACCACGTCGGGTCCGGGCAGTCCGTCGCGCAGCGCCAGCAGGTGGCGCAGCAGTTCGTCGACCCTCCCCCGCCACCACGGCGCGCGGTGCTCCAAACCGGCCCTGGAGGTGGCCAGGGAGAAGGCGAGGTCGGTCAGGGGGGTGTCGGGGCGCTTCCTCGACCAGGGCGAGCAGCCGTCCGACCTGGGCGCGCAGGGCGGTTTCGCTGCGGGCGGAGACCACCAGCGGCAGGGCGCCGGGGCGGGGCGCCGGCGGGGGCCGGCCGGTCGGCGGGCTCCTCGGCGGGCGCCTGTTCGAGGATCGCGTGCGCGTTGGTGCCGCTGATGCCGAACGAGGAGACGGCGCCGCGGCGCGGGCGGCCGGTCTCGGGCCAGTCGGTGCGCTCGGTGAGCAGGTCGATGGCGCCGGAGGACCAGTCCACGTGCGAGGACGGGGTGTCGATGTGGAGGGTCTTCGGTACGACGCCCTCCTGGAGGGCGTGCACCATCTTGATCACGCTGGCGACGCCGGAGGCCATCTGGGTGTGGCCGATGTTGGTCTTGACCGAGCCGAGCAGCAGGGGCCGTTCGCCGTCCCGGTCCTGGCCGTAGGTGGTGAGCAGGGCCTGGGCCTCGATGGGGTCGCCCAGGGCGGTCCCGGTGCCGTGGCCCTCGATGACGTCGACCTCGCGGGACCGCAGGCCGGCGTTGGCCAGGGCCTGCCGGATGACGCGCTGCTGGGAGGGGCCGTTGGGGGCGGTGAGCCCGTTGGACGCACCGTCCTGGTTGACGGCGGAGCCGCGTACCACGGCGAGCACGGTGTGGCCGTTGCGGCGGGCGTCGGAGAGGCGCTCCAGCAGGACCAGCCGACGCCCTCGGCGAGGGTCATGCCGTCGGCGGCCTCGGCGTACGCCTTGCAGCGGCCGTCGGTGGCGAGGGCCCGCTGGCGGCTGAAGCCGACGAAGGCGCTGGGGGTGGACATGATGCTGACGCCGCCCGCGAGCGCCAGGGTGCTCTCGCCGTTGCGCAGGGACTGGCAGGCCAGGTGGAGCGCGACCAGGGACGACGAGCAGGCGGTGTCGAGGGTGACGGCCGGCCCCTCGAAGCCGAACAGGTAGTTGACCCGGCCGGACAGCACGCTGGAGAGCGTGCCGGTGATCATGTGGCCTTCGGAGCCCTCGGAGGAGTTGGCCACGCTGGACGCGTAGTCCTGGTAGCTGGCGCCGATGAAGGTGCCGGTGAGGCTGGAGCGCTGGGAGACGATGTCGATCCCGGCGTGCTCGAAGGCTTCCCAGGCCGTCTCCAGCAGGAGGCGCTGCTGCGGGTCCATCGACATCGCCTCGCGCGGCGAGATCCCGAAGAAGCCGGGGTCGAACTCCGCGACGTCCTGGAGGAATCCGCCCTGGACCGAGTAGGTCTTGCCGGACCGGTCGGGGTCGGGGTCGTAGAGTCCCTCGGCGTCCCAGCCCCGGTCGGCGGGGAAGGCGGAGACGGCGTCGATGCCGTCCAGGGTGAGCTTCCACAGCTCCTCGGGCGAGGTGACCCCGCCGGGGTAGCGGCAGCCCATGCCGACGATGACGATGGGGTCGTCGTCGGTCGCGGCGGCGGACGCGGTGGCCGCGGGCGTTCCGGCGCTCTGGGCACCGGCCAGCTCGGTGCGGAGGAATCCGGCCAGTGCGGCCGGGTCGGGTAGTCGAAGACCATGGTCGTCGGCAGCGTCAGTCCGGTGACGGACGCGAGGCGGTTGCGCAGTCCGACGGCGGTGAGCGAGTCGAAGCCCACGTCACGGAAGGCACGCTGGTCCGGCAGGGCGTCGGGGGACGAAAGCCCCAGCACGGCCATGGCCTCGGTGCGGACGACCTCCAGCACCAGCCGCTCCTGCTCGGCGGCGGACAGGGCCCGCAGCCGGGCGGTGAACTCGCCCTCCACCACGGTGCCGGTGCTCTGCTCGGCGGCCTCGGTCAGGGCCCGGACCTCGGGGATCTCGGCGAAGAGGTTGGTGGGGCGGCTGGAGGTGTAGACGGGGTGGTACGTCGCCCAGTCGACGTCGGCGACCGCGACGGCCGTCTCGTCGTCGTCCAGGGCCCGCTTCAGTCCGCTCAGCGCCAGCTGCGGGTCCATGAACTCCAGGCCGCTGCGGCGGATCATCTGCGGGTCGACGCGGCCGGCCTTGATGTCGTCGGCCCAGATGCCCCAGGAGAGCGAGGTGGCGCGCAGGCCGCGGGCGCGGCGGTGGGCGGCGAGCGCCGCGAGGTAGGCGTTGCCTGCCACGTAGGCGGCGTGCGCCGCTGCCCCACATGCCGGCGGTGGACGAGTAGAGGATCAGGTCGTCCAGGTCCTCGTGGTCGAGGAGTTCGTCCAGGACCCGGGCGCCGGTCACCTTGGCGTCCAGGACGCGGGAGAAGGCGTCCATGGTGGTCTCGGCCAGCGAGTACAGCTCGATGAGCGCGGCGGTGTGCACGACCGTGCGCACGGTGCGGCCCTCCGCCTTGAGCTGGGCGAGGAGAGCGGCGACGGCGTCGCGGTCGGTGACGTCGCACGCGACGGCGGTGGCCTGCGTGCCCGACGCGGTGAGTTCCGCGACGAGTTCGGCCACGCCCGGGGCGTCCGCGCCCCGGCGGCTCATCAGCACCAGGTGCTCGGCGCCCCGCCCGGCCAGCCAGCGGGCCAGGTGCGGGGCGAGCGTGCCCGAGCCGCCGGTGAGCAGGGTGGTGCCGCGCGGCGTCCAGTCGCGGGCCGGGCCCTGCCCGCCGCCGGCCGCGGCGCGGACGATGCGCCGGGTGAAGACCCCGGAGGCGCGGACGGCGAGCTGGTCCTCGTCGCCCAGGGCGCCGGACAGAGCGGACGCAAGCCGTCCGGCGGCGCGCTGGTCGAGTTCGCGCGGCAGGTCGACGACGCCGCCCCAGCGCTGCGGGTGCTCCAGCGCGGTGGTCCAGCCGACGCCGGTGACCAGGGCCTGGGTGGGGGAAGTGATCTCGTCGGAGCGGCCGGTGGAGACCGCGCCCCGGGTGAGGAACCACAGCGGTGCCTCGATTCCGGCGTCGCCCAGGGCCTGGACCAGGGAGACGGTCAGGGCCAGGCCGAGCGGCAGCACGGGGGTGCGCTCGTCCGGCTCCTCGGCGGGGGCGAGCGTGGAGACGACACCGGTGATCTCCCCGGCGCCGGCCAGCCGTTCGGCGAGCACCGCGCGGTCCACGCACGTCCCGTCCAGGACGAGGCGGGTGACCGCGGCGCCCTGGCCGCTCAGTGCGTCGGCGACCTCGTCCGTGTCGTGGTCGTGGCCTTCGGCGCCGACCAGCAACCAGGTGCCGGACAGCGACCGCTGCGGGACGGTGCCGACGGGGCTCCAGGACACCCGGTAGCGCCAGGAGTCGACGGTGGAGCGGTCCTTGCGGGACCTGCGCCACGACGAGAGGGCCGGCAGGACCGCGGCCACGGAGTTCTCGTCCGTGCCCAGGGCGGAGGTGAGCGCGGAGACGTCCTCCTGCTCCACGGCGGCCCAGAACTCGGCGTCGGCGGGGTCGGCGGCCACCGCCGGCTCGGCGACGGGAGGGACGGCCCAGAGCTGTTCGTGCTGGAACGCGTAGGTGGCAGGTCGACCCGGCGGCTCCGGCGCCCTCGAAGATCCCTGCCCAGTCGACGTCGACGCCGCGGACGAAGACCTCGGCCGCCGAGAGCAGGAAGCGGGACACGCTGCCCTGGTCCCGGCGCAGCGTGCCGGTGGCGACGCCCGGTTCGGCCGACTCGTCGATCATGTCCTGCACGGCCATGGTCAGTACGGGGTGCGAGCTGACCTCGATGAAGGCGCGGTGCCCGGCCTCCAGCAGATCGTGCACGGCGTCGGCGAACAGGACCCTCTGGCGCAGGTTGCGGAACCAGTAGCCCCCGTCCATCCCCGCGGTGTCCAGCCAGTCGCCGGTCGTCGTGGAGAAGAACGGGACGTCGCCGGTGCGCGGGGCGATCGGCGCGAGTACGTCGAGGAGTTCGTCGTAAAGGTTCTCGACCTGCGCGGAGTGCGAGGCGTAGTCCACGGCGATCCGCCGCACGCGTACCTCGTCGGCGGTCAGCTCGTCCGACAGCCCGTCCAGCGCCTCGGGTTCGCCGGAGACGACGACCGAGCGCGGTCCGTTGACGGCGGCGACGGACACCCGGCCCTGCCAGGCGTCGAGACGGCTCTCCAGCTGCTCCACCGGCAGCGCCACCGACATCATCCCGCCGTGGCCGGCCAGGGTGCGGCCGATGGCCTGGCTGCGCAGGGTCACGACCGGGCGCCGTCCTGGAGGGACAGCGCGCCGGAGACGACGGCCGCGGCGATCTCGCCCTGCGAGTGGCCGACGACCGCGGCGGGCTCGACGCCGCGGGAGCGCCACAGGGCGGCCAGCGACACCATGACCGCGAACGAGGCGGGCTGTACGACGTCGACGCGCTCCAGGGTGGGCGCGCCCTCCTTGCCCTGGAGCACGTCGATGAGCGACCAGTCCACGAACTCGCCGATGGCCGCGGCGCATTCGGCGATCCGCTCGGCGAAGACCGGTGACTCGGTCAGCAGTTGGGCTCCCATGCCCACCCACTGAGAGCCCTGGCCGGGGAAGACGAAGACGGTCTTGCCCTCGACGTCGGCGGTCCCGCGGGCCACCACGGCGGACGGTCCGTCGGCCGCGACGGCGCGCAGGGCGTCCATCGGGTCGGTGTCCTCGGCGGGGACCACCACGGCGCGATGTTCGAAGACCGCGCGGAAGGAGACGAGCGAGTATCCGACGTCGAGCGGGCGCGGCGCGGGGCTCGCGGTCTCCAGGTGCGACACGAGCCGGGCCGCCGCTCGCGCAGCGCGGCTGCGTCTTCGCCGAGACCGGTCCACGGTACGACGCCGCCGGCCACCGGCACGGGCTCGGCGGCGGGGGACGACGCCTCGGGCTCGTCGGCGGGGGGCGCTGCTCGATCAGGGTGTGGGCGTTGGTGCCGCTGATGCCGAACGAGGAGACCGCGGCGCGCGGCGGGGCCGGCCGGTCTCGGGCCACTCGACGGCCTCGTGCAGCAGCCGCACGGAACCGGAGTCCCAGTCCACGTGCGAGGACGGGTTGTCGGCGTGCAGGGTCCTGGGCAGCAGGCCGTGGCGCAGCGCCATGACCATCTTGATGACGCCGGCGACACCGGCGGCGGACTGGGTGTGGCCGATGTTCGACTTGACCGAGCCGAGCAGCAGCGCGCGCTCCGGGTCGCGGTCGCGCCCGTACGTCGCGATCAGGGCCTGCGCCTCGATCGGGTCGCCCAGGGGCGTACCGGTTCCGTGCGCCTCCACGACGTCGATGTCCGAGGGGGCCAGGCGGGCGTTGGCCAGGGCCTGGCGCATCACCCGCTGCTGGGCGGGCCCGTTGGGGGCGGTGAGTCCGTTGGACGCGCCGTCCTGGTTGATCGCCGAGCCGCGGATCACCGCGAGGACAGGGTGTCCGTTGCGCCGGGCGTCGGAGAGCCGTTCGACCAGCAGGATGCCGACGCCCTCGGCGAGGGTCATGCCGTCCGCCCCGTCGGAGAACGCCTTGCAGCGGCCGTCCTGGGCGAGGGCCCGCTGGCGGCTGAAGGCGATGAAGGGGGCGGGGGTGGTCATGATCGTGGCGCCGCCCGCGACAGCGAGCGTGGACTCCCCGTTGCGCAGCGACTGGCAGGCCAGGTGCAGCGCGACCAGGATGAGGAGCAGGCGGTGTCGACGGTGACGGCGGGGCCCTTCGAGGCCCATGACGTAGGAGATGCGTCCGGACAGGACGCTGGGGATGCTGCCGGTGACCATGTGGCCCTCGGCGCCGTCGCCGGCGCCTAGTCGCGTAGTCCTGGTAGCTGGCGCCGATGAAGGTGCCGGTGAGGCTTCCGCGGGCTGCGGCGGGGTCGATCCCGGCGCGCTCGAAGGTCTCCCAGGTGGTCTCCAGCAGCAGCCGCTGCTGGGGGTCCATCACCAGTGCCTCGCGCGGGGAGATGCCGAAGAACGTCGGGTCGAACGCGTCGGCCTCGTGCAGGAAGCCGCCGAGGGTGGAGTAGGTCTTGCCCTGCCGGTCCGGGTCGGGGTCGAAGAGGCCCTCGGTGTCCCAGCCGCGGTTGACGGGGAAGTCCGACACGGCGTCCGCGCCGTCGGTGACCAGGTCCCACAGCTGCTCGGGCGAGTCGGCTCCGCCGGGGAAGCGGCAGCCCATCCCGATGATGGCGATGGGTTCGTCGTCGGCGGCGCCGGTGGCGACCGGCCCGGCCACGTCGAGGACGGCGCCGAGGATCTCGGCCAGGAGGTACTGCGCCAGCTCCAGCGGGGTCGGGTAGTCGAAGACCATGGTGCTGGGCAGGGTGAGGCCGGTGGTGGCGGCCAGGCGCTTGCGCAGTTCGACGGCGGTCAGTGAGTCGAAGCCGATGTCCCGGAAGGCGCGTCCCTCGGGGACGCTGTCCGCGGAGCCGTGGCCGAGGAGACACGGCCTCGCTGCGTACGAGGTCGGACAGGAGCCGGGTCTGCTCGGGCTCGGAGAGGGCGCGTACCCGTGTGACGAACTCGGAGGTGTCGCCGGTGTCGGCGGCGCCTGCCGCGTCGGCCAGTGCCCGTACCTCCGGCAGGCCGTCGAGCAGCGCGCTGCGGCGGGCCGAGGTGAACACCGGTGCGTAGCGGTCCCAGTCGACGTCGCCGACGGTGACGGTGGTGTCGCCCTTGGACGACGGCGCGCCGCAGTTCGGTCATCGCGAGGGCCGATTCCAGGAGGCCGAGTCCCTGGCGCTGCAGGGCGCCGGAGACCGCCTCGTCGGTGGCCATGCCCGCTTCGGCCCAGGGGCCCCAGGCGACGGAGGTGGCGGCCAGTCCGCGGGCGCGCCGGTGCTCGGCGAGGGCGTCGAGGTAGGCGTTGGCGGCGCCGTAGGCGCTCTGGCCGCCGCTGCCCCAGACGCCGGCGACGGAGCCGAAGAGGACGAACAGGTCGAGTGCGCGGTCCCCGAGCAGCTCGTCGAGGTGTGCGGCGCCCGCGAGCTTCGCGGAGGTGAGTTCGGCGAACTCGGCGGGGGTCAGCCCGTCGAGGGGGCCGTACTGGCCGACGCCCGCGGTGTGCACCACGCCGGTCAGGGGCAGTTCGTCCGGGACGGCGGCGAGCACGGCGGCCAGCGCGTCCCGGTCGGCGGCGTCGCAGGCGACGATCTCGACGCGGGCGCCCAGCTCCTCCAGGTCGGCGCGCAGGGCGTCGGCGGCCGGGGGCGTCCGGGCCGCGGCGGCTGGTGAGGACGAGGTTCTCGGCGCCGGAGCGGGCCAGCCAGCGGCCGACCTCCGCGCCGAGGCCACCGGTGCCGCCGGTCACCAGCACGGTACCGCGGGCGGTGAACTCCTCGGCGCCGGACAGGGTTTCGGCGGTGTGCCGGACGAGACGACGGCCCAGGGCCCCGCCCGCGCGGAGCGCCACCTGGTCCTCGCCGTCGGGGGCGTGCTTGACGGCGAGGACGCCGGCGAGGCGCTGCGCGGTCCGCTCGTCGAGCGTGTCGGGCAGGTCGAGGAGCCCGCCCCAGAGCCGCGGGTGCTCCAGTGCCACGGCCCGCCCCGAGCCCCCCAGGGCCGCGGCCTGCGCGGGGTGGGTGAGGGGGTCGGCGGGCCCGGTGGACACGGCGCCGCGGGTGGCCGTCCACAGCCGTCCGTGGGATCCCGTGTCATGGAGTGCCTGGACGAGTGCGAGCGTCAGGGTGAGGCCGTGCTGACGGCGCGTACGCGCCGGAGGGGCGCTCGTCCAGCGGGAGCAGGGAGAGCACGTTGGCCGCGCTGTCGAAGCCTTCGGTGACTTCGAGCCGGGCGGCGAGCACCTGCCGGTCGGCGCACGCGGCGTCCAGGGCGAGGCGGTACACCCGCGCGCCGTGCGCGCTCAGGGTGCCCGTCCAGCTGCTCGACGAGCTCGCCGGCGCCCCCGGCGTCCTCGGCGTCACCGGTGACGAGCAGCCAGGTGCCGTCGAGGACCGGGGCGGCGGGCTTGTTGAGCTGCGCCCATTCGACGCGGTAGCGCAGCGCGTCCAGCCGGGACTTCTCCTGCTTGCCGCGCCGCCAGGAGGTCAGCGCGGGCAGCAGGGAGCCGAGGGAGTCGTGCTCCTGCTCGCCCAGGCCGAGGATGACGGCCAGCTCGTCGCGTCGCCACGCTCGACGGCGGCCCACAGCCGCTGGTCGGCGGGGTCGGCGCCGTTCGCAGCGGCGGCCGCGGCGGGCAGCTGCGGCCAGTAGAACTCGTGCTGGAAGGCGTAGGTGGGCAAGGTCGACGCGGCGGGCGCCGCTGTCGGCGAAGTAGGCCGTCCAGTCCACCGTGACGCCCTGGACCTGGAGCCGGGCGAGCGCGGTGGTGACGGCCAGTTCCTCGCCGCGGTCGGCGCGGCAGAGCGGGACGAGTTCGGCGTCGTACGTGTCGCCGAGGGTGTCCTGGGCCATGGCGGACAGCGGGCCGTCGGGGCCCAGTTCCAGGAAGGTGGTCGTGCCGGCGTCGCGCAGGGTGCGGACGCAGTCGGCGAAGCGGACGGTGTCGCGGACGTGGGTGACCCAGTACTCGGCCGAGCACACCTGCTCGTCGGTGGCCAGGGCGCCGGTCAGGTTGGAGACCAGCGGGATGCGCGGTGCGTGGAAGGTGAGTCCTTCGACGACGGTCGCGGAACGCGTCGAGCATGGCGGCCATGCGCGGTAGTGGAACGGCATGGCTCACCCGCAGGCGCTTGGTCTTGCGCCCGAGCTCGTCGAACGCGGCGGCGATCTCCAGGACGGCGTCCTCGTCGCCGGAGACGACGACGGAGTCGGGTCCGTTGACGGCGGCGATCGCCACGGCGTCCTCGCGGCCGGCCAGCAGCGGGGTGACCTCGTCCTCGGTGGCCTGTACGGCGACCATCGCGCCGCCCGTGGGCAGCGCCTGCATCAGCTTGGCGCGGGCGGCGACCAGGATGCAGGCGTCCGTGAGCGACAGGACGCCGGCGGCGTGGGCCGCCGCGAGCTCGCCGATGGAGTGGCCGGCGACGAAGTCCGGCTTGATGCCCCAAGACCGTACGAGACGGAACAGCGCGACCTCGACAGCGAACAGCGCGGGCTGGGTCCAGCCGGTCTCGTCCAGCAGGGCGGCCTCGTCCGTGCCGTCGGCCGCGAACAGCACCTCGCGCAGGGGGCGGTCGAGCAGCGGGTCGAGGTCGGCGAAGACCGCGTCGAGGGCCTCGGCGAACACCGGGAAGCGCTCGTAGAGTTCGCGCCCCATGGCGGCGCGCTGGCTGCCCTGGCCGGAGAAGAGCATCGCGGTCCGGCCGCGCCGGGTCGCCTCGCCCTCGATCACCCCGGCGTCGGGGCGGTCGGTGGCCAGTGCGGTGAGGGAACGCAGCAGCCCGGCGCGGTCCCCGGCGAGCACGGCGGCCCGCTGGTCGAACCGGGTGCGGGTGGTGGCGAGGGAGAACGCCCCGTCCAGCAGGTCGAGTTCGGGATGCGCCTGCACGTAGGAGAGCAGGCGTGACGCCTGGCCGCGCAGGGCGGCGCGGGTCCGGCCCGAGATCAGCCACGGCGTGGTCGCGGGGGCGTGGCTCGGGGTGGTGCGCTCTGGGGCGGTGGTGGCCGGGGCCTGTTCGACGATGGTGTGGGCGTTGGTGCCGCTGATGCCGAAGGACGACGCCGGCGCGGCGGGGGCGGCCGGTCTCGGGCCAGGGGGTCGACTCGGTCAGCAGCTCGACCGCGCCCGCCGTCCAGTCCACGTGTGAGGACGGAGCGTCGACGTGCAGCGTCTGCGGCAGCACACCGTGGCGCATCGCCATGATCATCTTGATCACTCCCGCCACACCGGCCGCAGCCTGGGTGTGGCCGATGTTCGACTTCACCGAGCCGAGCAGCAGCGGCTGCTCCGGGTCGCGGTCGCGTCCG
>RHMC01000128.1 GCA_003719395.1 Streptomyces altiplanensis
GCGCGGCTGCGCCGGCGGGCACGGTCCTGGGGGCGGAGGTGGTCTTGCCCGTGGGTGCGGTTGCCGCCGCGCCGGTGGGCGCCGCGCTGTCGTTCGCGGCGGGCTCCGGTTGCGGTGGGTTGACCACGCGGGCCAGGCGGGTCAGGGCCGCGTGCGCTTCCGGCGACGGCTCGCGCCCCGCCGTGGCCAACGGGACCCCCTCCGCGGACAGCAGCACCGCCCACGCCCCGCCGAGCCGCGCCGTCAGCTGCCGCAGCACCGCCGGGACCGGAGTCGGGGCGGGCCGCCGCCGTGGCCAGGCCCTGCTGGGCCTGTGCGACCCGGCGCAGCTCGCGGTGGCGGGCCTTCGCCATCAGCCGCCACACCGCGCGGGCGATCCCCGAGAACGTGGTCGCGGGCTCCACCTCCACCAGGGGCAGGCCGTGGCGCTCGCAGGCGGCCACCAGGGCGGGCGGCACCGTGTCGTACACCGGCGTGACGCCGAAACCGAGCGCCGCCGCGCCCGCCTCCACCACCCGGGACACGTACCGGTCCGGGTCCGTGAGCTGGACCCCCGCGGTCAGGAGGAGCTCACCGCCGAGCAGGTACGGGTACGGGTCGGCCATCTCCGAGGTGTGCACCCAGTGCAGATCCGCCTCCTCCGGGCCCGCGATCCGGCGCAGGCCGAGTTCCTCCCGCGCCAGCAGCGCCGCCAGCGAAACCGGCGGGGTCGGAGGGGAGGGAGGGGGTGAGGTGTCCGGCATGGACGGTCCATCCGTCTGGGATCTGGAAAGTAGATGAAACGTACACTTCAGCGTCGCCTTTCGGCCACTTAGTGTCGAGCCGACCGGTGGCCGCGGGTACGGGCGGATGTCCCCGCAGAAGAGCTGCCGCGCTCCGCACACATCTCTGCACGACACGCCACTGAGCGCGCGAAGGAGGGCCCATGGCCGTCGACTACACAGTGATCGTCGTCTACCTGGCCGGTATGGTCGCCATGGGCTGGTGGGGCATGCGCCGCGCCAAGTCCAAGAGCGAGTTCCTGGTGGCGGGCCGCCGCCTCGGGCCCGCCATGTACTCCGGCACGATGGCCGCCATCGTCCTCGGCGGCGCCTCCACCATCGGCGGCGTCGGCCTCGGCTACCAGTACGGTCTCTCCGGCGCCTGGATGGTCTTCACCATCGGCCTCGGACTCCTCGCCCTCAGCATCTTCTTCTCCGCGCGCATCGCCCGCCTGAAGGTCTACACGGTCTCCGAGATGCTCGACCTCCGCTACGGCGGCGGCCGCGCCGGCATCATCTCGGGCGTCGTCATGTGGGCGTACACGCTCATGCTCGCCGTCACGTCGACCATCGCGTACGCCACGATCTTCGACGTCATCTTCGGCATGGACCGCGCCTTGTCGATCATCCTCGGCGGCGCCGTCGTCGTCGCGTACTCGACGCTCGGCGGCATGTGGTCGATCACGCTCACCGACATGGTGCAGTTCGTCGTCAAGACGATCGGCGTGCTGCTCCTGCTCCTGCCGATCGCGGTCGTCAAGGCCGGCGGCTTCAGCGAGATGAAGGCGCAGCTGCCCACCGAGTACTTCGACCCGCTCGGCATCGGCGGCGAGACGATCTTCACGTACGTGCTGATCTACACGTTCGGCATGCTGATCGGCCAGGACATCTGGCAGCGCGTCTTCACCGCCCGCAGCGACAAGGTCGCGCGCTACGGCGGCACGGTCGCCGGTACGTACTGCCTCGTCTACGCCCTCGCCGGCGCCGTCATCGGCACCGCGGCCAAGGTCCTCTACCCGAAGCTGCCCCACGCCGACGACGCCTTCGCGACCATCGTCAAGGACGAGCTGCCCATGGGCGTACGCGGCCTGGTCCTCGCCGCGGCGCTGGCAGCCGTGATGTCGACCTCGTCGGGCGCGCTGATCGCCTGCGCCACCGTCGCCAACAACGACATCTGGTCGCGGCTGCGCGGCGCCGTGCCGAAGGACAAGCCGGAGGGCGAGGTCCACGACGAGGTGCGCGGCAACCGCATCTTCATCCTGATCATGGGCATCGCGGTCGTCTGCATCGCGATCGCCCTGAACAACGTCGTCGAGGCGCTCACCGTCGCCTACAACCTGCTGGTCGGCGGTCTGCTGGTGCCGATCCTCGGCGGCCTGCTGTGGAAGCGCGGCACGGTGTACGGCGCCCTGGCGGCCGTCGCCGTCGGCGGACTCGGCGTCGTCGGCCTGATGGCCTGGTACGGAATCCTCGCCAACGAGCCCGTCTGTTACGGCCTGTTGCTGTCGCTCGCGGCGTACGTCGCCGTCAGCCTCGCCACCCGGCCGACCGACGCCGCCGTCCTGGCCGCCTGGCGCGAGCGGCTGGCGGGCCGGGGCGCGGAGGACGAGCCCGAGTCCGCACCCGCCCCCCTGCCCGGCTAAAGTCGAAAATCGCAATAAAGCGCAAAGAAGCGCAAGAAGGAAGGCATTTCACATGAGCAGCAGCAGCGAGCAGCAGTTCCGCGGCCCCGTCGACTCCTCCCGCATCCCGCGGTACGCGGGCCCCGCGACGTTCGCGCGGCTGCCCCGCCTCGACGAGGTCGGCGGCCGGGCCGACGTCGCCGTGGTCGGCGTGCCCTTCGACTCCGGCGTCTCCTACCGCCCCGGCGCCCGCTTCGGCGGCAACGCGATCCGCGAGGCCTCGCGCCTCCTGCGCCCGTACAACCCGGCGCAGGACGCCTCGCCGTTCGCGCTCGCGCAGGTCGCGACGCCGGTGACATCGCCGCCAACCCGTTCAACATCAACGAGGCCGTCGACACGATCGAGGCCGCGGTCGACGACCTGCTCTCCACCGGCGCCCGCATGATGACGCTCGGCGGCGACCACACCATCGCGCTCCCGATCCTCCGCTCGGTCGCGAAGAAGCACGGCCCGGTCGCCCTGCTCCACTTCGACGCGCACCTGGACACCTGGGACACGTACTTCGGCGCCGAGTACACCCACGGCACGCCGTTCCGCCGGGCCGTCGAGGAGGGCATCCTCGACACCGAGGCGCTCTCCCACGTCGGTACGCGCGGCCCGCTGTACGGCAAGCAGGACCTGACCGACGACGAGAAGATGGGCTTCGGCATCGTCACCTCCGCCGACGTCTACCGGCGCGGCGCCGACGAGGTCGCCGACCAGCTCCGCCAGCGCATCGGCGACCGCCCCCTCTACATCTCCATCGACATCGACTGCCTCGACCCGGCCCACGCGCCCGGCACCGGCACCCCCGAGGCGGGCGGCATGACCTCCCGCGAACTGCTGGAGATCCTGCGCGGCCTGTCCTCCTGCAACCTCGTCTCGGCCGACGTGGTCGAGGTCGCGCCGGCGTACGACCACGCGGAGATCACCTCCGTCGCCGCCTCCCACACCGCGTACGAGCTGACCGACGCATCATGTCCCGGCAGATCGCGGCCGGCCGCGCCCAGGGCGCGGAGCGCGGCGCGAAGTAACCTCGCCGCCGAGCCGGCACCGGCCCGTCCGCCGCGCACGCGCACGTACGGGCGGGCGGCCGCGGCGCGCGGCCGGAACGTCGGCACCGGGCCGCCAGGCCGGCCCGGAAGGGATGTACGCATGACCCACGACCACGACCTGGTCCTGCGGCCCACCGAGGCGCAGTCCGCTGAGGCGCTCAGCCCGCCCCCCGGCCCGCAACGGAGGTGACCTCGTCGTCGAGACCCTCCAGGGCCTCGGCGCGACCACGGTCTTCGGACTCCCGGGCCAGCACGCGCTCGGGATGTTCGACGCACTGCGCCGCTCCTCGCTCTCGTACGTCGGGCTGCGCGTCGAGAACAACGCGGGCTTCGCCGCCGACGCGTACGGCCGGATCACCGGAGAGGCGGCCCCGCTGCTCCTCTCCACCGGTCCGGGCGCCCTGACGTCGCTCGCCGCGCTCCAGGAGGCGGCGGCGGCGTCCGCGCCCGTCCTCGCGATCAGCAGCCAGGTCCCGTCGGCCGGCATCGGCGCGGCCGCCACGGCTACCTGCACGAACTGCGCGACCAGAAGGCGTCGTTCAGGGACATCGTGAAGTCGGTCCACACGGTCCGTACGGCGTCGCAGATCCCGTCGCGATCGCCGAGGCGTGGGAGTCGGCCCTGACCGCCCCGCACGGCCCGGTCTGGATCGAGATCCCGCAGGACGTACTCCTCGCCGGGACGACGCTTCCCGTCGTCACGGCGATGGACGCCACCCCGCGCGAACTGCCCCCGCGCCCCGAACTGACGGCCGTCGCCGCCCACCTGCTGTCGACGGCCGCCCGCCCGGCGGTCATCGCGGGCGGCGGCGTCGTCCGCTCCGACGCCTCCGGCAAACTGCTCGCGCTCGCCGAGAAGCTGGACGCGCCGGTCGTCACGACCTTCGGCGGCAAGGGCGCGTTCCCGTGGACGCACCCGCTCTCCCTCCAGTCCTGGCTGGAGGACCGCCACACGACGGACTTCCTCGAAGACGCGGACGTCCTGCTCGTCGTCGGTTCGGGCCTGGGGGAACTCTCCTCGAACTACCACACGTTCGAGCCGCGCGGCCGGATCGTCCAGATCGACGCGGACCTCGGCAAGCTGGAGTCCAACCACCCGGCGCTCGGCATCCACGCGGACGCCCGCCTGGCGCTGTCGGCGCTCCTGGAGACGGTGGAGGACCGTGAGGACGGGACGGCGCGCGAGCGCGTGAGCGAGGTCCTGGCGAAGGTACGGGAGCGCATCGCGTCCCAGGACCTGTCGCTGGAGCAGCAGTTGCTCGCGTCCGTCCGGGAGGCACTGCCGGACGCGTCCCCCAGCTTCTGGGACATGACGATCCTCGCCTACTGGGCCTGGTCGGCCTTCGACCCCCGCCACCCCAACACCATGCACTCGGCGCAGGGCGCGGGCGGTCTCGGCTACGGCTTCCCGGCGGCGCTCGGCGCGGCGGCGGCGGACCCCACCCGCCCCGTCCTCGCGGTCTCCGGTGACGGCGGCGCGATGTACTCGATCGCCGAACTCGCCACCGCCCGCCAGCACAGCCTCCCGGTCACCTGGCTGATCGTGGACGACGGCGGTTACGGCATCCTCCGCGAGTACATGACCGACGCCTTCGACGAGGCCACCGGCACGGAGCTGTCCCGCCCGGACTTCGTCGCCCTGGCCGAGTCCTTCGGCGTGCCGGCGCACCGCACGACCCCGGAGACCCTGGCCGAAGACCTGGCCGAGTCCCTGTCGGCCCCCGGTCCTTCGGTGCTCGTACTCCCGGCCCTGCTGCGGATGTTCGCCCCGACGCACCTCTGACGACCCGGCGGGCACCCGGCCCGGCTACGCCGGGCCGGGTGCTCCTTCCGGAGCGCCTGCGCGCGCAGGAACCGGCTCTCGCAGAACTCCTGGCGCTTTTCGTGGTCGAAGGCGCGCGGGAGCTCCTTCCCCGGGGGCAGCAGGCCGGGTATCGACCGCAGGAGCGCGGCGGCGGCCCCGCCGTGGCCGCGCCCGCGTGCCTTCAGGAAGTAGGGACCCGTCTTCTCCAGGTACTCGTTCATGCGGTCGAAGGGCCTCTCGGCGGCCTTCGCCGATGCCCCGGGCTGCCCCGGCGAGTGGCTGCCGCCCGGTGCGCTGAGCTTCTGCAGCGCGGCGAGCGTCGCGTAGAGCCGGCCGCGGAGCTGGGCCTCGCTGGGCTTGGCGGTTGCCATGTCCCTCCCGGTTCCGTACGGGGGAAGGCGTCACTGCCCAGAAGGATTTCGCGGAGAACTTCGATTCCGCGCCCGCCTCCCGTGCAACCTTTCCGCCCCTGAAGAGTCATTCCAGCCAGGAACACAAGGGGACGGCAGCAACACCAAGGGGACGGGGACCCACACCATGACACACCACCGCATACACCGCGGAGCGATCGCCGCAGCACTGGCACTGGGCGCGCTGGCTCCCGTCGTCACCGCGGCGCCCGCCGCCGCTGCCACCGCGCCGACGGTGGCCTGCACCTCGGGCAAGGCGGGCCTCGCGGCCAAGCTGACGAAGGACATCACCGCCGCGCTCAAGGGGCGGAGGTCCGCGACGGCCCTCTCGCTGTACGACCGCACCACCAAGACCACCTGCACCCTGCGCGCCACGCAGAAGTACGACTCCGCGAGCGTGGTCAAGGTGACCGTCCTCGCCGCGCTGCTGTGGGACGCGAAGAAGACCAACCGCTACCTGACGTCCCGTGAGGCCAAGCTCGCCACCGACATGATCACCAAGTCGGACAACAACGCCACCAGCACGCTGTGGCGCCAGCTCGGCATGACGAAGATCAAGGGCTTCCTGGCCGCCGCCGGGATGACGCAGACCGTCCCCGGCACCGGCGGCTACTGGGGGCTGACGCAGATCACCGCGCGCGACGAGCAGAAGCTGCTCGCGCTGCTCACCGCGAAGAACACCGTCCTGAGCGACAACGCGCGGAAGTACACCCTCGGCCTGATGGGCAAGGTCGTCTCCTCCCAGCGCTGGGGCACTCCGGCCGGAGCCCCGTCCACCGCCACCATCCAGGTGAAGAACGGCTGGCTGCCCCGCTCCACGCACGGCTGGCGGGTGCACTCCGTCGGCGCGTTCACGGGCAGCCGTCACGACTACGCGATCACGGTGCTCACCCACGACAACGCCACCATGAACGACGGCGTGAACACCGTCCAGGCCGTGTCCCGGGCGATCCACAAGGCCCTCAACCCCACGGCCTCCGCCTCCACGCTGTACGCCCCCACGCAGACCCCGCGCGAGGCGATCCCGGCGGTGCCGAAGCCCTGACCCGGCCCGCCGGACGGCGGTGGTACGTGCGCGGAACGCGGCAACGGACGCATCACCGCCGAGCGGCGAGCTCCTTCTCCCCGGCGACACGGGACGGCGGGGACCCGGACTGCCTTTGCATGATCATGCGCCATCATGCATACTCTTCCTATGTCCAAGGTCCTCACCTCCCTGCCCGCCGGCGAGCGCGTCGGCATCGCCTTCTCGGGCGGCCTCGACACCTCGGTCGCGGTCGCATGGATGCGCGACAAGGGCGCCGTCCCGTGCACCTACACCGCCGACATCGGCCAGTACGACGAGCCCGACATCGCCTCGGTGCCCGGCCGCGCGAAGACCTACGGCGCCGAGATCGCCCGCCTGGTCGACTGTGCGCGGCGCTGGTCGAGGAGGGCCTGGCCGCACTCACCTGCGGGGCGTTCCACATCCGCTCGGGCGGGCGCGCCTACTTCAACACCACGCCGCTCGGCCGCGCCGTCACGGGCACCCTCCTGGTCCGGGCGATGCTCGAGGACGACGTACAGATCTGGGGCGACGGCTCGACCTTCAAGGGCAACGACATCGAGCGGTTCTACCGGTACGGCCTGCTCGCCAACCCGCACCTGCGGATCTACAAGCCCTGGCTGGACGCGGACTTCGTGACCGAGCTCGGCGGCCGCAAGGAAATGTCGGAGTGGCTGCTCGCCCACGACCTGCCCTACCGGGACAGCACGGAGAAGGCGTACTCCACCGACGCCAACATCTGGGGCGCCACCCACGAGGCCAAGACCCTGGAGCACCTGGACACCGGTGTGGAGACCGTGGAGCCCATCATGGGCGTGCGGTTCTGGGACCCCGAAGTCGAGATCGCCACCGAGGACGTGACCATCGGCTTCGACCAGGGCCGTCCGGTGACGGTCAACGGCGAGGAGTTCGCCTCGCCGGTCGACCTGGTGATGGAGGCCAACGCCATCGGCGGCCGCCACGGCATGGGCATGTCCGACCAGATCGAGAACCGGATCATCGAGGCCAAGAGCCGCGGCATCTACGAGGCGCCCGGCATGGCCCTGCTGCACGCGGCGTACGAGCGCCTGGTCAACGCGATCCACAACGAGGACACCCTCGCCCAGTACCACAACGAGGGACGGCGCCTCGGCCGGCTGATGTACGAGGGCCGCTGGCTGGACCCGCAGGCGCTGATGGTGCGCGAGTCGCTCCAGCGCTGGGTCGGCGCGGCCGTCACCGGCGAGGTGACGCTGCGGCTGCGGCGCGGTGAGGACTACTCGATCCTCGACACCACGGGCCCGGCGTTCAGCTACCACCCGGACAAGCTGTCCATGGAGCGCACCGAGGACTCGGCGTTCGGCCCGGTGGACCGGATCGGCCAGCTCACCATGCGCAACCTCGACATCGCCGACTCGCGCGCCAAGCTGGAGCAGTACGCCGGGCTCGGCCTGATCGGCACCGCCAATCCCGCCATCGGCGCCGCCCAGGCGGCCGCGACCGGGCTGATCGGCACCATGCCGGAGGGCGGCGCGAGGCCATCGCCTCCCGCGGCGAGGTCTCCGGTGACGACGAGATGCTGGACCGCGCCGCGATGGAGTTCGGTACGGACTGACCGGTCCCGTCGAGCAGAAGGCCCGGCGCCGACGGCGCCGGAGCGTGGGTGCACCGGCACATGTCCCGGTGCACCCACGCGCGGGGCGCCGCATGCGGCGCCCGCGCGTGGTCCTGGGACCGCAGAACCGTCTTTGTCGCGGCGGGATGAAATCCGCACCTCACCGCGTTGGTGACTTCCGGCAGATCAGGACGACCGGGAGGCACCAGTGGCGGCGGCAGATCAAGGGTGGGCACGGCGGCTGGCGGGCTATGCCTGGAGGTACCGGCGCAATGTCGTGCTCGCACTGGGATCGTCGCTCGGCGGCATGGCCGTCATGGCGCTCGTCCCGCTGATCACCAAGGTCGTCATCGACGACGTCATCGGGGACGGCACCAGGTCCCTCGCCGTATGGACCGGGCTGCTGATCGCCGCGGCCGTCGTCGTGTACGTCCTCACCTACGTACGCCGCTACTACGGCGGCCGCCTCGCCCTCGACGTCCAGCACGACCTGCGCACCGAGATGTACGGGACCATCACCCGCCTCGACGGGCGCCGTCAGGACGAGCTCTCCACCGGCCAGGTCGTCGGCCGCGCCACCAGCGACCTCCAGCTCATCCAGAGCCTCCTCTTCATGCTCCCGATGACCATCGGGAACATCCTGCTGTTCCTCATCTCCCTCGCGATCATGGCGTGGCTCTCGCCGCTCCTGACCCTCGTCGCCCTCGCCGTCGCCCCCGCCCTCTGGTTCATCGCCAAGCGCAGCCGCACCCGGCTCTTCCCGGCCACCTGGTACGCCCAGGGCCAGGCCGCCGCCGTCGCGGGCGTCGTCGACGGCGCCGTCTCCGGCGTACGCGTCGTCAAGGGCTTCGGCCAGGAGGAGCAGGAGACCGGCAAGCTGCGCGAGGTCGGCCGGCGGCTCTTCGCCGGGCGCATGCGGACCGTCCGGCTCAATTCCCGGTACACCCCGGCCCTCCAGTCCGTGCCCGCCCTCGGCCAGGTCGCGATGCTCGCGCTCGGCGGCTGGCTCGCGACGCGCGGGCAGATCACCCTCGGTACGTTCGTGGCCTTCTCCACCTACCTCGCCCAGCTCGTCGGCCCCGTCCGCATGCTCGCCATGGTCCTCACCGTCGGCCAGCAGGCGCGGGCCGGTGTCGAGCGCGTCCTGGAGCTGATCGACACCGAGCCGTCCATCGAGGACGGGACCAGGGAACTTCCCGCCGACGCCCCCGCGACCGTCGAGTTCGACGACGTGACCTTCGGTTACACCGACGACCGGCCCGTCCTCGACGGCTTCTCCCTCGAAATCCGGTCCGGCGAGACCGTCGCCGTCGTCGGCTCCTCCGGCAGCGGCAAGTCCACCGTCTCCCTCCTCCTGCCGCGCTTCTACGACGTGTCCCACGGCGCCGTCCTCGTCGGCGGGCACGACGTCCGCGAGCTCACCCTCGACTCGCTGCGGGCCGCCATCGGGCTCGTACCGGAGGACAGCTTCCTGTTCTCCGACACCGTCCGTGCCAACATCGCGTACGGGCTGCCGGACGCGACCGACGAGCAGATCGAGACCGCCGCCCGCGCCGCCCAGGCCCACCACTTCATCTCCGAGCTGCCCAGCGGTTACGACACGGCCGTCGGCGAACACGGCCTCACCCTCTCCGGCGGCCAGCGCCAGCGCATCGCCCTCGCCCGCGCCATCCTCACCGACCCCCGCCTGCTCCTCCTCGACGACGCCACGTCCGCCGTGGACGCGCGCGTCGAGCACGAGATCCACGAGGCGCTGAGGTCCGTCATGGCGGGGCGCGAAGACGCTGCTCATCGCCCACCGCCGCTCCACCCTCAACCTCGCCGACCGCATCGCCGTGCTCGACGGCGGCCGCCTCGCCGACATCGGTACGCACGAGGAGCTCCAGCGGCGCTGCGCCCTCTACCGGCGGCTGCTCACCGACCCCGACGAGCTCGGCGGCGTATCGCCCGGACACCTCCTCACCAAGGCGCCGCAGCCGGCCGACGACCGGTCCGTGCAGGCGGAGCTGGACGCCGAGTTCGACGCCGAGCGCGGCATCACGCCCGAACTGTGGGTACGGGACGAGACCTCGTCCGGCGGCCGGGACACCGACCACGCGCCCGGCCTGCCGGCCACCCCCGAACTGCTCGCCCAGGTCGCCGCGCTGCCGCCGGCCGACGACGTACCGGACCGTCGACGAGGACCGCGCCGTCCAGCCCGAGGAGTCGTACGGCCTGCGCCGCCTCCTGCGCGGCTTCGGGCTGCCGCTGCTGGTCAGCCTCGCACTCGTCGCCGTCGACGCCGGCATGGGGCTGCTTCTGCCGGTCCTGATCCGCCACGGCATCGACGAGGCCGTCACCCGGCTCGCGCTCGGCGCGGTGTGGGCGGCGTCCGGGCTCGCGCTGCTGTCCGTGCTCGCGCAGTGGGTCGCGCAGACCGCCGAGATGCGGATGACCGGCCGGACCGGCGAGCGCGTGCTCTACGTCCTCCGGCTCAAGATCTTCGCCCAGCTCCAGCGCCTCGGTCTCGACTACTACGAGCGCGAGCTGACCGGCCGCATCATGACCCGCATGACGACGGACGTCGACGCCCTGTCGACGTTCCTCCAGACCGGACTCGTCACCGCCTTCGTCTCCCTCGTCACCTTCTTCGGCATCATGGTCGCGCTCCTCGTCATCGACGTGCAGCTGGCCCTGGTGGTCTTCGCGACGCTGCCGGTGCTGGTCATCGGCACGTACTTCTTCCGGAAGTCGAGCGTCAGGGCGTACGAGCTGGCGCGCGACCGGGTGAGTGTCGTCAACGCCGACCTCCAGGAGTCGGTGTCCGGGCTCCGCATCGTCCAGGCCTTCCGGCGCGAGCACACCGGCGCCGAGCGGTTCGCGGAGCGCAGCGACAGCTACCGCGAGGCGCGCGTGCGCGGCCAGTGGCTGATCTCCGTCTACTTCCCGTTCGTCCAGCTGCTGTCGTCGGCCGCCGCCGCCGCGGTGCTGATCGTCGGCGCGGGGCGGGTGGAGGCGGGCACGCTGACCACGGGCGCGCTCGTCGCGTACCTCCTCTACATCGACCTGTTCTTCGCGCCCGTGCAACAGCTCTCGCAGGTCTTCGACGGGTACCAGCAGGCCACCGTCTCCCTGAGGCGCATTCAGGAGCTCCTCCGGGAACCCACGTCGACCGCCGCCGCCGAGCGGCCGAAGGACGTCCTGTCGCTGCGCGGCGAGATCGCCTTCGAGGACGTGCGCTTCCAGTACGGGGCCGCCGACGAACCCGAAGAGGCACTCAGCGGGATCGACCTGCGCATCCCGGCCGGCCAGACCGTCGCCTTCGTCGGGGAGACCGGCGCGGGCAAGTCCACCGTCGTCAAGCTCGTCGCCCGCTTCTACGACCCGACGTCGGGGCGGGTCACCGCCGACGGCACCGACCTGCGCGACCTCGACATCACGGCGTACCGGCACCGCCTCGGCGTCGTACCGCAGGAGGCGTACCTCTTCGCGGGCACGGTCCGCGACGCCATCGCCTACGGGCGGCGCGACGCCACCGACGCCGAGGTCGAGGCGGCGGCCCGCGCGGTCGGCGCGCACGACATGATCGCCACCCTCGAAGGCGGCTACCTGCACGAGGTCGCCGAACGCGGCCGCAACCTCTCCGCGGGCCAGCGCCAGCTCATCGCGCTCGCCCGCGCCGAACTCGTCGGCCCGGACATCCTGCTCCTCGACGAGCCGACCGCCGCCCTGGACCTCGCCACCGAGGCCCAGGTCAACCAGGCCACGGACCGGCTCACCGGCCGCCGCACCACCCTGGTCGTCGCGCACCGCCTGACGACGGCGGCGCGGGCCGACCGGGTCGTGGTCATGGACCACGGCCGGGTCGTCGAGGACGGCACGCACGACGAACTGCTGGCCCTGGGCGGGACGTACGCCCGGCTGTGGCGCACGTTCGTCGGCGAGGACGAGCCGGCGGCGGTCTGAGCACGGCGGGCCGCCACCCGCTGCGGCCGTCCCGGATCTCCCTCGCGATGTCCGCAACCGAGCCGCCCCCCTCGGGCGTCCGTACGCACGTGTGTGCGTACGCTCACGAGGGGGAAGAGGGCGCGAGTGTTCGGTGGGGCGATGAGAAAACACCTGATGTACGGACTTGCCGTGGCGGTCGCGGTGGCGGGACTGACCCTCACGGGCCCCGGCGCCGGGAGCGCCGAGGCCGTCGCGGCCTGCTCCGGCCGCAAGGTCAAGACGGTCGCCTTCGCCACCGGTGAGCTGCGCGTCTACAAGAGCCGCCGCTACGCCTGCGCCGTCACCGTCGCCAAGCGCCCCGGCGCACGGCAGAGCATGTCCGTCACCATCCAGGCGCGCGGCAGCCGGGCCGCCAAGGACAGCGGCCGGTTCACCCACCGCGCGGGGCCGGTGACGGTCTACGCCCTCAACCGCTGTGTGCGGGCGCACGGTTCGGTCGGCACCAGGAAGGCGTCCACTGGCTGGATTCTCTGCTGAGGCTGGTGATACGGGAGTTGCCCGGCTAGGTTCGCCCCGTCGTCTGTGACTGAACAGGGGAGGGCGAATGCGCAAGGCGCTCAGATCGCTGCTGTCGGCCGCGGTGCTCATAGGCACCGTCGGTCTCAGCGGCGCACCGGCCGGGGCGGCCACCACCGCCGGGCCGGGCAGCACCGAGCAGGACATCCAGGACATCAAGGAACGGATCCTCGCGATACCGGGCATGAGCCTGGTCGAGGAGAAGCCGTACACCGGCTACCGCTATTTCGTACTGAACTACACCCAGCCGGTCGACCACCGGCGCCCGTCCAAGGGCACCTTCAAGCAGCGCATCACCTTGCTGCACAAGGACGTCAACCGCCCGACGGTCTTCTTCACCAGCGGGTACAACGTCTCGACGAACCCCGGCCGCAGCGAGCCGACGCGGATCGTCGACGGCAACCAGGTGTCGATGGAGTACCGCTTCTTCACCCCGTCCCGCCCCGCACCCGCCGACTGGTCGAAACTCGACATCAAGCAGGCCGCGAGCGACCAGCACCGCATCTTCACCGCGTTGAAGAAGATCTACTCCAAGAAGTGGCTCTCCACCGGCGGTTCCAAGGGCGGCATGACCGCGACGTACTACGAGCGCTTCTACCCGCGCGACATGGACGGCGTCGTCGCGTACGTCGCCCCCAACGACGTGGTGAACAAGGAGGATTCGGCGTACGACCGCTTCTTCCGCGGCGTCGGCACCAAGGAGTGCCGCGACGCGCTGAACGCCGTGCAGCGCGAGGCGCTCGAGCGGCGCGGTCCGCTGACCGCGAGGCTCAAGGAGTGGGCGGACGCCGAGAACGCCACCTTCGAGACCGTCGGCAGCCTGGACAAGGCGTACGAGTCGACGGTCCTGGACTTCGTGTGGGCCTTCTGGCAGTACAGCAAGGAGAGCGACTGCGCGGACGTGCCCGCCGCCGACTCCTCCGACCAGGTCGTCTACGACTACGTCGACCAGATCTCCGGCTTCGCCGCGTACAGCGACCAGAGCCTGGCGACGTACACGCCGTACTACTACCAGGCGGGCACCCAGATGGGCGCGCCGCAGGTGAAGTACCCGCACCTCGACGGCCTCATGAAGTACGGCCCGGACTTCTTCCAGCCGCGCGTCTACGTGCCGCGCGACATCCCGATGAAGTTCGACCCGCGCGTCATGCGCGACGTGGACGGCTGGGTGCGGCACAACGCCACGCGGATGCTGTTCGTGAACGGGCAGAACGACCCGTGGAGCGCCGAGCCGGTTCCGCCTCGGCAAGGGCGCGCGCGACTCGTACGTCTTCACCGCGCCCGGCGCCAACCACGGCGCCAACGTCGCGGGCCTGGTCCCCGAGCAGAAGGCGAAGGCGACCGCCGCGATCCTCGAATGGGCGGGCGTGGCCCCGGCCGCCGTCCAGGCGGACCCGTCGAAGGTCGAAGCGCTGGCGTCGTACGACGCGGAGCTCGACAAGCGCGGTACGGAGCTGAGCAGACCCTGCGCCCGTAACGCGTCCGGCCGCGCCGCCGGGTGTGACGAAGGCTCACACCCGGCGGGCGCAGCCCACCGCCTTCTCCCCGCCCAGGTGGACGTAGAGCCGCGTCTCCGGCGGGCACTGCGCCCGCCGCTGCACGGCGGCGGCCACCTCGAACTGCGGGGCCGCCCTGCCCGATCCGTCGCACGGCGTCTCCTCCACCCGCCCCTTGCGCGCGGTGGAGAGGCAGTCCCCGACGACCGTCCGCGGCCCGCCGCCCTTCCCCGGATCGCCGGGGTGCGGCTCCTCCAGGTTGCGCATGCACGCGTACCCGCGCGGCACGGCCCCGTCGCCGTCCTCGTCGAACGCGGGCCGGCTCTCCGAGACGTGCAGCACGAAGTCCGTACGGGCCGGACACACGGGCCCGTCGGCCACCGGCCCCTCGTGCCGGACCAGCACCCGGGCCACCGCCCTCTCGCTCGCGCAGGACACCTCGCGGAAGTCGCGCCCGCGTGAGCTGCATTCGCCGGCGCCGAGGAAGGCCGTGCCGTACCCCGTCGGGGTGACCGTGCCGGCCGGGCTGTCGCCGGACGCGCCGGTCCCGCCGCCGGCCGACTGCCCCTGGCAGGAAGTCACCGAAGCCGCCACCGCGAGCAGCAGCGCGCACAGCGATCCGCCGGACCCCCCCGAACCGATCCATGCGGTGCATGCGAAACCCCCGGTACGTCCGCCCAGCGTGACCGCCGGGGCGGGCACGCGCCAGACGTGCGGGGGGCTTTGCGTCACCTGGTGGTGGTGCGCCGGTGGTCCGGCGTACGGCGCGTACGCCTAATACGTCAGCCCGTACCCGACCGGATACAGCACCTTCGCCGGATCGTCCGCCCGCTGCACCGGAACGGGCAGCTTCCCTCCGGGCCGGGCGTGACCCGCGACGACCCGCGCCGCCGCGCGCAGTTCGACATCGGTCCACGAGTACGCCGCGACGCTCGCACGCAGCCCCGTCCCGTCGAGCTGGGCGATGTCGTACGGATTGCGGATGGCCAGGGTGACGACGGGCACCCCGGTCGCCGCCAGCTCGCGGACGAGCGTGCGCTGCGGACTGGTCGCCGAGACGTTGTACGTCCCCACGACCACCACGTCCTTGCCCCTGGCCGCCGCCACGCCTCGTCGATCTTCGCCCGGGTCGGGGTGATCCCGGTGGACAGGGCGGTGGCGGTGAAGCCGAGCCCGGTCAGGGCTCCGGCGACGACGGTGGTGGGCGGCCCGGTGGTACCGGAGGGCGACGCGGGATCGGCCCCCACCACCAGCACGTTCTTGTGCGCACGGCGGCTGAGCGGCAGCAGCCGGCCCTCGTTGACGAGCAGGGTGGTCGTCTTCTCGGCGATCCTGTCCGCCGCGGCGAGGTGCGCGCGCACACCCACGGTCCGGTCGACCTCCTCGGGGGAGGCGTAGGGGGAGCGGAACAGCCCCAGCTTGTCCTTGAGGAGCAGGATCCGCAGGATCGACTCCTCGATCCGCTCCATGCTGATCTCCCCGTCCCGCACGGCCTTGAGGACGGCGTTCCAGGCGGTGGGCAGGTCCGGCGGGTTCAGCAGCTGGTCGCACCCGGCGAGGAGCGCGAGGACGGGCACCCGGTCGTCGCCGTACTTCTGGCGTACGCCCGCCATGGCGAGGGAGTCGGTCACCACGACCCCGTCGTACCCCAGCCGCTCGCGCAGGACCCCGGTCAGGATCGGCTTGGAGAGCGTCGCCGGGTCCTCGGCCGGATCGAGGGCCGGTACGACGATGTGGGCGGTCATGATCGAGTCGATGCCGGCGGCGATGGCGGCGCGGAACGGCGGGGCGTCCAGCTCCTCCCACTGCTCGGCGGTGTGGCGGATCGTCGGGAGGGAGTAGTGGCTGTCGTCCTTGGTGTCGCCGTGCCCGGGGAAGTGCTTGGAGGTCGCGGCGATCCCGGCGCCCTGGTACCCCTTGACCTGCGCGGCGACCATCCCGGCGACGGCTTGCGGATCGGACCCGAAGGACCGTACGCCGATGACGGGATTGGCGGGGTTGACGTTGACGTCCGCGACGGGCGCGTAGTTCTGCACGATGCCCATGGCGGCCAGCTCGGCCCCCGCGATCTGCGCCGCCTTCCGCGCGTCGGCGTGCGAGCCGCCGGCCCCGAGCGCCATCGCACCCGGCACGAGGGTCGCGGGCTTGCCGACGCGGGCGACGATGCCGTGCTCCTGGTCGGTGGAGATGAGGAGGGGAACGGGGGTGTCCTGCGCGAGCCCGGCCCGCTGGATGCCGTTCGACAGGCGGGCGATCTGATGGGGGTCACGGGTGTTGTGCGCCCAGGTGAAGTAGATGATGCCGCCGACGTGGTACTTCGCGACGAGTTCGGCGGCGGTCCTGACCCCCATTTCCTTCAGATTGAGGTCGATGTCGACCTGGTCGGGCTCGGTCGCGGAGTGCCCGTACACCCGCATCACGAAGAGCTGGCCGACCTTCTCCTCCAGGCTCATCCGGGAGACGAGGCGCTTGAGGCGGTCCCGGGTGGATCTCCTCGTGGACTCCTCACCTGCGGCTGTGGCCGGCGTGGTGGTGATGGCGGCCGCGGCCACTGCGGCGGCGGTCGCGCTGAGCAGGGTGCGTCTGGAGGTGCGGTGGTGGTGCACGTGAACTCCTTACGGCCGTACCCGACAACGGAGTTGAAGGAAACTTCCAAGGAGTCACGGATATCCGGAAACTAACTGCCAGGTCAAGGGTGCGGCAGCACAAAGGAGCCCGTGTCGCACACAGGGCGCGGTGAAGGGGCCGAACGGGGAGGGGGAGCCGCCACTGGCGCATGCGGAGGGGGCGCACCAGTGGCGGCTGTGCTGCCGGCCGCAGGCGGCTGGAGAGGGGGCGGTCAGCGAGTGCCGACACCGCTCTGCGAAGACTCACCGGCAGTACGCCGGTTGGACGGAGGCGGTTCGCTGCGGGTTCCCCCGGTACGGAGATCTCACGGAAACGGTGTGGAGGAGACGGACGGGGCGGCCGGAACCCCCTCAGCCCCCGCACGCCCGCCGGTCAGCCCAGCAAGCCCCGCAGGTACGCCCGCCCGTCCGCCAGCAGCCCCGGCAGGTCCGCCGCCGCCGGGTACCAGCGCTTCTCGTACTCCCAGCAGACCCACCCGTCGTCGTCGAGCAGCGCGACGACCTCGCCCAGCGGCAGCACGCCCGCCCCCAGCGCCAGCGGGGTCGTGTCGTCGGCCGACGCGATGTCCTTGACCTGGGTGTAGCCGAGGTGCGGAGCCAGTACGGCGTGGGCCGCCGCCGGGGTCTCGCCGCCCAGCCAGGTGTGCATCGCGTCCCACAGCGCGCCCACGTTCTTGTGCCCCACCGGCCCCAGGACGCGCGAGGCCGCCGCGCCGGTGCGGTGCGAGTCGTGCGTCTCCAGCAGGATCCGCACGCCCAGGCCGGCCGCCGTCTCCGCCGCCAGGCCCAGCCGCCGGGCCGCCCGCGCGTCCGCCTCCTCCTGGCTCTGCCCGTCGCCGCCGCCGGGGAAGACGCGGACGTACGGCGCGCCCAGGTCGTGCGCGAGGGCCAGCAGGGCGCGGAGCTCCTCGTACACGGGCTCGTCCTCGCCGGGGGCCGCCACCCGGGTGTACCCCGCCACCGCCAGGATCTCGACACCCGCGCGTTCGAACTGCTCGACGACGTCCCTCCGCGCTTTTGCGCCGATGCCCGGATGGACCGGCTCCTCGGGGTGCGCGCGCAGTTCCACGCCGTCGTAACCGGTCCCGGCCGCCAGCCGTACGACCTCGTTCACCGGCATGCCCGGCACCCCGAGGGTGGAGAAGGCGTACTTCACTGTGGTGTTCCTTCCTTCGGTCCTTACGAGCGGCGCGGCTGCCGGCACATCATGTCGTCCCCCTCACGACTTCCCGGTAGTCCACCCCGTAAGCGGAACCGGTCGCCGCACGCCCCGCCGGGCAGCGCACGGAAGCTTCCGGCGGCTTCCGGCGGGGCAGGACTCGCCCATGACTGAAGCAGCAGCGATATGGCAGTTCGGCGACGACCGCGGACAGGTGTCGTCGGCCTCCCGGTGGCCCACCAGGGTCGTGGCCTACATACAGGCGGGCGCGACCCTCTGGGACCACGGCCTCCTTCCCCTGGGCATCTTCGGCTCGTACCACGACGGCCCCGCGCCCGACCGCGCCAAGTCCGGCCGGCTCCCGCTCGGTGAGGTCACCTACTTCGGCGGGGGCGGCTCGCTCGACCCCGACCGCGTCCTCTCCTCCGGGGCCGACCTCGTCGTGGCCGTCAGCTACGGGGGCGGCCAGGTCTACGGGATCGAGCGGCCGCGGCCAAGCATCTGGAAGCCCAGGTGCCGGTCGTGGTCCTCGACGTCGGGCAGGGGCGTTCGCTCGACGAGATCCGGGGACGCTTCGCCGCCCTCGCGGCCTCGCTCGGCGGCGCGGAGCCCCCGGTCGCCCTGACGCGGCGCGCGAGCCGCTGCGTACCGCCGCGACGGACGACGCACCCCGCGTCCTGGCCCTCTCCCCGGCCGGCGACCAGGTCCACCTCGCCCGCCCCCACTCCTGGCCCGACCTGCGCGATCTCGCCGGACTGGCGTACGGCTGACGGACCCGCCCGCCGGGAGCGGCGCGAACTGGTCCACCGTCGGCTGGCCCGAAGCCGCGTCGCTCGCCCCGCAGATCGTCCTGGCGGACACCCGCGCCAACGCGACCCCCTTCGACGCGGCCCGCCTGGGCGGCGCGCGCGTGATCCCCTGGAACCCGGAACTCCCGGCCAGCCACGCGGCGCACGCACGCTTCTTCACCCAGGTGGCGGACGCACTGACCACACCCTGACCGCGACCGGAGCGAAGCGGGCGGGCCGCACAGGAGGTGGCGTCCGGCACGTGCTGTGCCTGCCCGGAGGCGACCCCCGAACCCCCGGCCGACGGCCCGAGGACTGCCCACCGGCGCGAGGGGGCGGGCCGCGCAGGGGTGGTGTTCGGGACGTAAAACGTGATGTGTGCGCAGGGCGCGGGCTTCGCACAAGGCACCGCACCGCGGCTAATCATGCAGTCCCGAACGCCGCC
>RHMC01000129.1 GCA_003719395.1 Streptomyces altiplanensis
GGTGCCCCGCCGCCGGTCAGTGCGCCTTGCGGGAGGCCGCCGCCTGGGCCATCCCCGGCAGGAAGTCCGTGAACAGCTCGTGCACGCGCGTACGAGCGGACGCAGCACCCGGAAGCGGGAGAGCGCGACCCCGCGGCCGGTGAGGCGGGCGCCGCGTTCGGCGAGGCGGCGGCTGCGCTCCCGGTCCTCGGAACGGTCGAACACCCAGTACAGGACGAGTCCCATCTGGGAGAGCCACATCAACTCGGGGAGGATGTCCCGCAGTTCCTCGGCGACCTTGGCCTTCGACCCGGCCAGGACCTCCCGGTGGACGGCGATGGCCGCCTCGCGGGCGTGCTCCGACTCGGGGGAGAAGGGGCTCAGCGGGCTCTCGGGGTCCGCGGCGTTCTTGAAGAACTGGGCCGCGAACTCGTGGTACGGCGCGGCGATGTCCAGCCAGGCCTTCAGCACCCCGGCCATCCGCGCCTCCAGGTCGGTCTCCCGGTCCAGCACGGGCCGGACCGCCGCCTGGTGCTCGGCGGCGATCCGGTCGTAGAAGCCCTGGACGAGGTGTTCCTTGGAGCCGAAGTAGTAGTACGCGTTCCCTACGGAGACGCCCGCCTCCTTGGCGATGGCCCGCATGGTCGTCTTGTCGTAACCGCGTTCCTGGAAGAGCTTGAGGGCGGTTTCGAGGATGAGCGTGCGGGTCTGCTCGCTCTTGGGGGCCTTGTCTTCTTTCACGGTGACCGAGCCTAGCCGGGGACGGAGCACCGGTCGCCGCAGGGCGGGGTGCCCCCTGCTCCGGCCGACGCGGCACCGCGGTACTTGGCCCGCCGCGAGCATCGACACCCGCACGAAGGGGGCGCCGGCCGGGGTGGCGAGCCAGTGGGCCTTGGCGCGGTGGTCGGCCAGGGCCCAGAGGCAGACCACCCAGGCGGCGGGCCCGGTGTAGACCTGGCCCTTGTCGCCGATGAGGGTGATCTCCCGCAGGGTGCGGGCGTGGTCGAGGCGGGGGTACCTGCGCCGCGCCTCGTTCGAGCCGGCCGGTACCAGGTCCAGCGGTACGAGCTGACGCTGCCGCAGCAGCCAGTTCCGCAGATGGACGCAGAGGGAGCACTGGGCGTCGTACAGGACCGTCAGTCCGCTGACCGGGGTGGCCGCGGCGGCCGGGGCGGTCATCGTGCTCACACCCCGGCGGGAGCGGTGGTCCAGCCCTGCGGCGGGACCGGCGGGCGCTGCTCGCGCTCCATGATGGACCGCCGCCGGATCTTGTTGAGGACCCAGACGTTGCCGAGGTGCATGACGCCGAGGACGAGCAGGACGACACCGAGCTTCACCGAGAGCGCCTCGAAGAGTCCGCGGGCGTTCTCGACGGCGTCCGCCGCCTTGAGGTACAGGGCGACGAACCCGAGGTTGACGAGGTAGAAGCCGACCACCAGCAGGTGGTTGACCGCGTCGGCGAGCTTCTCGTCCCCGTGCAGGACGCTCGCGATGAAGATGCGCCCGTTGCGGCTCAGGGTCCGCGCGACCCAGATGGTGAGCGCGACGCTGATCAGCAGGTAGACGGCGTAGGCGACAACAGTGAGGTCCATACCCCACCCCTTCTTGAACGTGTTCAAAAGACTGGCAGGAATGAATCTAGGCCTCTTTTTGAACATGTTCAAGCGCAGGGGCGGCCTCGCGGAAGTCCTCTTCTGGATAATCCGCCACGGATCGAATTGTTACGCTTGCGGGTATGACCGCCATGACGCCAGCCCGCACCGAACCGGACCTCTCTTTCCTCCTCGACCACACCAGTCACGTCCTGCGCACCCAGATGTCCGCCGCACTCGCCGAGATCGGCCTGACCGCCCGGATGCACTGCGTGCTCGTCCACGCCCTGGAGGAGGAGCGCACCCAGATCCAGCTCGCGAGATCGGCGACATGGACAAGACCACGATGGTGGTGACGGTGGACGCCCTGGAGAAGGTCGGTCTCGCCGAGCGCCGCCCCTCCAGTACGGACCGGCGGGCCCGGATCATCGCGGTCACCGAGGAGGGCGCCCGCGTCGCCGGGCGGAGCCAGGAGATCGTCGACCGCGTGCACCGGGAGGCCCTGGCCGGACTCCCCGAGGGGGACCGGGAGGCTCTTCTGCGCGCTCTGAACCGCCTGGTCGGCGACGCTCTGGCCGCCCCCCGCCGACCATCCCCGGCCGGCCCGCCGCGCGCGTCAGCCCAGGAAGTAGGCCTGGGGGCGGGTCCGGAAGGCCGGCCCGGAAAGTAGGACCGAAAAAAATAGTCTGCAACAAAACCATCTGCTACGGTCTCTCCTGTCGCCCCAACTGTCAGGAGAGACCGCATGTCTGCCGCATCCGCCCCATCTCCCGCGTCACCCGCCGCCCTCCGCTCGCGCCGGCTCGCCCTCGGAGTCGTCGCCACCGGGATGCTGATGATCGTCCTCGACGGCTCCATCGTGACCGTGGCGATGCCGGCCATCCAGCAGGACCTGGGCTTCACCCCCGCCGGCCTCAGCTGGGTCGTCAACGCCTACCTGATCGCGTTCGGCAGCCTGCTCCTCCTCGCGGGGCGGCTCGGCGACCTGATCGGCCGCAAGCGCATGTTCCTGGCGGGCATCGCGGTCTTCACCGCCGCCTCACTGCTGGCCGGAGCGGCAGCCTCCCCCGCCGTACTGATCGCCGCCCGCTTCCTCCAGGGCATCGGCAGCGCGATGGCCTCCGCCGTCAGCCTGGGCATCCTCGTGACGCTGTTCACCGAGCCCGGGGAGCGCGCCAGGGCGATTGCCGTCTTCAGCTTCACCGGCGCGGCGGGCGCGTCCATCGGCCAGGTGCTCGGCGGCGTACTCACCGACGCGCTCGACTGGCACTGGATCTTCTTCATCAACCTGCCCATCGGCCTGGCCGCCCTCGCGGTCGCGTCGCCGTCCTGCCCGGCGATCGCGGTCTCGGCCTCGGGGCGGGCGCGGACGTCATCGGCGCCGGCCTGGTCACCGCCGGCCTGATGCTCGGCATCTACACCGTCGTCAAGGTCGAGGAGTACGGCTGGACCTCGGCGCACACCCTCGGCTTCGGCGCCCTCGCCGCCGTGCTGCTCGCCGCGTTCCTCGTCCGCCAGGCCACCGCGCAGAACCCGCTCATGCCACTGCGGATCTTCCGCTCGCGCAGCGTCTCCGGCGCCAACCTGGTCCAGATCCTGATGGTCGCCGCGCTCTTCTCCTTCCAGATCCTCGTCGCCCTCTACCTCCAGAAGGTGCTCGGGTACGGCGCCGCCGAGACCGGCCTCGCGATGCTCCCGGCGGCCGCCGTCATCGGCGCGGTCTCCCTGGGTGTTTCCGCCCGCCTCAATGCCCGCTTCGGCGAGCGCAACGTCCTGCTGGCGGGCCTCGTGCTCCTCATCGGCGTCCTCGGTCTCCTCGCCCGCGTCCCCGTGCAGGCCCACTACGCCGTCGACCTGCTCCCGGTGATGCTGCTCGCCGCCGGCTTCGGCCTCGCCCTGCCCGCGCTGACCACGCTCGGGATGTCCGGCGCGAGCGAGGAGGACGCGGGCCTCGCCTCCGGGCTGTTCAACACCACGCAGCAGATCGGCATGGCCCTGGGCGTCGCGGTCCTCTCCACCCTGGCCGCCTCCCGCACCGAGAGCCTGGCGGCGGACGGCAGGAACCAGGCCGAGGCGCTGACCGGCGGCTACCACCTCGCCTTCGCGGTGGGCGCGGGTCTCCTCGTCACCGCCTTCGCCGTCGCCGTCACGATGCTGCGCCGCCCCGGGCGCCGGCCGGCCGTCGGCCAGGACGGCAACGCCCCGGCCGCCGGCCACCCCGTCACGGTCTGACCGACCACCCCACCGAAAGGCCGCACCCCATGAACACGACCACCACCACCGACACGCCCCCCGCCACGACCGAGAACGACGGCCCCGCGCCCCGTGTACTCACCGACGAGGAACTGACCCGGCTCCTGGAGCGGCAGCGGTTCGGCGTACTCGCGAGCGTCAGGAGCACCGGTCACCCGCACCTGTCGACCGTGCTCTACGACTGGGACCCCGAGGAGCGCGTCCTGAGCATCTCCTCCACGGCCGACCGTCTGAAGGTGCGTCAGCTCCGCCGCGACCCGCACACCTCACTGCACGTCAGCGGCCCGGACGTCTGGTCGTTCGCCGTCGCCGAGGGCGAGGCGGAGATAGTGGACCCGGCGGACGGGGCGGCCCCCGCCGGCCGGCCGGCGCCCGACCGGCGCGTGGTGATCCGGATCCGGGTCTCCCGCCTGTACGGGACCGCCCTCGACATCCCCGCCCAGGACTGAGGACTCAGTGCGTACGCCGGATCCGCGGAGCGCCCGTCACGGACATCACCAGCGAGTACAGCGTCGTCGTGGCCGTGATGAACGCGCGGTTGTTCTTCGGGCCGCCGAAGGAGATGTTCGAGACGGTCTCGGGGACGAGGACGCGGCCGATGAGCGTGCCGTCCGGGTCGTAGCAGTGCACCCCGTCGTCCATCGCGGCCACCCACAGCCGGCCCTCGTCGTCGAAGCGGATGTTGTCGAAGCGCGCGCCGTCCCTCGCCTCGGCGAAGACCTTGCCGTCGGAGAGGGTGCCGCCCTCCCGGACGTCGAAGACGCGGATGCACCCGGCCCGCGTGTCGGAGACGTACAACTGCCGCTCGTCGGGGGAGAAGACGAGGCCGTTCGGCGCCTCGGTGCTGTCGGTGACCAGCCGGACCTCGCCGGTGGCGGGGTCCGCCCGGTAGACGTTGCAGGAGCCGATCTCGCTCTCCGCGCGGAAGCCCTCGTAGTCGCTGGTGATCCCGAAGTCGGGGTCGGAGAACCAGACGGAGCCGTCGGAGTGCACGGCCGCGTCGTTCGGGCTGTTGAGCCGCTTGCCCGCGAAGCGGTCGGCGACGACGGTGACCGTGCCGTCGTGCTCGGTGCGGCTGACGCGGCGGTTGCCCTGCTCGCAGCTGATCAGCCGGCCCTCGCGGTCGAGGGTGTTGCCGTTGCTGTGCCCGGCGGGGGAGCGGAAGACACCGACGGTGCCGGTCGTCTCGTCCCAGCGCAGCATGCGGTCGTTGGGGATGTCGCTCCAGACGGTCTGCCGCCAGGCGGGCACGTAGAGCGGTCCCTCCGCCCAGCGGCAGTCGTCGTACAGCGTCTCCAGCCGCTCGTCCCCTCCCGCGCACCGTCCGGTGCGGAAGCGGTCGTCCAGGACCTCGTAGACCGAACTGCGGGCGGTGGCGGACATGGGCAGGCCTTTCCGGGCGGCTGTCAGACGCTGAGCGAACGGGCGTAGTTGATCTGGCCCATGACCATGTGGAAGGTGTCGGGGCCGACGGCCGGGACCATCGTGGAGTGGTGGCGGCCGCCGCTGGTCACCGTGACCTGGATGAAGCCGGTCGTCGTCTTCTCCTTCATCAGGAGGAAGAGCAGACCGAGCAGGCAGAAGATGAAGAAGATGACGGCCAGCACGATCGCGACCGTCGGCATCTTCTCCTCGGTGCGGGACATGTCGGTGGCCGTCCACACCGCGCCCCTGAGCGGCATCGTGCCGGACGGGGTGACGATCGAGTCGCTCATGACGGTGATGTCGCCGATCGACATCAGCGGCGCGCCGCCGGCGCCCGCCGGCGGACCGGTGTACGGCACCGGGGTCCCCGGCAGCGTCGGCTGCTGCGGATAGCCGTAGCCCTGCGCCTCGTTGGGGTAGCCGTAACCGGGGGTCGGCCCCCACTGGTACTTCCCGTTCGGATCGCCGTCCGCCGCGTACGGATTCGGATTCTGCTCGCTCATGGTTCCCCGTGCTCCCCTCGGCCCGTGTCCTGTGCCCCTGAATCCTGGCACAAGGCGGCCCCGCCGACCGGGTGAACCGGAGGGCGGGGCGCCTTGTGCTGTACGACCGGGAAGGGGTCAGAAGCGACGCGTGATCAGCGCGCGCTTCACTTCCTGGATCGCCTTGGTGATTTCGATGCCGCGCGGGCAGGCGTCCGTGCAGTTGAACGTCGTGCGGCAGCGCCACACGCCGTCCTTGTCGTTCAGGATCTCCAGCCGCTGCTCGCCGGCCTCGTCGCGCGAGTCGAAGATGAAGCGGTGCGCGTTGACGATCGCCGCCGGGCCGAAGTACTGGCCGTCGTTCCAGAACACCGGGCACGAGGACGTGCACGCGGCGCACAGGATGCACTTGGTGGTGTCGTCGAAGCGCTCGCGCTCCTCGGCGGTCTGCAGACGCTCACGCGTCGGCTCGTTGCCCTTGGTGATGAGGAAGGGCATGACGTCGCGGTACGCCTGGAAGAACGGGTCCATGTCGACCACGAGGTCCTTGAGGACCGTGAGGCCCTTTATGGCCTCGATCGTGATCGGCTTCTCCGGGTTGATGTCCTTGATCAGCGTCTTGCAGGCGAGCCTGTTCTTGCCGTTGATCCGCATCGCGTCGGAGCCGCAGATGCCGTGCGCGCACGAGCGACGGAAGGTGAGCGTGCCGTCGGTCTCCCACTTGATCTTGTGGAGACCGTCGAGCACGCGCTCCTTCGGGTCGATCTCGATCTGGAAGTCCTGCCACTCGGCCTCGGCCGAGATCTCCGGGTTGAAGCGGCGGATCCGGAAGGTGACCGTGATGTACGGGGAGGCGACGGACGCGGGCTTCGCGTCGTCGACCTTGTCCAGGGTCGGAGTAGCCATCAGTACTTACGCTCCATCGGCTGGTAGCGGGTCTGGACGACCGGCTTGTAGTCGAGACGGATCGACTCGGTGCCGTCGTCGCCGACCTCGCGGTACGCCATGGTGTGGCGCATGAAGTTGACGTCGTCGCGGTTCGGGAAGTCCTCGCGGTAGTGACCGCCGCGGGACTCCTTGCGCGCCAGGGCGGACACGGCCATGACCTCGGCCAGGTCGAGCAGGTTGCCCAGCTCGATGGCCTCCAGCAGGTCGGTGTTGAACCGCTTGCCCTTGTCCTGGATCGACACGTTCAGGTACCGCTCGCGCAGCTCGCCGATCTTCGCGACCGCCGTCTTGATCGTCTGCTCGGTGCGGAACACCATCACGTTGGCGTCCATCGTCTCCTGGAGCTCCCGGCGCAGGTCGTGGACCCGCTCGGTGCCGGTGGAGTTGCGCAGGCGCTCGACCTGCGCGACGACGAGCGACGCCGGGTCCTCGGGGAGCTCGACGTAGTCGTGCGCGGCCGAGTACTCGGCGGCGGCGATGCCGGCGCGCTTGCCGAAGACATTGATGTCGAGCAGTGAGTTGGTGCCCAGGCGGTTCGCGCCGTGCACCGAGACGCAGGCGACCTCGCCGGCGGCGTACAGACCCGGAACGACCGTGGTGTTGTCCGCGAGGACCTCACCCCTGACGTTCGTCGGGATGCCGCCCATGGCGTAGTGCGCGGTCGGCTGGATCGGGATCGGGTCCGTGTAGGGCTCGATGCCCAGGTACGTACGCGCGAACTCGGTGATGTCCGGGAGCTTCGCGTCGAGCTGCTCCGGCGGCAGGTGCGTGAGGTCGAGGAAGACGTGGTCGCCCTCGGGGCCGCAGCCGCGGCCCTCGCGGATCTCCGTGTAGATGGAGCGCGAGACGACGTCACGGGACGCGAGGTCCTTCATGACCGGCGCGTACTTCTCCATGAAGCGCTCGCCGTCCTTGTTGCGGAGGATGCCGCCCTCACCGCGGGCGCCCTCCGTCAGCAGGATGCCCATGCGCCAGATGCCCGTCGGGTGGAACTGGAAGAACTCCATGTCCTCCAGCGGCAGGCCGCGGCGGTACGCCGCGGCCTGGCCGTCACCGGTCAGGGTGTGCGCGTTCGACGTCACCTTGAAGAACTTGCCGGTGCCGCCGGAGGCGAAGATGATCGCCTTCGCCTGGAAGATGTGGATCTCGCCGGTCGCCAGCTCGTAGGCGACGACGCCCGCGGACTTGCGGACCCCGTCGACCTCCTGCATCAGCAGGTCGAGGACGTAGAACTCGTTGAAGAACTCCACACCCTCCTTGACGCAGTTCTGGTACAGCGTCTGGAGGATCATGTGGCCGGTGCGGTCCGAGGCGTAGCAGGACCGGCGGACCGGGGCCTCACCGTGGTTGCGGGAGTGGCCGCCGAAGCGGCGCTGGTCGATGGTGCCGTCCGGGGTGCGGTTGAACGGCAGGCCCATCTTCTCCAGGTCGAGAACGGAGTCGATGGCCTCCTTCGCCAGGATCTCGGCGGCGTCCTGGTCGACCAGGTAGTCGCCGCCCTTGATCGTGTCGAAGGTGTGCCACTCCCAGTTGTCCTCCTCCACGTTCGCCAGCG
This sequence comes from Streptomyces altiplanensis, assembly GCA_003719395.1. Taxonomy (GTDB): domain Bacteria; phylum Actinomycetota; class Actinomycetes; order Streptomycetales; family Streptomycetaceae; genus Streptomyces; species Streptomyces altiplanensis. The sequence goes on from RHMC01000129.1 coordinate 8,235, forward strand.
CGGCGGCCATGCCGCCCTGCGCGGCGCCCGTGTGGGACCGGGTGGGGTAGAGCTTCGTCAGCACGGCGGTGCGGCTGCGCTTCGTCGACTCGATGGCCGCGCGCATGCCCGCGCCACCGGCGCCGACGATGACGGTGTCGTACTTGTGAATCTTCATGGTGGTTGCCTCAGCCCCGGGCCTAGCGGATGTTCGGGTCGAAGGTGAAGATCACCAGCGTGCCCAGAAGGACGGTGAACACCGTGGCGGTGTACAGCAGGTTCTTCAGCCAGAAGCGGGTGTTCGGCCGCTCCGCGTAGTCGTTGATGACGGTACGCAGGCCGTTGGCGCCGTGCAGCATGGCCAGCCACAGCATGAGCAGGTCCCAGGTCTGCCAGAACGGCGAGGCCCAGCGGCCGGCCACGAAGGCGAAGCCGATCTTGGACACGCCGCCGTCCAGCACCAGCTGGATCAGCAGGTGGAAGAGGACCAGGACGACCAGCACGATGCCGGACAGCCGCATGAACAACCAGCCGTACAGCTCGAAGTTCGTACGGGTCGACTTGGGCGTCTTCTTGGTACGAGCGCGGGGCGGCTCGATGACGGGAGCGGGGTTGTCCACGTCGTAGCGGCTTACGCCCTCGACGGGACCGACTGCGCCAGTGGTCTCGATGGACATGTGCCTCAGCTCCCGAAGACTTCGCGTACGGCGTGGCCGAGCACGGGGTAGAGAGCGCCCGCCATCAGCACGATCCAGATGCCCATCACGGTCCAGAGCATCTGCTTCTGGTAGCGCGTGCCCTTGGACCAGAAGTCCACGGCGATGACACGGAGACCGTTGAGCGCGTGGAAGAGGATGGCGGCGACGAGGCCGTACTCCAGCAATGCCACGAGAGGGGTCTTGTAGGTGGCCACGACATCGTCGTACGCCTCGGGGGAGACGCGGACGAGAGCGGTGTCGAGGACATGCACGAACAGGAAGAAGAAAATGAGGACGCCGGTGACTCGATGAGCCACCCAGGACCACATACCTTCCCGGCCGCGGTACAGCGTTCCAGCCGGCACGGAAAAACCCTCCGGGAGCGGGGATCAGGGTCGGCCGGCTTCGATGTCGGTCTGACCCGGCCGGGTACGGTCCACCGGCCCCGGTCATCGTAGCGACGACTTGTCGGTTCGTTCGCGCGGGGTCCACTGGTGTGATCAAAGTGGCAGCCAAACGGCCACGGACGGGCTATCGGGCGGGTTCCTGGCGACCGGTCTGGCAGGCAAGGTCGGTATTTGCCAGAAAAACGGCGGCTTTCCGCGGATCGGAGACGATACGGGCGAGCCGTCCCCGCGCCAGCCCGCGCAGCTCGTCGGCGGCGACCGCCCGCTCCTCGTCCGGCTCGTTGCCCAGCCGGGAGCGGATCCCGGCCAGCACCTGGTCGAGGTGCTCTTCGGGGTGGAAGCCGTCCAGGCAGATCACGAAGGCGTGACCGAAGCTGCTCTCGTACGCCGCGTGGGCGGCGCGCAGCGCGGTGTGCGCGGCGGCGGGGGCGCCCTCGTGCGGGCCCGCCGAGGATTCGCGGCTCAGCGCCTCGGAGATCTCGTCGAAGGACAGGTCGTACGCCGCCTCGTCGGCCGCGGCGAGCAGCGAGCCGACATCGGGGGTAGGGGGCGGTGTGCGGGCGACGCGCCGCGCCCAGCGCGGGCTGGCGCAGCAGGCCGAGCAGGGCGTCTCGGCGGCGCCGGCGGGCGCGGCGTTGAAGCGGCCGAGACCGGCGGGGGTCGCGGGCCCGCGGTTCTGCTCGGGTATGGCCGTACGTCCCGGCGGTGCGCAGGGACAGCGTGAACTCCTCAGGAAGGGGGCCGGCGAGAAGGGTGGGGCGGGTGAGACACAACGCTATCGATGATCTTCGAAGGGCTGTCGACGGATGCGCGAATCTCACCCGAACGGGAGAGTTTGAACACACATACTGGCCCATTAGTGGACGATTAGGGGGCCGATTGGGCATCGTTTGCTGAATGATGTCGCAATTCAGGGGGCCGCTGGCCGTGGCCGCCGCCTCCTTGCTCGTCCCGCTCATCGCCACCGCCGTCCCCTCGGCGTCGTCGGCACCAGCAGAACCAGCAGCGCCGTCCACCAAGGCGGCACCGTCCGCCAAGGCAGCACCGTCCACGCCGGCGGCGCCGTCCGCCAAGGCAGCACCGTCCCCGAAGGCGGGGCCGACCGAGCCGCCCAGCGCCGTCCCGTCCGTACAGAAGTACGACGCCGCGACCGGCCCGGGCTGGCAGCCCCAGCGCTCCACGCGTGTCGTCGTGGCACCGGGCGACAGCGAGCTCGCCGACGAGGGCAAGCTCCTCGCCCAGGAGATGAAGCGCGGCTTCTCGTCCACCGGGTCCGGCCGCGCCGGTGACATCGAGCTGGCGCTGGCACCCGGCGGTGCCCCCGAGTCGTACACCCTCACCGTCCGTGACGGACGGGTCCGCATCACAGGAGCCGACGAGGCCGGTGTCTTCTACGGGACCCGCACCGTCAAGCAGGCACTGGCCGCCGACGGCCGCCTGTCCGAGGGCGTCGTACGGGACAGGCCGGCGAAGCCGCAGCGCGGCGTCATGCTCGACACCGCGCGCAAGCACTTCACCGCCGGGTGGATCGAGGACACCGTCCGCGAGATGGGCGACCTCAAGCTCAACCAGCTCGGCCTGCACTTCTCCGACGACCAGGGCTTCCGCGTCGAGTCGGACAGCCACCCCGAGATCGTGTCCGAGCAGCACCTCACCAAGGCCGAGGTGCGGCGGATCGTGAAGCTGGCCGAGAGCCGCCACATCACCGTCATCCCGGAGATCGACTCGCCCGGTCACCTCGGCGCGGTCATGCGCGCGCACCCCGACCTCCAGCTGCGCGACACGCGGGGCGTGGCCACGCCCGGCGCGGTGGACATCGCCAACCCGAAGTCGGCCCGGATCGTGGACGACCTGCTGGCCGAGTACGCCGACGTCTTCCCCGGCAGGTACGTGCACCTCGGCGGCGACGAGTACGCGGCCCTGCTCAAGCGGAACCCGGAGCTCTCGTACCCGGGGCTCGCCGGCGAGGCGGTCCGCAAGTACGGCCCAAGCGCGAAGGTCCAGGACCTCGCCACCGGCTGGCTGAACGACCGCGCCGCGACGCTGCGCAAGCACGGCAAGACCCTCAAGGCATGGAACGACGGCCTGCACGCCGACGGCGTCGTCAAGGCCGACCAGGACCGCGAGGTCGAGTACTGGACCGGCAAGGAGATCGGCGCGCGGCAGCCGCAGGAGTACCTGAGCGAGGGCCGCAAGGTGGTCAACGCCAACGACGAGTTCCTGTACTACGTGCTGGGCGAGCCCAACACCTTCACCTACCCGACGGGCCGCCGCATCTACGAGTCCTGGACCCCGCAGGTCCTGCGAGGCACCACCCCGGTGCCCGCGCGCTACGCGGACCAGATCCTCGGCGGCCGCCTGGCCATCTGGTGCGATCTGGCGAACGCGCAGACGCAGGAACAGGTCGCGCGCGGCATCCACCTGCCGATGCGCGCCCTGGCGCAGAAGACCTGGGACACGGGCACGCCGGCCCTCAGCTGGGAGGGCTTCAAGGCGCTCGCCGAGCGCGACGGGCTGAGCCTGCGATTCGCGATGGACGGCCCGGCCGGCGGCGGCATATCTTCCGCGTGCAGCCGCCGGCCGGCGTCCGCACCACTGCCACGCCTCTGGGGAGGGGCGTCCCGGCGCTCGTTTTGGGGGGCTGCTCAGTCATGCTGTGCGCCAATTGCGGTAAGGACAGAGCCATCACCGGCGGAGGGTACTGCGACGGGTGCGAGCCGGCCCTCGCGAGCGCGCGTGCGCCGCCGGGTCGGCCCGCGGCGCCGCCGCTGTCCTCCGCCCCGGCAGCGCCCCGCTCACCGGCCGGTCTCGCGCACGCTGTGACGGCGCTGCTCGGCGCCGTCGTCGCGGCCGACCTGTTCTCGCTGTACGTCTCGTTCCGCGCCCGGGGCCAGTGGGGCGAGCTGGCGACCGAGGGCTTCACCGCCGTGCCGTTCGAGGAGCTGGACCGGACCGACACCCTGATGGCCTACTCGTCCACGGCCTACGCGAACGTGTTCCTCGTCACGGCCATCGTGTTCATCGTCTGGTTCTTCCGGGTCCGGCGGAACGCCGGCGTCTTCGCGCCGGACCTCCAGCGCAGGGGAGGTGGCTGGGCGATCGGCTCCTGGTTCGTCCCCATCGGCAACTTCTGGCTCCCGCGCGGGGTCGCCGTGGACATCTGGGCGGCCAGCAGGAAGGACCCCTACGGCCTGGGCGCCCGCAAGGAGGAGCCGCACACCGTGCTGACCGCCTGGTGGACGGCATGGGTCGTATCGGCGCTCTTCGGCCGGTTCGCCGTCAGGCGCTACATGGAGGCGGAGGAGCCGGCCGCGGTCCGTGACGCCGTCGACCAGTTGATCGTCGCCGATCTCCTCGACATCGCGGCCGCCGTGCTCGCGATCCTCTTCGTGCGCGCGCTGACGCGGATGCAGTACCTCAAGGCGACCGCACCCTCTCCCGTTTCGGCTGACATGGTCACACCATGACGTGATGCGGGCAGAATGTGACAGACGCGTGGGGAGAGCGGGGCATGGGTTTCTGGGGTTACTTCGTGGTCGGCCGGAGCGGGCGGCCGCTCGCGGAGCTGGCGGCGCTCGCGGACGTACGGGAAGGCCTGGTGCTCCACGAGACGCGGGGCGACGGGTGGCAGGTGTGGGTGCGGTCCAGTGAGCCGCAGGCCGGCGACATGGGGGTGCTCGCCCGGGGGGTGTGCGGGGAGACGGGGACGCCCGCGCTGTTCGCGTTCGTCATGGACAGCGACTGCGTGGTCGTGGAGGGGGCGACCTCCGCGGAGGCGGCCGGTTCCTGGTTCGGCTGCCTGGGGCGCGAGGCGATGGCGGGCCACCTGGGCGCCGACGGGCTGGTACTGGAGGACCTCTTCCTCACGCCGGAGAAAGCCGCGGTGAAAGCGGTGGAGTGGGCGGCCGCGACCGGACGGACCGTGGCCCCGGGCGCACTGGCCGACGTACTGCGGCAGGAGGCGGACCCCCTGGCCGAGGAGCTCTTCGCGCGCTTCCTGGACCGGCTGGGGCTGTGAGCGGGCGGTGAGCGGGCAGTGAGTTGTCTGTGACGTAATCGCGGTGCGGTACGCAGTCGGAGGGAGAAGGTCCGCACCGAGCGGCCCTGCAGTGCCGAGGGAGGCACCGTGACCCTGGTGGAACTGATCGGCCGCGCCGACGAACGGAGTCTGGCGGCGAGCGCGGTGGCCTGCCTGGACCGCTGTCTGCCCCTGCTGGAGTACGTCGAAGGCGCCGAGCGCATCGGCCTCGACACGGACGAGGCGCTCAGGCCGCTGTGGGCCGCGGTCGAGGGCGGCGACGCCTGGCTCGCGGCTGCTCCGGGTCGCGGTCGTGGTGGAGCGCGTCGCGGGGGCGGCCCCCGGTGAGCTGGCCGGCTTCGCCAGCCGCATGGCCGCCGCCGTCCCCACCGCTTACGACGAGCTCGCGCTGCGCGAGTGGGCCGAGGACTGCTCGGCCGCCGTGCTGGAGGTCCACCTGCGGCTGGACGGGGTGGCGCCGGGTGACCACGAGGCGCGTGTGAAGGCGTACCGCAGCGGTGAGACCGACGGCATCGGCCCGCTCACGGCCGGTGAGCTGCGTCGCCAGGCCCAGCTCCTGGACATGCTCTCCGGGGACTCGGGGGGCGGGCTGAACCACGCCCTCCAGCTTTCGAACGAGGGCAAACGCGTCCTGCGGGCCGCGGCCTCACGCCGGGCCCGCGGCAGCGGCTGACCGGCTCGCCCGGTTCGCCGTGCCCTTGCCGGCGCGCTCCGCCGCTCGCGACCCGGCTGCGGGCCCGCCGCCCTTGCGGCCGTCCTGACGACTGCCCTCGGCGGACGAAGGGGCCGGGGGCCCTCCTGGGGGAGGGGCCCCGGCGGTGTGCGCGGGGCATGCCCCGCGCCCCTTTTCCGGGGGCGGCGGGGCAGGGAGCGCGTCCGGCTTCGCTACGGGACCGGCGTCCGGCCGGTGTCGGAGGACGTGGAGGACGTGGAGGGGGCAGAGGGTGTGGAGGGGGCGGAGGGTGTGGAGGGGGCGCTCGCCGCGGTGCGGATGGCGGGCCAGGTCGGCGTAGCCCTTGCTGCCGGGGCACTCGGTCGGGTAGCCGTCGCGGTGCCCGGAGATCCGGCCCATGACGACTTGCTGGCCCAGCTTGTACTTGCCGTTGTCGGCGCCGGCGGTCAGTGTCGCGGTGCCGCTCGGGTCGTGCCCGTACAGACCGAGCTTCCAGGCGGCGACCTTGGCGACGGACTCACGGACGACGGGTGTGGTGGTCGCGGTGTTGTAGTTGCCGAGGACGGAGACGCTGCTCGTGCCGGTGTTGAAGCCGTAGGCGTGCGCGCCCTGGACGGGCTTGTCGATGCCGCCCGCGCGGCCCTCGAAGAGGGTGCCGCACTTGTCGACGAGGAAGTGGTAGCCGATGTCGTTCCAGCCCTGGCTCCGCACGTGGTAGATGAACAGGCCCCGGACGACCGAAGCGGATTCGGCGCAGGTGTAGTCGTTCGACCCGGCCGTGTGGTGGACGAAGACGGCCTTGGTGTCGGCCGTGTACGTCGGAGGGTCCGCCACCAGCGACTCGTCGGCGCCCCAGCCGGCCCGTGAGGTGACGGACGGCTGCCCCGGCACGGTGGGTGCCACGGTCGCGGTACGGGGGGAGGACGTGTCGGCGCTCCCGGGGTCGACCAGCTCGACGCGCAGGCCGTCCGGCAGGCGCCGCTCCGCGGACACGCGCAGCTGTACGCCGTCGGAGGGGCCGGTCCACAGCGGCTGGGTACCGGCGCGCAGGCCGGGCCCGGAGTGCTCGGGCCCGCTCTCCGGCGTACGCACATCCGTGTCGAGCGCGCGCAGCCGGACCAGGCTCCCGTGCGGCTGTCCCGGGTGCGGACCTCGGCCGTACCGCCGAGCTGGGTGTACGGGTCGTCCCAGGTGACGCCGACCAGGCTGAACGGCGGGGTGGTGTGCTGCGGGTGTGCGCGCACGGCCGGGTTGCCGCCGGCCGGGACGTCGAGGGTGTGCAGGGTGCCGGACGTCTCGGCGGTCGTGGCGGGGGCGGGCGGGGTCGCGAGGGCCGCGGGGCCGGCGAGGGCGAGCGGACCGGCGGCCAGGGACGACGCGGCCAAGCAGCACGGCGGCGCGGCCGAATGCCTTCGACTTGCCTGCCGAAAGCTTTTGAATTGTGGAAATGCCAGTTGTTTGCGTGGAATTCATCGGTGGTGGCACGGGGCTCCATCTCTCACTCGGCAGGCAACTCGGAACCGGGTGGTTATACACCGGGCGAACGGTGCGTGCGAGCATGCGGAAGAAATAGGCTTATTCGAGTTGACGGGAACGCCGTCTTCGGCCTCCGCTTCCCAGATGTCGCGCCCCGCAGAGGGCGGGACCAGACTGGAAGGAGGCGGAGCTTCCCGGAACTTCCGTGTCGGATCCGCCCCGGAGGAGCCATGGAGTCGACCACGCGGAATGAAACTCCTGTCGCGATCGAAGGCGGCGGGGTGGAGCTGCGCATGCGGGAAATCGGAGGCGACATGACTGTCGCTTTCGCACGGTTTCCCAAGGGGACGGACATGGGGCCGCTCGCCAAGGGCCTGCCCGGTGATCTGTGCCAGTGCCCGCACTGGGGTTACCTGTTCAAGGGCCGGCTGAGAATGCGGACCAAGGACGGTGAAAAGATTTACGAGGCGGGGCAGGCTTTCTACTGGGCGCCCGGTCACGTTCCCGAAGCGCTCGAAGACTGCGAGTATCTGGACTTCTCGCCGACGGAGGAGTTCAACGAGGTGGTCGACCACCTCAAGTCGCAGATGTGAGTCCGTGAACCGGCCGGATCATGTCCGCGAGTACGGGCGCAGGGTGTTGCGCGGCTCTTTGCGGACGAGCCTGGGCGAGCCGCTTCTCAGGCAGCCGAACCGTCGCGGACGGGGTCCCTTCACCGGGCACTTCAGCGGGCGTGTCTGCCGGGACACCACGTCTCCGGCGCGCAGGTCACTGCCGCTGGGCCCGCCCGTCGGCGATGTGCCGTGCGACGGCCCCGGCCCGCCTCCTCGCTTCGAGGCGACCGCTCCGGCCAGGGAGCCGCGCCGAGTGCCGTGGGAAACGTGGGAAACGTGGGAAATCCGAGCGGGACCCGTCAGCGGCGCCGACGGGCGTTGAGCCGGGCGGCCTGGCGCGTGAGGTGGTCGCGCTCGGCGAGGTTGGGTGCCTTCCGGGCCGCCTCGGCGTACAGCCGTGCCGCCGTCGCCAGGTCGCCGTCGCGCTCGTGGAGGTACGCCGCCACCGCGGTGTGGCGGGGGACGGGGGATTCCCTGTCCGGGTGAAGCCGAGAGCTCGGGGAAGAGCCGTCCAGCGCCGCGAGCGCCGCCAGGCCGGCGCGCGGTCCGTCGGCCTCGCCGACGGCCACCGCGCGGTTGAGCCGGACGACCGGGCTGTCGGTCAGGTCGCGTGAGCTCGTCGGCCTCGACGATCTGCACCCAGTCGGTCTCCTCGGCGGTGGGCGCGTCGGCGTGGAGTGCCGCGACGGCGGCCTGGGCCTGGAACTCGCCCAGCCGGTCGCGGGCGAGGGCCGCCTGCAGGATCTGGAGGCCCTCGGCGATCGACTCGGTGTCCCACCGGCCGCGGTCCTGCTCGGCGAGCGCACCAGGCTGCCGTCGGGCGCGGTCCGGGCGGCCCGCCGGGCGTGGTGGAGCAGCATGAGGGCGAGCAGCCCCGCCACCTCCGGGTGGTCGATCACGGCCGCGAGCCGCCGGGTGAGCCGGATGGCCTCGGCGGCCAGGTCGACGTCGCCGGAGTAGCCCTCGTTGAAGACCAGGTAGAGGACGCGCAGCACGGTGGCGACGTCGCCGGGCCGGTCGAACCGCACTCCGGAGACGGTGCGCTTGGCCCGGCTGATGCGCTGCGCCATGGTCGCCTCGGGCACCAGGTAGGCCTGGGCGATCTGACGGGTGGTGAGCCCGCCGACGGCGCGCAGGGTGAGGGCGACGGCGGACGACGGCGTCAGCGACGGGTGGGCGCACAGGAAGTAGAGCTGGAGCGTGTCGTCCACCGCGGGCACGGGCCCGGGCGCGGCTCCTCTTCGACGAGGTCCTCGCGCCGGCGGCGGGCGGTGTCCGCCCGGGTCGCGTCGAGGAACCGGCGCCAGGCCACGGTGACCAGCCAGCCCTTCGGGTCCCGTGGCTGGTCGGCCGGCCAGACGCCGACCGCCTCGACCGCGCGTCCTGCACGGCGTCCTCGGCGGCCGCGAAGTCGGCTCCGCGGCGGACGAGGGTCCCGAGCACGCTCGGCGTGAGGCTCCGGATCAGGGCCTCGTTCATCTGGGAAGTCACTCCGTGACGGTGGGCGGCGCGGTCAGGAACGGGCGCACCTCGAGCCACTCGTGGATCGGCTTCCCGCCCGCCCCGGGGGCGGCCGACAGCTCACCGGCCAGCTCGACGGCGCGCTCGTAGCTGTCGACGTCGATCACCATCCAGCCGGCGATGAGGTCCTTGGTCTCGGCGAACGGGCCGTCGGTGACCGGCGGGCGCCCCTCGCCGTCGTACCGCACCCACGTCCCCTCGGGGGCGAGCGCCTGGCCGTCCACGAACTCGCCGGTCCCCTCCAGCCGGGCCGCGAAGTCCTGCATGTACTGCACGTGGGCGGAGATCTCCTGGGGCGTCCACTGGTCCATGGGCACGTCGTTGGCCGGGGCCGGGGCGCCGCGGTAGTGCTTGAGCAGCAGGTACTTGGCCATCGTTTCGCTCCTCGGTGCTGGTGCGACCCATTGTGGTCGCTTTCACTACGGGGACGGAGCCGGTCACGGGTTCTCGACATCGCCGTCCGAACTTTTTTGGCTCTTGTGGACGAGCCTGGACGAGCCTGGGTGAGCCGTCTCGCGGTGCCCGGGTCCACGGCGTGGCGCGAGGCCGGGCCGAGGCCCCCCGAGCCCGGCCGGACGGGCCGCCCCGGGCCGATCCGGGAAGAGCACGTCCGACGCGGTGCCGCGGTCCCCGCCGGGGAGGCCCGCCGGCGGTTCGAGCCGGGCCGGAGGGAGGGCCGGACGGAGGGACTGTGACGTTTCCGCGGCTCCGGGCGCAGAGCAAGGGGGGGCATGGGCACGGTGACCAGTGCCGAGTCGGCACCACGAAGAGGGACGTGTGGTCAGGGGCGGGGAGCGGCGTCGCACACAGGAGTGCGACGCGGAGTTGGGCGCTGCCGTCGAGCGGGCCCAGCAGGGGGACGAGGACGGGTTCGCGGCGGCCTACCGCCTCGTGCACCCGGGGCTGCTCGGATACGTACGGGGGCTCGTCGGGGAGGAAGCCGAGGACGTGACGTCCGAGGCATGGCTGGAGATCGCGCGCGACCTGGGGCGGTTCCGCGGCGACGGGGCGGGATTCCGCGGCTGGACGGCGACGATCGCCCGCCACCGCGCACTCGATCACTTGCGCAAGCTGAAGCGAAGGCCGCGTACGTCGATGCTGGAACAGGACGTACTGGAGCTGCCCGCCGGCCGGGACACCGCCGACGACGCGCTCGAAGCACTGTCGACCGGGCAGGCGCTGGAAATGATCGCCACACTGCCGCGCGAGCAGGCGGAGGCGGTGCTGCTGCGGGTGGTCGTCGGGCTCGACGGGCCGGCGGCGGCCCGGGTGCTGGGCAAGCGCAGCGGGTCCGTGCGGACGTCCGCGTACCGCGGCCTCAAGCGGCTGGCCGAGCAACTGGCCCCGGACGGCGGCCGGTCGGGTGCTGTGACGTCTGCGGCGCCGCGTACGCTGAAAGATGAGACATGAGACGGGTATGGGAACGGGCGAGGGGCCGGCGGCCGGCCGAGACCGGGGCCGGGGAGCGGGAAGCGGCGGACGAGGAGCCTGTCACGCCGGAGGTCGAGGCGTTGCTGGCCGCCGTACGCCGTCCCGCGCCTCGCCGTGGTGAGGAGAGCGCGCAGGCGGCGCGGCCGCGTACCGGGAGGCGCGCGACTCCGGCGCGCACGCCCGCCCGGGGCGCTGGTCGGCAGGCGCGCGGGCGCGACGCGTGGCGGCCGTCCCGGCGGCGCGGCGGCCGCGT
>RHMC01000012.1 GCA_003719395.1 Streptomyces altiplanensis
GGGCGCAGCCGCAGTGCGGCTGCGCCCCCGGCCCGTTGACCTCCGACGGCCGGTCAGTACTCGCTGTAGAACCCACGCCCGTCGCCGTACGTACCGAGCTTCCGGCACTCGGCCTCGTCGACGTCCAGGGGGCGCTCTTCGATGATCTCGCGCGCCCTCGCCACACCGAGGCTCGTCGCGTACCAGGGCTCGTTCTTGTCATCGAGCCGTTCGGCGATGCCCACCAGCGCACAGGAGCGCTGCGGCTCCGGCAGCGTGTCCAGTGCCGGTACGGCGTCGGCCGACAGGTCCTGGAAGTAGTGCACGTCGAGCTTCTCGGGAGTGTCCTTGTAGCGCGCCACGTTCTGCTCGGCGACCAGCCCGTCCGGCGAGACCAGGCCGAAGGCCAGTACGGCGGCCGCCGCGCTCGCGGCGACCGCGCGCGGCAGCCAGCGGGCCCCCAGGACCCCGGCCACCATGATCAGTACGATCACCAGGCCCAGCCACAGCTCGACCGCGGCCACCGAGATGCGCAGCCGCGTCAGACCGTACGCATCGACGTACAGGTCCATGCGGCGCAGCGCGGATGCGACGACGACCAGCGTGAGGACGCACAGGGTGCCGAGCACCGAGCGCACCAGGACGCGGTCGCGGTCCGTGCCGCGCGGGGCCCAGCGCAGTGCGACGGCCACGACCAGAAGAACCAGCAGGGTGACCCAGAGCAGCTGCCAGAAGCCCTGGCGCGCGTACTGGGCGTACGTCAGGCCGGTCTCGCTGAGCACCTTGCGGTAGCCGCCGAACAGGACGGCGAGCTGGACCGCGATGAAGGCGGCGAAGAGGAGATTGAGCACGACCAGCGGAAGTGCCCACTCCGCGCGGCCGCGCCCACGCCCCGGCCGTATCTCGAGGCGGTCCCAGCGCAGTGGGGCGGCGGCGGTGCGGGCAGCGGCGAGGGCGCCCACCAGACCGAGAGCGAAAAGGAAGATCCGCCAGGGGCTGTCCGCGACGGAGACGTCGGGCGCGAGACCGCCGAGCAGACCGGCGAAAGCGGCGTCCGCGGAGGCGAAGAGCGCGCCGAAGACGATCAGCAGTACGGCGGCGACCAGGACCGTACGCACCATGGGCGCCCAGCGGCCGCGCGACACCTCCGCCCGCTCGCGCATACCGCGCCAGGCCCAGGCCGGGCCGGAGGCCAGCGACCCGAAGATGCCCAGGGAACCGGCGAGGACGCCGGCCCAGGTGCGGTTGCCGTGCAGGGCGAGCGAGCGCAGCGCCTGCGCGGACATGCAGGCCAGGAAAGTCGGCCAGCCCGCGTCGCGCAGCGCCGGAACGGCCAGCAGGGCCAGGCCGCCGACTGCCCAGACGAGCGTCCAGGGGCGGAGACGGCGGCCTGCCGCCCGGGCGGCGAAGTGGGCGGCGAGCGCGGTCGGCACCGCCACGAAGAGCAGGTTCAGACCCAGCCCTTCACCGAGCAGCAGGGCGCTCAGCAGGGCAGTGGCCAAAGCCGCCACGAATGTGGCGGGGCGGATCCCGGCGGGCGGTCCGGGCCGTACGGCGGTCAGCCATTTCGGCGGCCCGGGCGACGGCCGCGGTCCGGCCGGTGGCGGTGGCCAGGGCTGGTAGCGCTGGGGCTGCGTCGCCCGGCTGTGCTGTTCCCGGTACGACATCCTCGGCTGCGGCTGCAGCAGGCCGTGCTCTGCGGCGCGGCCTCCACGCCGCGCCCGGTGCCGGACGGTTCAGCCGGTGTGGGCGGTATGGACGGTGTGGACGGCGTATCGGACACGGGACCCCCTCCCGACCGGGCGGGGAGACGGCAGGGGTGCCGTGGCCGGAGCCCGGTGTCTCGTAGGCGCACGCCCGTCATGATCAACAGGGCGGCATGGCCCGTCAGACTAGCCCCGGTACACCGTCCCGACACCGCCGGAGCCCGGCTGTGGCAGGACCGTGACAGTCACGGAACCACCGCGTCCGGCAGGCGGCCGGCGTCAGACCGCGCGGGACGGGACCCATTCGGGCAGCTCTTCGGTCTGCTCCAGCCACCCGGCCGGCGGGGCTCCGGCCTCCCCCGCGGCGACGACTCCGCCGAAGATGGCGCAGGTCGTGTCGACGTCGCCGCCCACCTGCGCGGTGGCCCAGAAGCCCTGCTCGAAGTCGCCGAGCGCCCGGGCGGCCGACCAGAGGGCGAACGGCACGGTGTCGTGCGCACTCGTACGCCGCCCGCAGCCGAGCACCGCCGCCACGGTCCCGGGGTCGTCGTAGTCCAGCATGTCGCGGGCCCGGCGGAGCCCGGCGCCCACGGCGCTGCGCGGCACGAGCGCGATCACGCCGTCGAGCAGTCCGGCCGGTGTCGGCGGCCCCGCGGGATCGGCGGCGAGCGCGGCGGCGGCCGCCACGGCCATGGCGCCGACCACGGCCTCACGGTGCTGATGCGTGACGTACGACGAGATCTCGGCCTGGTGCGTGGCCTGCTCGGGATCGTCCGCGTACCAGGCACCGAGCGGCGCGATGCGCATGGCCGCGCCGTTGCCCCAGGAACCCTGGCCGTTGAAGAGCGCGGCGGCGAGCTCACGCCAGTCGCCGCCCTCCCTGATCAGCCGGAGCATCCGGTTGACGGCGGGGCCGTAGCCGCGGTCGAAGTCGTGGTGCCCGGCGAAGGAACCGGCGAGCGCGTCCTGGTCGATGCGGCCGTGTGCGGCGAGCACCGCCAGGACCGAGCAGGCCATCTCGGTGTCGTCGGTCCACTGCCAGGGTGCGGGCGCAGCTCGCGCCTTTTGAGCAGCGGGTAGTTCGCGGGAACGAAGAACTGGGAGCCCAGGGCGTCTCCCAGGGACAGCCCACGCAGGCTGGCCAGGGCGCGTTCGAGGCGCCGGACGGTGGAGGAGTCAGCGGTCATCGCCCTGCCACTCTATCCGGTGCGGCCGTACGGCTCGGGAACCCGCCAGCGTTCGAACGGCTGGTCAAGGGTGTAGCGGCCGTCCTTTCCCAGCAGCAGGGACCGCGTTTCGCCGTTGCGCGGATTGGTCAGGCACTCGAAATCGGCCACGGTCCAGTGGAACCAGCGCATGCAGAACAGTCGCATGGTCAGGCCGTGCGTGACCAGCAGCACGTTCGGCGGGTGGTCCGGCGCCTCGAAGCTCCGGTACAGGCTCTCCAGGAAGGCCCCGACCCGGTCGTACACGTCGGCCCCCGACTCGCCCTGGGCGAAGCGGTAGAAGAAGTGCCCGTACGCGTCCCGGTACGCCTTCTGAAGCCGTACGTCGTCCCTGTCCTGCCAGTTCCCCCAGTCCTGCTCGCGCAGCCGCGGCTCCTCCCTCACCCGCACCCGGGCCGGGTCCAGCCCGAAGGCGGCGAAGGTCTCGTGCGTGCGGCGGTACGGCGAGACATAGGCGCTGATCCGCTCCTCGCCGAAGAGCTCGCGCAGCCGCTCCCCGGTCTGCCGGGCCTGGCGCAGACCGGCTTCGGTGAGCCTGAGCGCGTGGTCGGGCTCACGTTCGTACACCGAGTCGTCGGCATTGCCCTCCGACTCCCCGTGCCGGACAAGAACGATGCGCCGCGGTCGTGCCATGCCGAAACCCTAGAACCTGTGATCGAATGCGGCTCGGCCGGGCGGCTGCCCGCCTCCGTCCAGCGTATCCGGACAAGGAGACACCGGCGCAGCGGCCGGCCCGGGCAGGCGCCCGCCGGCGCACCGGGGCACCGCGCGGGACAGGGCGCCTGCGCGCCCCGCCGCCCGGTGCGGTGCGTACAGAACCGCGCGTACGGCCCGGTCACACCGTCACACCGTCCAGGACGGCTCCAACTGAACGACGGCCCCCGCCAGTTCGGCCACATCGGCATCGGTCTGCGCACGCAGCGACAGGCGCTCCACCCGCTCGGCGCGGTACTTGCCGTGCTCGGCGGCGGACTGCCACATCGACAGCGCCAGGAACTCATTGCCCGGCGCCTCGCCGAACACCCCCCGCAGCATCCCCGGCGACCCGGCCATCGCCGGATTCCAGATCTTCTCCTGCATCAGCGAAAAGTGCTCGACCCGGCCCTCGTGCACCTTGCAGTGCGCGACCCGCACCACGTCGGCGTCGGTGAACCGCGGTTCGAAGCCCGTCTTGATGTCGAACCGGTAGTCGAAGAGCCCGACTTGGGGGTTCTTGTACGTACCCGACTGGGCAGCCGCGAGCCGGTCGTGGGAGCGTGCCATGAACGAGTCGTAGAACGCGCGGCTCTCCCAGAAGGAAAAGACGTGCACCACCCCCGGCCGCTCACGGCTCCAGCCACCGCCCTGCCCCCGGAACCCCGGTTCCCCCAGCAGCCCCGCCCACTTCCGCTGCCCCCGCTCGAAACCTCGACGGTTCGATCACTGTGGCAGCGGAATCCACTTGACCAGCACCGCGCCATCGTACGGCCATCCTCTTTCACGGGTGAACAGTGCTGAGCGCCCCCCGAGTTGTCGGTACCCGGGGCTAGCCTTGTCCCAGGTGCACATTCGCACAGCTCGCGCCGGTGACAGCCGGCCGGGTTCCGAGGGAGGGAAAACGGGTGGCAGTCTCAGCAAAGGGGTCGGCAAGGTCGAGGTGACGCTCAGGTGGGATCCCAGCCCCATGGGGGAACCGCCCCATGACCTGGACATCATCGCCGCGACGTACGCCGCCGACGACCCGTACGGCAGCCCCGTGTACGTCGTGCACTTCGACAGCCGCTCGCCGGACGGCACCATCACCCTGAACAGGGACAGCCGGACCGGCCAGGGATTCGGCTTCGACGAGGTCATGACTCTCGAACTCGACCGGCTGGCGCCTGTCTACGCCCGGGTGGTGGTCGGCATAGCCATCCAGCAGGGCGGAGGAAGGAAGACGTTCGGCGACATACCCCATACGGGCTTCCGCATCCGCGAGGGCTACACCGTGCTCGCGGAGAGCGACTTCGCCGACGTGACCGCCTCCACCGCGGCCAGCGTCGCCGAGTTCACGAGAGACGCTTCGGGAGGCTGGGACTTCCGCCCCGCCGTCCGGGGCTTCGACGTCGACCCGAATTCCTTCGCCGGGGCGATGGGCGGCAATTTCACCTGAGAGCGGCTTGCCCGGGAACGGCGGGCCCCCGGGGGCTCGCCGTTCGGGAACGCCGAAGGGCGGCGAGCCGTCGGGCCCGCCGCCCCTCACCTCATCTGTCTCATCTCATCTGTCGCCTACCGGCCGGTCAGCTGCAACCGCTGGTCGAGCCGCAGCCCTCGCAGATGTAGCAGCTGCCCGCGCGCTGCATCTTCGTACCGCACGAGAAGCACAGCGGCGCGTCGGCGCTGATGCCGAGCTGCATCTCGACGAGTTCCGCCGAGGTGTGCGCCTGCTTCTGCTCCGGCACGGCCTCCGCCTTCGGGGCGGCGACCGGCTTCGGCGTCTCCGTCTGACGGGGGGCGGACTGGGCCAGGCCCTCGACGTCGACGTCGTCGTCCTCCATCGACGGCTCGTACGAACCGGTCTCCAGGTGACGCTGGCGCTCATCGGCGGAGTGGATGCCGAGCGCCGAACGGGTCTCGAAGGGCAGGAAGTCCAGCGCCAGGCGGCGGAAGATGTAGTCGACGATCGACTGCGCCATCCGCACGTCGGGGTCGTCCGTCATTCCGGCCGGCTCGAAGCGCATGTTGGTGAACTTCGAGACGTACGTCTCCAGCGGGACGCCGTACTGCAGACCGACCGAGACGGCGATCGAGAAGGCGTCCATCATGCCCGCGAGGGTCGAGCCCTGCTTGGACATCTTCAGGAAGACCTCACCGAGACCGTCGTCCGGGTAGGAATTGGCGGTCATGTAACCCTCGGCACCACCCACCGTGAAGGAAGTGGTGATCCCCGGGCGGCCCTTCGGAAGACGCTTGCGCACCGGGCGGTACTCGACGACCTTCTCGACCGCGGCGCGGATCGTCTCCTCGGTCTTCTCCGTGACCTCGGCCTTGACGTCCTTCTTCTTGGCGGAGAGGGGCTGGCCGACCTTGCAGTTGTCGCGGTAGATCGCGAGCGCCTTGACGCCCATCTTCCACGCCTCGAAGTAGACCTCTTCGACGTCCTCGACGCTGGCCGTCTCCGGCAGGTTCACCGTCTTGGAGAGCGCGCCGGAGATCCACGGCTGGATGGCCGCCATCATGCGGACGTGGCCCATCGCGGAGATGGAACGCTCGCCCATCGCGCAGTCGAAGACCTCGTAGTGCTCGTGCTTGAGGCCGGGGGCGTCGATCACATTGCCGTGCTCGGCGATGTGGGCGACGATCGCCTCGATCTGCTCCTCCTGGTAGCCCAGGCGGCGCAGCGCCTGGGGCACCGTTCCGTTGACGATCTGCATCGAGCCGCCGCCGACCAGCTTCTTGAACTTGACCAGGGCGAGGTCGGGCTCGAGGCCGGTGGTGTCGCAGGACATCGCGAGACCGATGGTGCCGGTGGGCGCGATGACCGAGGCCTGCGCGTTGCGGAAGCCGTTCTTCTCGCCGAGGCGGAGCACGTCCTGCCAGGACTCCGTGGCGGCCGCCCAGATCGGCGAGTCCAGGTCGTCCACGCGCGGGGCCGTGGCGTTGGCGTCGGAGTGCTGCTTCATGACGCGCAGGTGGGGCTCGGCGTTGCGGGCGTAACCGTCGTACGGGCCGACGACCGCGGCCAGTTCGGCGGAGCGCCGGTACGACGTACCCGTCATCAGCGAGGTGATGGCGCCGGCGAGCGAGCGGCCGCCGTCGCTGTCGTACGCGTGGCCGGTCGCCATGAGCAGGGCGCCGAGGTTCGCGTAACCGATGCCGAGCTGGCGGAAGGCGCGGGTGTTCTCACCGATCTTCTCGGTGGGGAAGTCCGCGAAGCAGATGGAGATGTCCATCGCGGTGATGACGAGCTCGACGACCTTGGCGAAGCGCTCGGACTCGAAGGACTGGTTGCCCTTGCCGTCGTCCTTGAGGAACTTCATCAGGTTCAGCGAGGCCAGGTTGCACGAGGTGTTGTCCAGGTGCATGTACTCGCTGCACGGGTTCGACGCGGTGATCCGGCCGGACTCGGGGCAGGTGTGCCAGTTGTTGATGGTGTCGTCGTACTGGATGCCGGGGTCGGCGCAGGCCCAGGCGGCCTCGGCCATCTTGCGGAAGAGCGACTTGGCGTCGACCTCCTCGATGACCTCACCCGTCATGCGGGCGCGGAGGCCGAACTTGCCGCCGGCCTCGACCGCGTGCATGAACTCGTCGTTCACGCGTACCGAGTTGTTGGCGTTCTGGTACTGGACGGACGTGATGTCCTCGCCGCCCAGGTCCATGTCGAAGCCCGCGTCACGCAGGGCGCGGATCTTCTCCTCCTCCTTCACCTTGGTCTCGATGAAGTCCTCGATGTCGGGGTGGTCGACGTCGAGCACGACCATCTTGGCCGCGCGGCGGGTGGCGCCGCCCGACTTGATCGTTCCTGCGGAGGCGTCGGCGCCCCGCATGAAGGAGACCGGACCGGAGGCGTTGCCGCCGGAGGAGAGGAGCTCCTTGGAGGAGCGGATGCGGGAGAGGTTCAGGCCGGCGCCGGAGCCGCCCTTGAAGATCATGCCCTCTTCCTTGTACCAGTCGAGGATCGACTCCATGGAGTCGTCGACGGCCAGGATGAAGCAGGCGGAGACCTGCTGCGGCTGGGGCGTACCGACGTTGAACCAGACCGGCGAGTTGAAGCTGAAGATCTGGTGCAGGAGGGCGTAGGCCAGCTCGTGCTCGAAGATCTCGGCGTCAGCGGGAGAGGCGAAGTAGTTGTATTCCTCACCGGCCTTCCGGTACGTCTTCACGATCCGGTCGATCAGCTGGCGCAGACCGGTCTCACGCTGCGGCGTACCGACGGCTCCACGGAAATACTTGCTGGTGACGATGTTGACCGCGTTCACCGACCAGAAGTCGGGGAACTCGACGCCACGCTGCTCGAAATTGACCGAGCCGTCGCGCCAGTTGGTCATGACGACGTCACGACGCTCCCAGACCACCTCGTCGTACGGATGCACGCCGGGCGTGGTGTGGATGCGCTCGATGCGCAAGCCCTGCCGAGCCACAGCCGCCTTGGACCCCTTGGTGCGGGAACCTCGTGCCGGGCCGCTCGCCGTCTCTGTCATGCCGCCTCCCATATACGTACAAAAACGCTCTGACGTGCCCAGTTCTTCCCGGGGCACGTGGTGTGTCTGATGTTCCGGACGCCGCGAAGAGCGGCCGGAACAGGTCTGGTCTGTCCGCCGGCCGTCAGTCGGCGGCAGCGGCGGGCACGGGGACCTCGGGGGTCGCGCCGGGCCCGCAGTCGCAATCACTTGCCGGCGCGCTCTTCGCGGAGCTCCGCGATGGCGGCCTCAAAGTCTTCGAGTGAATCGAACGCCCGGTACACGGACGCGAAGCGCAGGTACGCGACGAGATCGAGTTCCTGCAGTGGGCCGAGTATGGCCAGCCCCACGTCGTGGGTCGTCAGCTCGGCACTGCCGGTGGCGCGCACCGCCTCCTCGACCCGCTGGCCGAGCTTGGCGAGGGCGTCCTCGGTGACCGGCCGTCCCTGGCAGGCCTTGCGCACGCCGGAAATGACCTTGGTGCGGCTGAAAGGCTCGGTGACTCCGCTGCGCTTGATCACCATCAGCGAGGCGGTCTCCACCGTCGTAAAACGGCGGGAGCAGTCGGGGCACTGGCGGCGCCTGCGGATCGAGGTTCCGTCGTCGGTGGTGCGACTGTCGACGACACGGCTGTCCGGGTGCCTGCAGAAGGGACAGTGCATGGAACCCAACCCTCCCTCGCAGTACGACTGAATAGCCTCGCCGACCCCACGGAGGGCCCTTCGAAGCAGCCACCAGCATAGGCGATGGACGAACTCCCGGCGGACCAGGGACCACAACTTGTGGGCGGCCGCGGCCATGCAACCACTAGATCTGGGGTCCGGGTGTGTTTTCACTCTCCGCGCGTGTCGTGCACCGCACGGGTGACGACCAGCGGACGACACGCTGAGAACCGCGCCCGGCCACCCCCGCCCCGGCCGCGAAGGTTACCGTGACGACCCGAATTGTCATTCGGTCCAAAATGGCCCCGCATACACCCCGTCGCACATTCCAGTAAAGCATTCTGCGCTTTTTCACTCGAACGTGTGTTTGGCGCAACCTTTCGAAAGCAACTACCGTTGTCCAGCCAGGGAGAGAACATCTCGAGAGGGGCCGACGTGACCACGACCGCTGACAGTGCAACTATCGCTGCCCAGGACCGCTCCCAGAGCCGACTCGAGCCGGTGCATGCCATGAATGAAGCAGCAGCCACACACCCCGAGGGCTCCAAGCCCTCACGCTCGCTGCCCGGCCGGCCTCCAGGAATCCGGGCGGACAGTTCCGGCCTCACCGATCGGCAACGACGGGTCATCGAGGTCATCAGGGACTCGGTGCAACGGCGAGGATACCCCCCGTCCATGCGCGAGATCGGTCAGGCGGTGGGCCTCTCCAGTACCTCTTCCGTGGCTCATCAGCTGATGGCTCTCGAACGCAAGGGGTTCCTGCGCCGTGACCCGCACCGCCCCCGGGCGTACGAGGTGCGGGGCTCGGACCAGCCCAGCGCCCAGCCCACCGACACGGCCGGCAAGCCCGCCGCGTCCTACGTTCCCCTCGTCGGCCGGATCGCGGCCGGCGGCCCGATCCTCGCCGAGGAGTCGGTGGAGGACGTCTTCCCGCTCCCCCGGCAGCTCGTGGGGGACGGGGAGCTGTTCGTCCTCAAGGTCGTCGGCGACTCGATGATCGAAGCGGCGATCTGTGACGGCGACTGGGTGACGGTACGCCGCCAGCCGGTCGCCGAGAACGGCGACATCGTGGCCGCGATGCTGGACGGCGAGGCAACGGTGAAGCGGTTCAAGCGCGAGGACGGCCAGGTGTGGCTGCTCCCGCACAACGCCGCCTACCAGCCGATCCCCGGCGACGAAGCGACCATTCTCGGCAAGGTCGTGGCGGTACTGCGGCGGGTGTGACACCTCGCGGTCGAAGACCGGGCCCCCGGAACCCACTGCGCCGGTTCCGGGGGCCTGCTGCTTTTACGGCCGGACCGCCGCCGCTACTTCTCTTCGGCCTCGGCCGCGGCGTTGATCGCGGCGAGTGAGCGGCGCACCTGATTACGGTCCGTGGTGTACCAGAAGTCCGGCAGGGACGCCCGCAGGTAGCTGCCGTAGCGCGCATTGGCCAGCCTCGGATCGAGTACGGCGACGACACCGCGGTCCCCCGTGGCCCGTACGAGCCGTCCCGCGCCCTGGGCCATCAGCAGCGCCGCGTGCGTCGCTGCGACGGCCATGAAACCGTTACCCCCGGCTTCCTCGACCGCCTTCTGCCGCGCGCTCATCAGCGGGTCGTCGGGGCGGGGGAAGGGGATCCGGTCCATGACGACGAGCTGACAGCTCGGCCCGGGCACATCGACGCCCTGCCAGAGAGACAGCGTGCCGAAGAGGCAGGTCTCCGGGTCGGCCGCGAAGGACTTGATCAGCTCACCGAGCGTTTCCTCACCCTGGAGCAGGATCGGCACGCCGAGCCGGCCGCGCAGTTCCTCGGCCGCCGCTTTGGCGGCCGCATGGAGGAGAAGAGGCCCAGCGTGCGGCCTCCGGCGGCCTCGATCAGCTCGGCGAGTTCGTCCATCATGTCGCTCCGCGACCCCTCGCGGCCCGGTGTGGCCAGCTGGCGGGCGACGTACAGAATGCCCTGCTTCGGATAGTCGAAGGGCGAGCCGACGTCGAGCCCCTTCCAGACCGGGACGTCCTCCCCCTCCACCCCCTCCGGGGACAGGCCGAGCGAGGCGCCCACGCCGTTGAAGTCGCCGCCGAGCTTGAGGGTGGCGGAGGTCAGGACGACGGAGCGCTCGCTGAAGAGCTTCTCGCGCAGCAGTCCCGACACGGAGAGCGGAGCGACGCGCAGGGAGGCCCCGTAACGATCGTGCCGCTCGAACCAGACGACGTCGTACTCGGAACCGTTGGCGATCCGCTCGGCGACGCCGTGAATGCTCTCGACGGCCGCGAGCGCCTGCTTGCGGACGGCGTCCTCGTCCTGGACGGACTTGTCCCGGGTCGAGCCGATGGCCGAGATGACGTTACGGGCGGCGTCGCGCAGTGCCATGAGGGCGTACCCGAGGTCTTCCGGGATCTCTTCGAGGCGTCCGGGGAGCGCGAGCTCCATCAGCCGCTCGAAGGACTCCGCGGCCGTCTGGAGGGCATCGGCGACCTTCTCGTCGACGAGCTTGGCCGCACGGCGGACGGCCCGGTTGACCTGCCCGGGGCTGAGCTCGCCGGTCGCGACGCCGGTCACCCGTGAGACCAGTTCGTGCGCCTCGTCGACGATCAGCACCTCGTGCTGCGGGAGCACGGGCGCGCCCTCGATGGCGTCGATGGCGAGGAGGGCGTGGTTGGTCACGACGACATCGGCGAGCTTGGCGCGCTCGCGGGCCGCCTCCGCGAAGCATTCCGCTCCGTACGCGCATTTCGACGCGCCGAGGCATTCGCGGGAGGAGACGGACACCTGGCCCCAGGCACGGTCGGAGACACCGGGGGTGAGGTCGTCGCGGTCGCCCGTCTCCGTCTCGTCCGCCCAGTCACGCATGCGCAGCAGGTCCTGGCCGAGCTTGCTGGTGGGAGCGGCGGCTTCGAACTGGTCGAAGAGGCCGTCCTCCTCTTCCTGCGGCACGCCCTCGTGGAGCCGGTGCAGGCAGAGATAGTTCGAGCGCCCCTTGAGCATGGCGAACTCGGGACGCCTGCGCAGCAGTGGATGCAGCGCCTCGACCGTACGCGGAAGATCACGCTCCACGAGCTGGCGCTGCAGGGCCAGGGTCGCCGTCGCCACCACGACGCGCTCGCCGTGTGCCAGGGCCGGCACCAGGTAGCCGAGGGACTTCCCGGTGCCGGTGCCGGCCTGGACGAGCAGGTGGGCATTGTCGTCGATGGCTTCGGCCACGGCCTCGGTCATGGCGACCTGGCCTGGCCGCTCCGTGCCGCCGACGGCAGTGACGGCGGCGTGGAGGAGCTCGGGGAGTGAGGGCTTCGTCATAGCTCCACCAGCCTACGGGGCACCACTGACACCCCGGCTCCACACCCGGATCACAACCGGCGAGCTCATCAGGACAGGTGGAGGGGGTTGGGGACGGTGCCGTGCACCGCCGCGTGCGGGCGGCCGGGGCGGTCGCGGTAGCCGTCGAGGTGCAGACGGTTGCGGTTGAGGCAGAGGCGCTCGATCCGCGGGACGAGCAGGTCGAAGAGCTCGTAACGGTCCTTGAGCTCGGGGAAGCGTGCCTGGTGCCGCAGAATTTCGGCCCGTACGAGTGACCAGAACTCGTTCTCCGGAACACCCAGTTGTTCCTCGCAGAGGGGAGCCAGATAGCGGAACACACCGACGAACAGGCCGGAATGGATGAACTGCGTGAGGAAGGCCGGGGGCTCGGTGAGGAGGATCTCGCGCACGTCGTCGGGCATGGAGTCGTGCTCGGGCAGCCGCTGCGCGCTGACGTTCACGTCGTCGACGAAGTCCTTGATGGCGAGGCGCACCGGGATGTCGTGGTCGTCGAAGACGACGATGGCGTTCTCGCCGTGCGGGGAGAAGACGGTGCCGTAGCGGTACAGGAAGTGCAGCAGCGGAGGCAGCAGGGCGGCGAAGAGCCGCTTGAGCCAGGCGGTGGGCGCGAGACCCGAGCGGGCGACGAGTTCCGCGGTGAAGGCCCGGCCTTCGGGGTCCGTGTAGAGCAGGGAGGCCAGCGTGCGGGCGCGCTCTTCCGGCGCGAGACGGCCGGTGAGCGGCTCGCGCCAGATGGCGCCCAGCAGTTCCTTGTACTGGTAGGGGACTTCGGGGAGGCCGTCGTACAGGGGGTGCGCGACGGCCACGGAGGCGACCTCCCCGAGGAGGATCACTCCGCACTCGTCGCGCAGGAAGGGGTCGGCGTCGCGCAGCCCGTGCACCCAGGCGGTGACGGCGGGCGCCGCCAGGGTCCGCTCGGTGGGCAGTCCCCGCCAGACAAGCGTGTTGAGGACGGCGAGCGGCAGCTTGACCGTGTGCCGGTCGGGACGGCTCGTATTGAGGAAGGTGCGGATGGACTGCTGCGGGAGCCGTACATCACCGTCGGTGGGGAGCGGCACGATGGCGCCCTGTGCGACGGCGGGTGCGAAGAGCGGCAGGACCACTTCGTCCCACTGCCAGGGGTGTACGGGCAGGTAGAGGTACCGCTGGGGATCCAGGCCGCGGGCACGGAGCGCGGCGGCGAACGACTCGCGGGTGGAGGCGTCGAGTTCGCGTGCGTAGAGGCGCTCGGCCGTGGCGAGTAAGGGGACTCCGCGGTAGCCCGCGAGGTCGGTGCTGACCGCGATCCAGGGGAGCGCGGCCGGTGTACGGGCTTCGGGGGCCCAGTGGGCGATGTCACCGGCGGAGAAGCCGAGGCGGCCCTTGTTGAGTACGAGCCAGGGGTGGCCGGTCTGGTGCCCTTCGAGTTCCGCGTATCCGAGGTCGGCGAGGAGCGCCGCGGACAGGGCGGTGTGACCGAGGCGGGCGTCGGCGGCGAGGGTGGCGCTCAGCTCGTGGATGAGGTGGCCGAGGGTGGCGCCGTCGAGGGCGAGGAGGCGGCGGGCGAGGACGAGGAAGCGGAGGGGATCGCCGAAGGGGCGGCCTGTGGCGTCGGCGGCGTGGTCGCGGAGTTCGATCGTCTCGGGGTCGACGCGCCAGCTGCCGTAGGCGCCGCGGCGGCCCGGAAGGAGAGGATTCCGCCGTCGTCGAGCAGGAGGGTGTGGCGGTCGCCGGCTGGTTGCGGAAGCGGCTCGATGATCTCCTCGTACGCGAACTCGCCGAGCATCTTGGCGAGGAGGCGGCGGGCTGCCAGGTCCCAGGTGCCGGGGTTCAGTTCGGGCGGAGCGAGCAGCGGAAGCGGGTCCACGAAATCACGGGCGTCGACGGGTTTCGGCACGGGGACTCCTCGGGGTGGAACCTATTCGGGACGAGTGGTGTATGAGAAGCAGCGGGTTGTTCACAGCAGGTTTCGCAGGGTGCGTTCACGGACCATGAGTGCGGCTCGCTTGTCGGGGAGGTCGAGTTCGGCGGAGAAGCGGAAGCCTGCCCGGAGGAAGGCCGAGACGGAGGGGGTGTTGCGGAGGTCCGGTTCGGCGACGACACGCGCACAGGCGGGACGGCTGTCGAGGACGAGGTCGGCGACGGCTCTGAGAAGGGTGGTGCCGAGGCCGCGGCCGCGGTCCGTGACGCCGCCGACGAGGAGGTGGATCCCGGTGTCGTGCGGGCGGGCCGGATAGTGGCGGGCCAGCGGGTCGAGGTCGGCGCGGTAGATCTCCCAGTAACTCATGGGGACGCCGGCCAGTACGCCGAGACAGGGTGCGCTGCGCCCGTCGCGTCGAGCTGGGGGCGCAGGTGGGCGGCGGCCACGTCCTGCGGCCCTTCGAGTTCCCAGAAGGCGGCGACGGCCGGGTCGTTCATCCACCGGCTGATGAGCGGCAGGTCCCGTTCGATGCGTACGGGAACGAGCTGGAAGACGCCGGCGGGGGTGGTGACGGGGCCCCAGTCGGCGGGGTGTCGAGGATGTCGCCGCCGGCGGCCGGGGGGCCGGTCGCCGGGCCGTCGTCACCGAACAGCGCGACGAGCTCGTCTGACAGCCGCAGGTCCAGGGTGTCCTCGGTGCTGGATCCGGCGCGGGGAGCGGAGTTGGTTCCTGCGTCGGTGCTCGCATCGGGGGGAGGCACGGCGACGCTCCTCTCAGCAGTTCGGGCGGGCGTGTTCCTTCAGGTGCGAAGGGGGTTGGCGATGGTGACGTAGACGGACTGGGTGTCGACCGGGCCTTCGAGCTCGTCGAGGCCGTGCAGCCGGGTGAGCAGGTTGGCCTTGCAACGGAGGCTGGGGGTCTCCAGGAGTTGTGCGGGCAGCGGGGAGCCGAGGGCGGTGTTCTTCCCGAGGAACTGGCGGAACGCGGCGATCAGGACGCGTTCGTCGGCCAGCCGCTGGGCGCCGAACGCTCCGATCAGGCCGAAGACGTTGTTGATGCCGAGGTAGTAGGCGAAGCGTTCGTCGGTGACGGCGTCGGTGACGAAGGTGTCGCTGGTGGCGCCGATGCCGGGGAGACGGCGTTCGAGGCCGGCGCGGTGGGATTCGCGGAAGTAGTAGCCCTGGTTGTCGCGGTAGCGGCCGCCGACGGGCCAGCCGTCGGGGTTGAGGAGGACCAGGGTGTTCTGCTGATGGGCCTCCAGGGCGACTCCTGCCGTGCCGTCCAGCCAGAGCACCGGGCGCACGACGTGGTCGAGGTAGCGCAGGAACCACTCGGCGGCGACGGCCGCGGTGGGGCGGCCGGTGCGGGCGGCGAGACGGGCGACGATGTCGGCGAGGAGGGAGTACATGCCGCCCGGCCGGGCCGAGGGCCTCGGGGCGGTGAGGCCCGCGATGCAGACGGCGTCGTCACCGGAGCCGAACGGATTGTGGCGCAGCAGGGCGTCGAAGCCCGGAACCGGTTCGCCGTCCACCGTGTCCACGGCGAGCCAGGCCGGGTCGCGGACGATGTCGAAGCCGGGGTGGACGGACTGCCATTCCTCGGCCAGTCCGCCGCGCAACAGCCGGTGGACCTCGACACCGCGGCGGAGTTCCTTGCGGAGGTTCTCACGACGGGAGTTGGTGATGCGTACGCCGAGCGAAAGTTTGAGCATGGCGGGCGAACCGGGGCGGTGCACGGTGCGGACGGAGGAGGTGGGGTGCCACGGAGCGCCATGAGGGCCGAGGTCGTGGAGGAGACCTTGCTCAAGGAGCGCCGCGACGGCGGGCCGGTGCTTGAGCTCGCGGGCCTGCCAGGGGTGGAGGGGCAGGGGGGACCGTGTGGTCGGCAGTCGGAGGCCGTCGGCCAGCCGGACGGCGAGCTGCTCGACGGGGACGGTACGGCCACGTTCGGTCCAGGCGGAGTCCCCCGCGAGTACGGACCGGTCGACAGCCATCCAGTGCAGCGGAAAGGAGCCGTACAGCTCGGGTGAGTACAGGAGTGCTTCAGCGTCGGAGAGCCCTTCGCGGCTCTTGGGGGTGGGATGCAGCGGATGCCCGAGGAGAAGGGACTGCTCCGCGCTGAGGAACAGGTCCGCCTCTTCGGCGGGGCCGGGGCTCCGGCGGCGGGCGGCGATGAACCCGGCGGTGCGCCGCACCGAGTCGGCGACCCGGCCCACCAGGTCCGCTCCTTCGCGCTGCCCCGCCTCGCGGCCCAGGAGGGCGGCGACCGTGACGGCGTCGACGGGCGGTGCGCCCTGCGGCCCGCCTTCCAGGACCGGCATGCCGAAGCGGTGCCATCCGGTGGCCGACCAGTAGCGGACGGGAACGAGCAGTGCGGTGCCGCTGGCGCCGAGCGGGATGCGGAGGACCGGTCCGAGGGGCTCGGTGATGTCGTTCTCCCGCACCCAGCAGCGCAGCAGGTTCTCGACGGCTGCCGCCTCCGCTGCCGCGTGCGGGTCGGGGTGGTCGAGGAGGTCCGCGGCCTGCGGGCGTGCGCCGGGTCCCGGCGTGCGCTGCTCCGCCGTGATCGCCGCCCTTCTGCCGGGGCACCTTGGCCTCGTCGACGACGAGGCGGGCGCACGTGCCGCCCTGCCCTCGGTCGTGGGTGGTGGAAGGGTCTTCGGCCTCGGACGCATCGGATGCGGGAGTGGGGTTCACGGGGGTCTTCCTTGTGACGAGGTCCGGGGTCAGTGCGACAGCCCGGTCTGTTGCCGGTGGTACGGGGAGCGCTCGGCGCCGACAGTGCGTCGGCCAGACGGTCGAGGACGGCCGTGGCCTGTTCATCGGTGAGGGTGAGGGGAGGCAGCAGGCGTACGACGCCGGCGTGACGGCCGCCGAGTTCGACGATGAGCCCGCGTTCCAGGCATTCCTGCTGGACTGCGGCGGCCAGGGCGGGTGCTGCCGGGGGAACGCCCGTGGACGTACGGTTTCCGGCGTCGGGGTCGACGAGTTCGATGCCGATCATCAGCCCCCGGCCGCGTACGTTCCCGATGCAGGGGTGGTCGGCGGCCAGTCCCTGCAACTGGCTCATCATGCGTGCGCCGAGCACGGCGGCGCGGTCGGCGAGCCGGTTCTCGCGTACGTACGCCAGGGTGGCGGCGCCCGCCGCCATGGCGAGCTGGTTGCCGCGGAACGTACCGGCGTGGGCACCCGGCTCCCAGGCGTCGAGGTCGGACCGGTAGACCACGACGGCCAGCGGAAGGCTGCCGCCGATGGCCTTGGACATGACCATCACATCGGGCACGACGCCACTGTGCTCGACCGCCCAGAAGGCGCCGGTCCTGCCGACTCCGGTCTGCACCTCGTCGGCGATCAGCGGGATGGAGCGGTCCGCCGTGATCGCGCGCATGCGCCGCATCCAGTCGTCCGGTGCGGGGATCACGCCGCCCTCCCCCTGCACCGGTTCGAGGATCATCCCGGCCGGGGACGGCACCCCGCCCTTCGGGTCGTCGAGGAGGTTCTCGGTCCAGCGGGCGGAGAGTTCGGCGCCGCGCTCGCCGCCCACCCCGAAGGGGCACCGGTAGTCGTACGGATAGGGCAGGCGTGTCACCCGTACGTCCTGCGCACCGCCCGAGGCGTCGAGGGCGCCCGCCGTCATGCCGTGGTACGCCCCGGTGAAGGACAGCAGTCCGCTGCGGCCGGTGGCGGTGCGTACGAGCTTGAGCGCGGCCTCGACCGCGTCCGTACCCGCGGGGCCGCAGAACTGGACCCGTGCGTCGTCGGCGAGTCCGCGCGGCAGGGTCGCGAACAGCTCGGTGATGAACGCGTCCTTGACGGGGGTCGCGAGGTCCAGCACATGGAGCGGGGCCCCCGAGTCGATGACCTTCTTGATCGCTTCCAGAACCACGGGGTGGTTGTGCCCGAGCGCCAGGGTCCCGGCCCCCGAGAGGCAGTCGAGGTACCGGCGCCCGTCCGCCCCCTCGATCGTCAGCCCACGCGCCCGTACGGGAACGATGGGCAGGGACCGCGCGTAGGTGCGCGCCGCCGATTCACGCAGTGACTGGCGACGGAGGATCCCCTCGTGCGCGGCAGTCAGCACCGCAGCGGCAGGTTCGGTCACGGCCACGTCTGTCGGTCCTCCCGCGGTGAAGGTTCTGTCGCAGTTCTCCGCAGGTCCGTTGCCCGTCGGCGCTGAACACCGACCCTGCGTTCCCCCTACGTACCAACGACAGTGTCGCCGGGGGATCACGGGCAATCGGAAGATCCTTACGTCGGGGGAACCGCGGCCCTGCCGCGCGCCGTCTTCGACGGCACCGGCATAGTGGGGTCCGCACGCTGGCCCCGGAGCTCCGCCGTCGGGGTGAGCGGCATGTGCAGAGAGTTCGCCGAAGAAGATTTCGAAGTCCCAGGGGGGATCACGACATGCGACCCATTCGCCCGACCTTCGCAGCACGTGGCGGGAGGAGCGCGCGTCGCCGAACCTCCCCCGTACTGGCCGCGGCCGGACTTGCCGCCGCCCTCGCCCTGACCGTCACCGCCTGCGGGCCGAGCGAGGACAACGCGGGCGGCGAGCCGAGCGCCTCCGCCGGCCAGGCCGCCGACGACAAGATCGTCATTCCCGACCACCTGAAGGACGAGCTCAAGAAGCACGGCGTCGACCTGGACAAGTGGAAGGGCGGCGCCTGGAAGGACTGGAGCAAGGACGACTGGCTCCGCGAGGCCGAGGACTACATCAACCCGATCATCGAGGACCTCTGGGACCCGGACCGGATGCGGGACGCGGAGCAGCCGGACATGCCGGTGGGCAATGACATCTCCGGCGACCAGGGGGTCACCGACCCGACGCCCGCGCCCGTCCGGGCCCAGCCCTTGAAGACCCCGTACACCACGAGCGCCCCCGAAGCCGGGAAGCTCTTCTTCGACGGGCCCGAGGGCTCGATGGTCTGTTCCGCGACCGTCATCCAGGACTCGGCGCATCCCGGCAAGTCCAACATGGTGTGGACCGCCGGCCACTGCGTGCACGCGGGCAAGAAGGGCGGCTGGTACCGCAACATCGCCTTCGTCCCGTCGTACAACAACACCGACAGGCCGGCCGCCGAGATCGGTGACGCGCCCCGGAACGAGATCACCCCGCACGGCGTGTGGTGGGGCGACTGGGCGCAGACGTCCGACCAGTGGATCGCCCAGGGCGGCCCGACCGGCGGCGAAGGCGCCCCGTACGACTTCGCCGTACTGCACGTCACCCCGGAGAAGGGCGGCGGCAAGTCCCTGGAGGAGACGGTCGGTTCGGCCCTCCCGGTGGAGTTCGACGCACCGGCCGCGCCGGAGATCGCGAGCATGACGGCGACCGGCTACCCGGCCGCCCCGCCCTTCGACGGCCAGAAGCAGCTCGAGTGCGCCGACAAGCCGGGCCGTCTGTCCATCAGGACCGGCGACCCGACGATGTACCGCATCGGCTGCACCATGACCGGTGGTTCCTCCGGTGGCGGCTGGACGGCTCTCGGCCGGGACGGCAAGCCCGCGCTGGTCTCCAACACCTCGATCGGTCCGGTGACCGCCGGCTGGCTGGCCGGTCCTCGCCTGGGCGAGGAGGCCAAGGGGATCTACGACTCGGTGAGCAGGAAGTTCGCCAACCAGTAGGTCTTCCCCCGGGCATGGCCCCGGGCGTCGCCCCGTGCAGCCCGAAGGCCCGCCCCCTCAGGACGAGGGGGCGGGCCTTCGGCTTGCTCCGTGCTCTGTTGCCGTACGGTCGCGCTACGGCCCGGCCGCGGTCAGTGAGCCACCGGTACGTACGGCGCCAGGTCCGCCGCCAGCTCCTCGTGCACCCGCACCTTGATGAGCGTGCCCTCCCCGGTGTGCTCCTCGGAGATGACCTCGCCTTCGGCGTGTGCCCGCGAGATCAGACCGCCCTGCGTGTACGGCACGAGTGCCTCGATCTCGACCTCGGGCCGGGGCAGCTCGGAGTCGATGAGCGCCAGCAGCTCCGCCATGCCCGCGCCCGTACGGGCCGACACCGCGATCGCGTGACGCTCGATGCGCAGCAGCCGCTGCAGTACGACCGGGTCAGCCGCGTCCGCCTTGTTGATCACCACGATCTCGGGCACGTCGAGCGCACCGACGTCACGGATCACTTCGCGTACGGCCGCCAGCTGCTCCTCCGGCGCCGGGTGAGAACCGTCCACCACGTGCAGGATGAGGTCGGAGTCGCCGACCTCCTCCATGGTGGAGCGGAACGCCTCGACGAGGTGGTGCGGCAGATGCCGTACGAATCCGACGGTGTCGGCGAGCGTGTAGACCCGCCCGGTGGGTGTCTCCGCGCGGCGCACGGTCGGGTCGAGGGTGGCGAACAGCGCGTTCTCCACCAGCACGCCCGCGCCCGTCAGGCGGTTGAGCAGCGAGGACTTTCCGGCGTTCGTGTATCCGGCGATCGCGACCGAAGGCACCTTGTTGCGCTTGCGCTCCTGGCGCTTGATGTCGCGGCCGGTCTTCATCTCCGCGATCTCCCGGCGCATCTTCGCCATCTTCTCGCGGATCCGGCGCCGGTCGGTCTCGATCTTGGTCTCACCGGGACCACGGGTGGCCATGCCGCCGCCACCGCCGGCACCGGCGCCGCCCATCTGCCGGGACAGCGACTGACCCCAGCCGCGCAGTCGCGGCAGCATGTACTGCATCTGCGCGAGCGCGACCTGTGCCTTGCCCTCCCGGGACTTGGCGTGCTGGGCGAAGATGTCCAGGATCAGGGCGGTGCGGTCGACCACCTTCACCTTGACGACGTCTTCGAGATGGATGAGCTGGCCGGGGCTGAGCTCACCGTCACAGACGACGGTGTCGGCTCCGGTCTCGAGCACGATGTCGCGCAGCTCGATCGCCTTGCCCGAGCCGATGTAGGTGGCCGGGTCCGGCTTGTCACGGCGCTGCACGACGCCGTCGAGCACCAGGGCGCCCGCGGTCTCCGCCAGAGCCGCCAGCTCGGCCAGCGAGTTCTCGGCGTCCCGCACGGTGCCGGAGGTCCAGACGCCGACCAGCACCACACGCTCCAGGCGCAGCTGCCGGTACTCGACCTCGGTGACGTCTTCGAGCTCGGTGGAGAGGCCGGCCACCCGTCGGAGCGCCGCGCGGTCCGAGCGCTCGTACTGGTCGCCGTCCCGCTCCTCGTCGACTTCGTGGCTCCAGGCGACGTCCTCTTCCATCAGGGCATCGGCCCGAAGGCTCTCGGTCAGGTTCTCCGTGAAGCTCTGTGCGTCCTTGGAAGCGGAAGAAGAGGAGGTCATTGGATCCTTACGTCGCTAGAAAAGTAGGGTGCACCGATCACAACGCGTCACGTGCCCGGAAGATTCCCGAAGTGTCAGGAGGTCTCCGTCCCGGCTGCGCCGCCGGCCCGTCGCGCCGGTCCGTCGATAGTGGCACGGGGCGACCCGGGCCGTCACTCCGGTTTATGCCCGCTCCGCCAGTCGGGATGCCCGGGCATCGCCGGCGTCTTCTTCCCGTACAGCCACGCGTGGAAGAAACCGGACAGGTCCCGCCCCGCGATCCGCGATGCGAGGCTCGTGAAGTCACCGGTCGTCGCGGTGGCGTCCCGGTGGTCCTGCACCCATCGCCGCTCCAGCTGCCCGAAGGCGTCCTCACCGATCTCCTGGCGCAGCGCGTACAGCACCAGTGCGCTGCCGTCGTAGACGACCGGCCTGAAGAGACTGACCTTCTGTCCCGGCGCGGGATTGCGGGGAGCGGCGGGAGGGCCGCCCTGTGTCCGCCACCCGTCCGACTGTGCGTACGCCTCGCGCATCCTCGCCTCCAGCGACTGCTCGGCGTGTTCCTCGGCGTACCGCGCCTCGTACCAGGAGGCGTGCCCTTCGTTCAGCCACAGGTCGGACCAGGAGCGCGGCGAGACGCTGTTGCCGAACCACTGGTGCGCCAGTTCGTGCACCATGATCGAGTCGACGTACCACTCGGGCAGCTCGGGACGGGTGAACTGCGAGCGCTCGAAGAGCGACAGCGTCTGGGTCTCCAGCTGGAATCCCGTCTCCGCGTCGACGATGAGCACCCCGTACGTCTCGAAGGGATAGCGGCCGACCTGCCGCTCCATCCACTTCAGGTGCGCCGGTGTCTTCTTCAGCCACGGTTCGAGCCGCGCGCGTTCCGCGGTGGGCACGACATCGCGTACGGGCAGCCCGTGCGGCCCGGTTCTGTGCACGACGGCCGACCGGCCGACGGAGACCTGGGCGAGTTCGGTCGCCATGGGGTGGCTGGTCCGGTACGCCCAGGTGGCGCCGCCGGCCGTGTTCCGGGGGTTTTCGGGCTTCCCCGCCGGCAGTCCGTTGGTGACCGCCGTCATGCCCTTGGGCACGGTGACACGGAAGGTGAAGAGCGCCTTGTCGGCGGGGTGGTCGTTGCACGGGAAGACACGGTGCGCCGCGTCGGCCTGGTTCGCCATCGCCAGGCCGTCGCGGGTGCGCACCCAGCCGCTGTCCTCGCGTCCCTCGGGGTCGGGGTCGCTGGTGTGCCGGACCTCGATCCGCATCGGCCGCCCCCGGAGCACCGGCTCGGCGGGCGTGACGACCAGGTCCTCCTTCGCCGTCGCGAACGTGGCGCGCTCGCCGTTCACCTCGACCGATCCGACGGTGCCGTACGCGAAGTCGAGATTGATCCGGTCGAGCCGCTGTGTGGCCGTCGCGTCGATCTTCGTGACGGCGTCCAGTGGTTTCCCGTTGTTTCCGCGGTACGTGAAGGAGATGTCGTACGCGAGAACGTCGTACCCGGGGTTGCCCAGGTGGGGGAAGAGCGGATCGCCGATCCCGAGGGCCACGGGCGGCGCGGGGGCGGGGAGCGTCGCGGCGACGAGGGTGGCCGAGGCGGCGGCCAGCAGGGCGGCACGCAGGCGCCGGGAGGTGAGCAGCATGACCTACCGCTACCAGCGCCCGCCGCGCGTGCCATGTCCGCACGCGCCGCTCCACTCGAAAGAGCGGCCCGTTCGGTCAAGCGGTGGCGGGACGCTGGGCGCGGCTCACGTCGTACACGCCGGGCACCTCGCGCATCGCCCGCATGAGCGCGGGAAGCCCCGCCGCATCGGGGAGCTGGAGGGTGTACGTGTGCCGCACGCGCTGCTCGCTCGGCGGTTCCACGGTGGCCGAGACGACCGCCGCGCCCGCGGTGGCGATGGCTTCGGTGAGGTCGGCGAGGAGCCGGGGGCGCCCGAAGGACTCGGCGACCAGGGTGACCCGGCAGTCGCCCGCGGCCAGCCATCGCACGCCCACGGGTTCCCGCCCGCGCGCCCGCATCCGGACCGCTGCCGGACACTCCTCGCGGTGCACGGTGACGACACCGCCGCGCACGGAGAAGCCGGTGACGGCGTCGGGCGGTACGGGCGTGCAGCAGCCGGCGAGCCGTACGGTCGCGTCCGGGAGGTCCACGACGGCGTTCTCGGTGCTCCTGGGCAGCAGGCTGTCGATGGCGGGCGCCAGGGGGGCAGCCTCCGGCCTGGGCTCCGGCGTCCGGCCTCCCGGAGCGGGCGGGTCGTCCTGCGGATGGGCGGAGAGCCAGTGGGTGATGGCGATCCGCGCGGCGGGCGTACGGGCGTGGTCGAGCCACTCCGGGCGAGGGGCCCGAGCCGATGTCGTGGGCGAGGAGCAGCTGCACCGTGTCACCGTCGCTCAGTACCGTGCTGAGGGTCGCCAGCCGGCCGTTGACCCGGGCGCCGATGCAGCGGTGCGCCGCCTCGCCGTGCTGCGCGTACGCCGCGTCCACGCAGCTCGCACCGGCCGGCAGCCCCAGCGCGGCGCCGTCCGAGCGGAACACGGTGATCTCCCGGTCCTGCGCGAGGTCCGCGCGCAGTGACGTCCAGAAGGTGTCGGGATCGGGCGTGGACTCCTGCCACTCCAGCAGCCGGGAGAGCCAGCCGGGCCTGGTGGGGTCCGCGCGCTCGCCCTCGACGGCGGGCTCGGCGCCGTCGGTCGGCGCGTACGGGTTGCCCAGGGCGACGACGCCCGCCTCCGCCACCTTGTGCATCCGGTGCGTACGGATGAGGACTTCGGCCACCTCGCCGTCCGGGCTCGCGACGGCGGTGTGCAGCGACTGGTAGAGGTTGAACTTGGGCGCCGCGATGAAGTCCTTGAACTCGGAGATCACCGGTGTGAAGCAGGTGTGCAGCTCGCCCAGCACGCCGTAGCAGTCGGCGTCCTCCGTGACGAGCACCAGCAGCCGTCCGAAGTCCGTGCCGCGCAGTTCGCCGCGTTTGAGCCTGGTCCGGTGGACGGAGACGAAGTGGCGGGGCCTGACGAGGACCTCGGCGGCCAGACCGGCTTCCCGCAGCACCTTCCTGACCTCTTCCGCGATCGCCTCCAGCGGGTCTCCCGCGGCGGCGTCCGCTGCGATGAGGGCGCGCGTGTGCTCGTACTCCTCGGGGTGGAGGATCGCGAAGACCAGGTCCTCCAGTTCGGTCTTGAGGGCCTGTACGCCGAGCCGTTCGGCGAGCGGGATCAGGACGTCCCGGGTGACCCTGGCGATCCGGGCCTGCTTCTCGGGGCGCATCACGGTGAGGGTGCGCATGTTGTGCAGCCGGTCGGCGAGCTTGATCGACATGACCCG
The DNA here is from genome assembly GCA_003719395.1 of Streptomyces altiplanensis. GTDB lineage: Bacteria > Actinomycetota > Actinomycetes > Streptomycetales > Streptomycetaceae > Streptomyces > Streptomyces altiplanensis. Next base: position 24,469 of record RHMC01000012.1, read on the forward strand.
GACGTCGTTGCCGGTGGCGACGAGCATCTTGCGGAAGGTCTCGGGTTCGGCGGCGGCGCCGTAGTCGACCTTCTCCAGTTTCGTCACACCGTCGACGAGGAAACAGACCTCCTCGCCGAACCCCGTGCGTACCTGGTCGAGCGTCACATCGGTGTCTTCGACGGTGTCGTGCAGGAGCGCCGCGGTCAACGTGGTGGTCTCGGCCCCGAGTTCGGCGAGGATCAGCGTCACGGCGAGCGGATGGGTGATGTACGGCTCGCCGCTCTTGCGCATCTGCCCGCGGTGCGACGACTCGGCGAGCACGTACGCCCTGTGCAGGATGGAGAGGTCGGCGTCCGGGTGGTGGGCGCGGTGGGCGTCCGCGACGTGGCCGATCGCGTCGGGCAGCCGGTCCCGCGATGCGGGACCGAGCAGGGCGACACGGCCGAGCCTGCGGAGGTCCAGTCTGGTGCGGCCACGCCTGCGGCCGGCGGCTCCTGGGTGGGCGGCCTCTGCACTCATGGGGCACCTCCGGCAGCGTCGACCGGCGGTGGACGGGTGGGCCCGCGTCCCGGCCGGTGCTTGATGCTACCGAGCCCACCACGCCCCGCTGTCCCGCTCTCGCTCAGCGTGAACCGGATCACCCATTCGAGCGAAGCTCCGGGCGGCGGCCGTTTCCTTCCGGCCCTAAGGGGCCGGAGTGATCCAGTCCGGGTCGACGGTGCCCTCGGCGACGATCACCGCGGGCCCCGTCATCTCGACGGCTCCGTCGGGCTGCTCGGTGATCACCAGACGCCCGCCGGGGAGGTCGACGGTGTACGTCACGGGCTCACCGGTGACGGCGGGGTCGGTGCCGTCCCTGCGGGCCGCGGCGACAGCCAACGCGCACGCGCCCGTACCGCAGGAGCGGGTCTCGCCCGAGCCGCCCTCGTGCACGCGCATCGCGACGTGGCGCGGGCCGCGGTCGACGACGAACTCGACGTTGACACCCTCCGGGTAGGCGGAGGCGGGGCTGAAGGACGGGGCGGTGAACAGGTCACCGGCGTGGTCCAGGTCGTCGACGAAGGCGACGGCGTGCGGGTTGCCCATGTTCACGTTGCGGGCGGGCCACTCCCGGGCCCCCGCGGAGACCGTGACGTCGCCCCCGGGCAGGAGGGCCCGGCCCATGGAGACGGTGATGTCGCCGCCGGCTTCCGCCTTGGCGATGTGCACCCGCTTGACGCCGCCGCGGGTGGCGACGGCCAGGTCGCCCTCGCCGACGAGTCCTGCGCGCTGGAGGTAGTGGGCGAAGACGCGGACGCCGTTGCCGCACATCTCGGCGATCGAGCCGTCCGCGTTGCGGTAGTCCATGAACCACTCGGCCGTGCCGGCCGCCGCACGCGCCTCGGGATGCTCGGCGGACCGTACGACGTGCAGCAGGCCGTCACCGCCGATGCCGGCCCTGCGGTCGCACAGTTTCGCGACGAGGGACGGGGGCAGGTCGATGCTGTTGTCCGGGTCGGGGACGATCACGAAGTCGTTCTCGGTCCCGTGGCCCTTGAGGAAGGCGATCGGCGAGTTGCTCACGGCGTCAATCGTACGGGGCGGGTACGACGGGCGGTCAGCGGAGGCGGGCCACGCGCCAGACGGCCAGCGCGACCAGGCCGGCGCCCACGACGACGTACAGCGCGATCATCCGCCAGTCGGGGCGCTTGCCCGAGTCCTTGGACGGCAGGCCGGGCCAGGTGTGTCCCACGCGGCGGGCGGCCATCATGCCCCAGCCCGCGGCGCAGCAGCTGATCAGCAGTCCCAGCATGGCGACGACCGCTCCGCCGTCGCCGAACTCGAAGGCCAGGGGGAAGGCGAACATCAGGGAGCCCAGGGCGGCGAGTCCCACGATCGGTGCGAGCTGCCAAATCCGCAGGCGCCGCTGCGGGCGCAGCTCGACCTCGACCTCGGGCCCCGTCCCGGACGCCACGTCCTGGTCGTCGGGCCCGTCGGGGCTCAAACGGTCCGGATCTTCCTGTGCTGCGTCACGAGGGCCGGCTTCCATCGCCACGCGCCCTCCCAACTTGGACTCCACTGGTCGATCGAAGCTTGATGATGGCACGGGCCCGGGCACCGGAATGACGGGCGGAGCGTCCCGATGCCATCACGTGATCAGGCTGTAACCGCTCGTTCGACCAATGTCAGCGCCCGCTGCGGGAGTTCCGCGCGGTCCTCGGCCGCGCCGCTCAGCCAGTGCACCCTCGGATCCCGGCGGAACCACGAGTCCTGGCGGCGGGCGAAACGCTTGGTGGCGCGCACGGTCTCGGCGCGCGCCTCCTCCTCGGTGCACTCCCCCGCCAGCGCGGCCAGTACCTGCTGGTACCCCAGGGCGCGTGCGGCCGTACGCCCCTCCCGGAGCCCTTGCGCCTCCAGGGTGCGCACCTCGTCCACGAGCCCCGCCTCCCACATGCGGTCGACGCGCGCCGCGATGCGCTCGTCGAGCTCGGGGCGGCCGACGTCGACGCCGATCTGGACGGTGTCGTACACCGAGTCGGGGCCCGGGAGATTGGCCGTGAACGGCTTGCCGGTGATTTCGATCACTTCCAGCGCGCGGACGATGCGCCGGCCGTTGCTCGGCAGGATCGCGCGCCCCGCGTCGGGATCGGCGGCGGCGAGGCGCGCGTGCAGGGCGCCGGGGCCTCGCAGCTCCAGCTCCTCCTCCAGCCGGGTCCGTACCGCCGGGTCGGTGCCGGGGAACTCGAGTGCGTCGATGGCCCCCCGTACGTAGAGCCCCGAGCCTCCGACGAGGACGGGCGTACGGCCGCCGGCGAGGAGCCGGTCGATCTCCGCGCGGGCGAGCCTCTGGTACTCGGCGACGCTGGCCGCCTCGGTCACGTCCCAGATGTCGAGGAGGTGGTGCGGGATGCCGCCGCGCTCCCCGGGCGTCAGTTTGGCGGTGCCGATGTCCATCCCCCGGTAGAGCTGCATGGAGTCGGCGTTGACGACCTCCCCGCCGAAATGCTGGGCGAGGGCGACGCCCAGATCGGACTTTCCGGCTGCCGTGGGGCCGACAACGGCGATGACCCGCGGTGCGGGAGCTGCAGTTCTCACTGCCCCAGTCTCGCAAACCCCACGGCACCTCCCCGAACGAGTTACGTGACGGCACGCGGCCGGGTTCGTTTCCTGTTGCGAGGTTCCGACCGCCGGTTTACGGACCGGTGCCCCTGGGCGACGCAATGAGACGCTCCGGACGGGCGCGGGATTTCGCCCACACGAGTAATATATGGAGCAGATATGGGCCTTTTTGCACGGTTTCGCCGCAAGTCCAAGGATGTCGTGGAGGCGTCGCCCGAAGAGGCACAGGCCGGCGCTCTGACGGGCGGCACCCCGGAGGAAGCCGCCGCGGAAGGCGCGGCCGAGAAGGGCGCCGAGACTCCTGGAGCCGCCGAGGGCGAGGGCGTCGAGATTCCCAAGCAGCAGTCCGCGGACGAGGCGGCGGACAACGAGGCCGGAGAGAACGCCCATAAGTAGCCCCCCGAAGAGCGAAGGTGATCCATGGGTTTCCTGGATTCGTTGAAGGCCAAGATCGCTCCTGCGAAGGGCAAGGTCTCGGACCTCGCGCAGCAGCATGAGGGCAAGATCGAGCAGGGTCTGAGCAAGGCCGCCAAGGCGGTCGACAGCAAGACCAAGGGCAAGTACAGCAGTCAGATCGAGTCGGGAACGGGCAAGGCCAAGCAGGCCCTGGACCGCATCGCTCACAAGGACGACAGGACCGGCAGGACGAGCGGCACCGGCACTGCGCCGCCGCCTCCTCCTCCGGCCCCCTGACCCACAGTGTCCTGACAGGCGGCAACGGCGGACGGCCGCGGAGCGCACCTCGCTCCGCGGCGTCGCGTGCTTGTGTCTTCAGACGTTCCCGACGGTTCCGTTCCCGACGGCTTCCCGGGGTTCAGGACCAGGCGGCGACGAAGTAGCCGACGCCGTAAGGGGCCTCCGCGTACAGCAGCCGGGCGTCGGAGACCGGCGCCCTCGGCGGCGCCCGCGAGGACCTGCCAGGGTGCCCGGCCCGCCGCCTTGAGCTCGTACGCCACGTGCTCGTCCAGGGCCAGCAGGGCGGCCGTGTCGGCCGCGCCCAGCGCCCGTGCCGCTGCCGCGTCGAAGCCGTCGGCCCGTTCGTCCAGATAGCCCGGCGCTTTGAGCGTCCGGCAGGCGCTGCCGTCGCCGAGCACGAGAAGGGCGACCCGCTCCGCCCGTGCGGCGAGTTTCCGGCCCTCGTCCGCGCACCGGCCGCTCGCAAGCCGCTCCCCGACTCCGAGGCCCTCCACGGGGGCGTCCGCCCACTGCGTACGGGAGAGCAGCCAGGCGCCCACGGCGAGGGACTGCGGGAGCTCGCACCCCGCGGCGCTCGCCCGGTCGTCCTCCGCCGTCGCACCGAGGCGCACACCGACACCGACACCGAAGCCCCGGAAGCTGCCGACGCTCCCCCGGGGGTACGTTCCGGTGCCGTCCTGCCCTGCGGGGCCGGCCACGACCAGCAGGTCGGGGCGGGACGCCGCGAGCACCCCGAGAGCGTCCGCGCAGGCGTCCGTGCGCGTCGAGCTCCCGGGCGGCCCCGGAGGCGACCTCGGGGACCAGGAGCGGCGGGCAGGGGCATACGGCGGCGGCGACAAGCATGCCCGGAAGCCTAGTACCCCGGCGGAACGCCGTTCCGAGGCTCCGGGGCCTCACTGTCGTACGGCGGCTCCGGCCCACGGGGCGCCCGCGTCTCGCGTCGCGCTCCCCCGGTTCTCCCCGGCGCACGGGCCGGCCGCCGGCCGGCTTACCGGACGGAGCAGCCGCCCGTGGCCGCGGGCAGCGGCTCCGGTACGCCGATCTTCGGCAGCCCCAGGAGAACACCGGCGCCCTGCTTCGGCTCCGCGGTGCGCCGCTCCCAGGCGTCGCCCGCGTGGTGCGGCGGTACGCCGTGGAGGGGCCCTCGGCCAGCAGGTGGTGCGGCGCGGCGTAGGTGATCTCGACCGTCACCACGTCGCCGGGGCGTACGTCCTCGTCGGGCTTCGTGAAGTGGACGAGGCGGTTGTCGGGGGCGCGGCCGGAGAGGCGGTGCGTGGCGCCGTCCTTGCGGCCCTCGCCCTCGGCGACCATGACGTCCACCGTCCTGCCGACCTGCTTCTTGTTCTCCTCCCAGGAGATCTCCTCCTGGAGGGCGACCAGGCGCATGTAGCGCTCCTGGACGACCTCTTTGGGAATCTGGTTCTCCATGGTGGCGGCCGGCGTTCCGGGGCGCTTGGAGTACTGGAAGGTGAAGGCCTGGGCGAAGCGCGCTTCGCGGACCGTGTGCATGGTCTGCTCGAAGTCCTCCTCGGTCTCGCCGGGGAAGCCCACGATGATGTCGGTGGAGATGGCGGCGTGCGGCATCGCGGCGCGCACCTTCTCGATGATGCCGAGGAAGCGCTCCTGGCGGTACGAGCGGCGCATCGCCCTGAGCACCGTGTCCGAGCCGGACTGGAGCGGCATGTGCAGCTGCGGCATGACGTTCGGCGTCTCGGCCATCGCGGCGATCACGTCGTCGGTGAAGTCGCGCGGGTGCGGCGAGGTGAAGCGGACGCGCTCCAGGCCCTCGATCTTCCCGCAGGCGCGCAGGAGCTTGGAGAAGGCCTCGCGGTCACCGATGTCGGAGCCGTACGCGTTGACGTTCTGGCCGAGCAGGGTGATCTCGGAGACGCCCTCGGCGACCAGTGCCTCGATCTCGGCGAGGATGTCGCCGGTCCTGCGGTCCTTCTCCTTGCCGCGCAGCGCCGGGACGATGCAGAAGGTGCAGGTGTTGTTGCACCCGACGGAGATGGAGACCCAGGCGGCGTACGCGCTCTCGCGACGCGTCGGAAGGGTGGACGGGAACGCTTCCAGCGACTCGGCGATCTCGACCTGCGCCTCTTCCTGGACGCGGGCGCGCTCCAGCAGCACGGGCAGCTTGCCGATGTTGTGCGTGCCGAAGACCACGTCGACCCAGGGGGCCTTCTTGACGATGGTGTCGCGGTCCTTCTGCGCGAGGCAGCCGCCGACGGCGATCTGCATGCCCGGCCGCTTCGTCTTCATCGGGGCGAGCCTGCCGAGGTTGCCGTACAGCTTGTTGTCGGCGTTCTCCCGCACCGCGCAGGTGTTGAAGACGACGACATCGGCGTCACCGTCGGCGCCCTCCGGCGCCCGGACATATCCCGCGCCCTCCAGGAGGCCCGAGAGCCGCTCGGAGTCGTGGACGTTCATCTGGCACCCGTAAGTGCGCACCTCGTATGTCTTCTCGCTCATCTCGTACACCAGGGTACGGGGCCGGGCACCCCCTGGTCCCCGAGGGGAGTGAACTGGCAGGATCGCGCGCATGCCCCAGGTCCTTCCCCGCATCAGCCGCCGCCGTGCCCTCCAGGGGGCCGTCGCCGCCTTCGTGGTGTCCGGACTGCTGCTGTGGTGGCTCCTGCCGATCGGGGAGACCTCGCCGCGCGGGAAGATCACGTTCAGTACGGGTGTGACGACCGGGGTCTACCAGCGCTACGGCGAACTCCTGGACGAGTCCCTCGCCCGTGATCTCCCCGAGGTGGACATGCGGCTGCGGACCAGCGAGGGGTCGCAGCAGAACCTCGCACGGCTGGCGAGCGGGGAGGCCGATTTCACCATCGCCACCGCGGACGCCGTGGCGAAGTACCAGCGGGACCGCATGCCCGGTGCGAAGCGGCTGCGCAGCTGTGCGCGGCTGTACGACGACTATGTGCAGCTCGTCGTGGAGAAGGGCTCCGAGGTGCGGTCCGCGGCGGGGCTGCGCGGCAGGCGGGTCGCGGTGGGACAGGACGGCTCGGGCGTACGGCTGGTGGCGAACCGGCTGCTGGAGGCCGCCGGGCTCGACCCCGAGCGGGACATCGTCCCGGTGTCCGTCGGCATCAACACCATGCCCCGGCTGCTGGAGAAGGGCGAGATCGACGCCTTCTTCTGGTCGGGCGGCCTGCCCACCAGCGCCGTGCGGGACCTGTCGGAGCGCATGGCGATCCGGCTCGTACCGCTGGGTGATCTCGTCGACGAGCTGCACGCGGCGGGTGGCGCCTCCCGCCACTACCGGTTCGCCGTGATGCCCGCCGACGCGTACGCCGAGGTGCGGGACGGGGTGGCCGTGCCGACGGTGGCCGTGGCCAATCTGCTGGTGACCACGGACCGTACGGACGCCGGGCTGACGGAGGGGCTGACCCGCTCGGTGATAAGGAGCCGGGACCACATCGGCAACGAGGTGCACGCGGCGCAGCTGGTGGATCTGCGGACCGCGATCTACACCGATCCGCTGCGGCTGCACGAGGGCGCGCAGCGCTACTACCGGTCGGTCAAGCCGTAGCCGCGAGGGCCGCCGGGCCGGTCAGGCGGCGGGGGGCGTGCGGGGGACCGTCACGGTCACCCGCAGCCCGTGGGGCGTGTTCCGGGCGTACGACATGGTGCCGGCCGCGGCGAGGAGCAGGGCCCGCGAGATGGACAGGCCGAGGCCCGAGCCCTTGATGTTCTGGTGGCGGTTGCTGCGCCAGAAGCGGTCGCCGATGCGGGCGAGTTCGTCCTCGGTCAGGCCGGGGCCGCCGTCGGCGACGGTGATCGTGCAGGTCTCCCCGTCCGGCGCGACCGCGACCTCGACCTCCTCGCCCGGGGGGGTGAACTTCAGGGCGTTGTCGATCACCGCGTCGAGGGCGCTGGAGAGCGCGACGAGGTCGCCCCACGCGGTGACGGCCGCCGGGCCTTCGTACGCGAGGCGTACGCCCTTGTCGTCCGCGAGGGGGTGCCAGGCGGCGACGCGCTCGGTGACCAGTTCGCCGAGGTCGATCAGCTGGAGGTGGGCGGGAGCGTGTTCGGCCAGCGCCAGGTCCAGCAGGCTGTCCAGGACCTGTGCGAGGCGCTTGCCCTCCGTGCGGACGGAGGCGATCTCCTCGTTTCCGGGGAGGTCGAGGTGGAGGAGCTCGATCCGCAGGAGCAGGGCGGCCAGCGGGTTGCGCAGTTGGTGAGAGGCGTCGGAGACGAAGGCGCGCTGCTGCTCCAGCACGTCCTCGACGTTGTCCGCCATCTCGTTGAACGACCGGGCCAGGCGCCTGAGTTCCGGCGGCCCGCTCGCGGCCGCGACGCGCGAGTTCATCAGGCCGGTCGCTATGTCGTGGGTGGCCGCGTCCAGGACGCGTACGGGCCTGAGCACCCAGCCGGTCAGCCGGAACGCGGCGCCGACCGCGACCAGCATCGCCGCGCCCTCTCCCGCCGCGATCAGCACCCAGCCGTACAGGGTCCGCGAACGCATCTGGCCGGTGGGCGAGTCGGTGACGACGACCGCGACCACATCGCCGTCCCGGACCACCGGCGAGGCGACGAACAGCCGGCCGTCCTGCCAGGGCCAGACCTGCTGCGGATCGTGACTGCGGCGCTTGTAGAGCGCCTCCTGGAAGGCGTCGCGGCCCTCGCCCCGCGCGGGAACGGACCAGTTCCCGGGAGCGCTCGCCATGGATTCGCCGTCGCGGTAGAAGACCCCGGCCCGGATTCCGTACACCCCGTGGTAGCTGGCGAGTTCGGTCTCCAGGGTCCTGCGCCGCTCGTCCTCGGCGCTGTCCTTGCGCTCGGTGACGAACTGGGCGAGCGCCGCGAAGCGCGCCGTGTCGTCGATCCGGTCGACGACCACCGCAGCTGCTGCGCGGCGGCCACGCTCACCGCGAGCGGGAAGCCCAGCGCGAGGAGGATGCCCGCGAGGAGGACGATGAGCAGCGGGAGGAGGCGGGCGCGCACGCGGGGTTACGGGCCCTGTACCGCGGCCGGGACGACGAGCCGGTAGCCGACACCGCGCACGGTCTGGACGAGCGCGGGCATCCGCAGCTTGGAGCGCAGGGAGGCCACGTGCACCTCCAGGGTGCGGCCGGTCCCCTCCCAGCTCGTACGCCAGACCTCACTGATGATCTGCTCCCGGCGGAAGACGACGCCGGGGCGCTGCGCGAGGAGAGCGAGCAGGTCGAACTCCTTGCGGGTCAGCTGGACCTCGGTGCCGTCGACGCTGACGCGGCGCGTGGGCAGTTCGATGCGTACGCCGCCGAGCCGCAGGGCGGTGTCGGCGGCCGTGGCGGACACCGGCGTGTCACCCGTCGCCTTGCGCCTGCTGACGGCGTGGATACGGGCGAGCAGCTCGCCGGTGTCGTACGGCTTGACGACGTAGTCGTCGGCGCCCAGGTTGAGGCCGTGGATGCGGGAGCGCACGTCGGCCCGCGCGGTCACCATGATCACCGGGGTGTCGCCGTGCTTGCGGATCTTGCCGCAGACCTCGTAGCCGTCCTGGTCGGGCAGTCCGAGGTCGAGCAGCACGACACCGAAGGGCTCCTTCTCGGCCGGCAGGAGCGCCTGGATCGCCTCTTCGCCGCTGCGGGCGTGGACGACCTGGAACCCGTGCCGGACGAGGATGGCGGAGAGGGCCGCCGCGACGTGGTTGTCGTCCTCGACGAGCAGCAGTCTCATGGTCGGCCCCCCTCTCCGGTGAAATCTTCGTGAATTGGTCTCAGGGCATAAACGCCGATGCGTCACGTTCCAGTCAAGACCCTTCCCGTTACGGGCATGTTCCGTTATGGAGCCGGTATCCCCGCCCGGAGTCCCGTTCACGCGGAGTGTCCGGTTGCAGCCGGATCGTTATGCTCAATTTCAGCTCAGATGTAATGACGCTGGTCGCAGCGGCTGACTAGGGTCCTCCCAACCGAGGAGGACGGAGCAAGAAGCCGATGAGCGGAGTTTCAGTGACCAAGGCCGCCGATGACGCTGCGCCCGCAGCCGACGACCTGGTCGTGCTGAGCAACGTCAACAAGCACTTCGGCGCGCTGCATGTGCTCCAGGACATCGATCTGACCATCGCCCGTGGCGAGGTCGTGGTCGTCATCGGACCCTCCGGGTCCGGAAAGTCCACGCTGTGCCGCACCATCAACCGCCTGGAGACGATCGACTCCGGTGCGATCACGATCGACGGAAGGCCGCTGCCCCAGGAGGGCAAGGAACTCGCCCGGCTGCGGGCGACGTCGGCATGGTCTTCCAGTCGTTCAACCTCTTCGCGCACAAGACGGTGCTGGAGAACGTGACGCTGGGCCAGATCAAGGTCCGCAAGGCGGACAAGAAGGCGGCGGAGGAGAAGGCGCGCACCCTGCTCGACCGGGTGGGTGTCGGCTCGCAGGCGGACAAGTACCCGGCGCAGCTCTCCGGCGGTCAGCAGCAACGTGTCGCGATCGCACGGGCGTTGGCCATGGACCCCAAGGTCATGCTCTTCGACGAGCCCACTTCGGCGCTCGACCCCGAGATGATCAACGAGGTGCTGGAAGCCATGCAGCAGCTGGCACGCGACGGCATGACGATGGTGGTCGTCACCCACGAGATGGGCTTCGCGCGCTCGGCCGCCAACCGTGTCGTCTTCATGGCGGACGGCAAGATCGTCGAAGAGGCCACGCCCGACCAGTTCTTCAGCAATCCGCGCAGCGACCGGGCCAAGGACTTCCTGTCGAAGATCCTTCACCACTGACGACTCACGACCTACGACATAAGGGATGTTCACGATGAAGCTCCGTAAAACGGCCGCTGTCGCCATTGCTGTGCTCGCCCTGACCGCGACCGCCTGTGGCGGCGAGACCGGTACCGCGGGTGACAAGCCGAAGGCCCCGACCGGCGGCAAGGAGGCCCCCGAGCTGCCGACGTACACGGTCGCCAAGGACGTCAAGATCGACTCGCCGACGCTGAAGAAGGCCCAGCAGGCCGGCAAGATCACCTTCGGTGCCAAGAACGACCAGCCGTACCTCGGTTTCGAGGACACCGACGGCAAGCGCTCGGGCTTCGACATCGAGATCGCCAAGATGGTCGCCGCCGACCTCGGCTTCTCGGCCGACCAGATCGTCTTCAAGACGGTCGACTCCGGCGTCCGCGAGACGACCATCTCCAAGGGCGACGTCGACCTCTACGTCGGTACGTACACGATCAACGACGAGCGCAAGAAGCAGGTCGGTTTCGCCGGTCCGTACTTCATGGCGGGCGCCGACCTCCTGGTCCGCAAGGACGAGACGGCGATCACCGGACCCGACTCCGTCAAGGGCAAGAAGGTCTGCTCGATCGTCGGCTCCACTCCGCTCCAGGAGATCAAGAAGCCGAAGTACGGCGCGAAGGCCATCGAGCTCTCGAAGTACTCCGAGTGTGTGCAGCAGCTCATCAACAACGAGGTCGACGCGGTCACGACCGACGACGCGATCCTCAAGGGCTACGCCGCCCAGCGTCCGACGAAGCTCAAGGTGCTCGGCAAGCCGTTCACCAAGGAGCCGTACGGCATCGGCATGAGCAAGGCCGACAAGGCGCTGCGCGAGGCGGTCACCAAGTCGCTCGAGGCGCACATCAAGAACGGCGACTACAAGAAGGCGTACGACGCGACGCTCGGCCTGTCCGGCTCGCCGTTCACCGAGCCGCCGGCGCTCGAGCGCTACTGATACCGCCGTCTTCGGTGGTGTCCTGCCGGGCCCCGTACGCGCTTGAGGGGAGCGTACGGGGCGCGGTGTCCCCTGCCCGTCCGCTGCTGCTGCCGCCCACGAGGACTTCCCCGTGAATGTATTGCTCGACCACTTGCCGGAGTTCCGTGACGGTTTCATAGGAACCGTGCTGCTGACCGCCGCCAGTGCGCTGCTCGCGATGGTGCTGGGCGTCGTGATGGCCGGTTTCCGGGTCTCTCCCGTACCGCCCCTGCGGTTCTTCGGCACCGCCTGGGTCACACTCTTCCGCAACACCCCGCTGACGCTGCTGTTCCTCGTCGCCTGGTTCGTGGTGCCCGCCGTCTTCGGCACCGGCATGAACCCGTGGACGAAGGCGCTGCTGGCGCTCGGCTTCTACACCTCCGCGTTCGTCTGCGAGGCCGTCAGGTCCGGTGTCAGCACGGTGCCGCTCGGTCAGGCCGAGGCCGCCCGTTCGCTGGGCATGACCTTCTCCCAGACACTGCGCATGATCGTCCTGCCCCAGGCCACCCGCACCGTGATCCCGCCGCTGAGCAGCATCTTCATCGCGCTCACCAAGAACTCGGCGATCGCGGGAGCGTTCAGTGTCACCGAGCTCTTCGGGGTGCAGAAGCTGCTGAGCGACAAGGGCTTCGCCATCGCCCCGATCTTCCTCTGGGTGGCTCTCGCCTACCTGGTCATCACCTTCACCATCAGCGGTCTCTTCCGGCTGCTCGAGCGGCGCCTGGAGGTCGCACGATGAGTTCGAGCGTCCTGTACGACGCCCCGGGTCCCAACGCCCGGGTACGCAACCGCATCTACAGCGTGGTCGGTTCCCTGCTGGTCCTCGGCCTGATCGCCTTCGCGGTCTACCGGCTCGCGGACCGCGGCTACTTCGCTCCCGAGATGTGGAACATCTTCAACAACGCCGGTGTCCGGGCGAACATCCGCGACGGCGTCCTCTCCACCCTCCAGGTCTTCGTGGTGGCGGCAGTGCTGTCGCTGGTCCTGGGCGTGCTGCTGGCCGTGGCGCGGCTCTCCGACCACCGTGCCGTCAGCGCGGTGGCCGCCGGGTTCATCGAGCTGTTCCGGGCCGTCCCGCTGCTGATCACGATCTACGCGATGTGGGTCCTGTTCCTGACCTACAAGAACAACCTCGGGTTCATCGGCGAGAGTTCGGCGTACTGGGCACTGGTCATCGGACTGACCGTCTACAACGCGTGCGTCCAGGCCGAGGTGCTCAGGGCGGGCGTCAACGCCGTGCCCAAGGGGCAGGTCGAGGCGGCGTACGCGCTGGGTCTGCGCAAGTCGCAGGTCATGACGATGCTGCTGCTCCCGCAGGCCGTCCGCTCCATGCTGCCGACGATCATCAGCCAGCTGGTCGTGACCCTCAAGGACACCTCGCTCGGCTACATCATCACGTACGCGGAGCTGCTGTACGCGGCCCGGACGATGGCCAACAACATCATCGTCAATGATGACAATCCGTATGTCCCCGTCGTCATCGTCGTGGGTGCCATCTACGTCGCGATGTGTCTGGCGCTGTCCTCGCTCGCCACCTGGGTCGAGAAGCGAGGCCGCCGGGCCAAGACCGGCATCGCGCCGGCCGCCGCCGCCGAACCGCTGGAGGCGCCCGGAGTGCTCGACGCCGGTGGCGGGCCGCTCGGACCGCACGTGGAAGGCGGGGCCGGAGGTACCGAAGGGCCTGACGGCAAGAAGAACTGACGAAATGTGAGGCAGCGACCCCCGCGCCGCTGCCTCTGTCGCTTGACGCAAGCACCCGCAGTGGGTTGCATACGTTCTGTGATCGTGCACCGGGTTCCACCTGCCGCTTCCCGCATGTCCGTACGGACTGGAGGGGACGCTCCGTGGACCCGGTGATCGTCGTCGGGGCCGGCCCTGTCGGACTGGCCCTCTCCCTGGCTCTCGCCGGCCAGGGTGTGCCCTCCGTCGTGCTCGACGAGGGGGCGGGCAAGGACGAGCCCCGCACGGCCCGTACGGCCGTCCTGCGGCCGGACACCGCCGAGCTGCTCGAACGGCTCGGCTGCGCCACGGTCCGTGACGACGGGGCGCGCTGGACCGGATGGCGGTCCATGCGGCGCAATCAGGAGGTCAGGCAGGTCGATTTCGGCGACGCCGACGATCCGTCCTCCCCGGTGCACCTGCCCCAGCACGACCTGACGCGCGGGCTGCGGGACGCCGTCACGGCGCACGAGCTGGTGCGGACCGTGCCGCACGGACGTCTCGACACCATCGAGCAGGACGGCAGCGGCGTCACCGCGCACACACGTGAGCCCGGGTCCACCTCGTGGCGCGGCAGCTTCCTGGTCGGCTGCGACGGGGCGAGGTCGACGGTGCGCAAGCTCCTCGACATCCGCTTCCCCGGACGTACGTCGGTCGAGAGGCATGCCGTCGCCGCGCTGCGTACGGAACTGCCCCGGCCGGACGAGGCGCTGCTGCACCGCATGCCGCCGTGGCGGACCGGCGGGCAGGAAGTGACCGCCCGTCCGCTGCCCGGTGGTGTGTGGCGGCTCGACTGGCTGCTGCCGCCGCGCGGTGAGCTCGTCACCCCCGAGGCCCTGCTGGCGCGGATCCGGGACACCCTGGGCGGCTGGTGCGGCGAGACACCTCCGTACGAACTCATCGACACCGGCGTGTACACCGTCCACCACCGGCTGGCCCGCAGGTGGCGGGTGGGACGGGCGTTCCTCGCCGGGGACTCCGCCCATCTGCTCGGCGCGCTCGGTACGCAGGGCCTCGACGAGGGGCTGCGGGACATCGACAACCTGGCCTGGAAGCTGGCACAGGCCTGGCACCTGGGGGCCTCGGAGACGCTGCTCGACAGCTACCAGGCCGAGCGGCGCACCGCGGTCGCCGCGCGCCTGCGCGCCGCCGACCAGGCGCTGCCGGTACTGCGGGGCAGCGGGCTGCGGACGTACCTTTCCGGTACCGCGCGCGGGCACGACACCCTGCTCACGGACGGGCACCTGGGGCGCGGGGCGCTGGGCGCGCCGCCCGAGTACACGCACTCCCCGCTCGCGCCCCTGCACACCGAGGCGCAGACGCTCGTCGGTACGCCCCTGGGCGGGCCGGTGGCGGACGTACGGGCGACTGCGCCCGACGGCACCACGGTGCGGCTGCGGGACCGGCTGGGGCGCGGACGCAGCTGGTGGTCTGGTCGTGCCGGGGACGGGCGTGTGGGACCGGCGGCACTGGATGACCGCGGGGCTGATGCCCCGGCTGGCCGCGGCCGTGACGGCCCTGCCGGTACGCGCGGAGCTGCTCGTCGCGGAAAGCTATCCGGGGGCGTCCGCGCTCACCGTGCTGCTGGTACGGCCCGACGGGCATCTGGTCGCGGCGTTCCACGGAGTGCGGCCCGCGGAGCTGTACGCGGCTGCGGACGCGGCGCGCGGGGGCGCACCGGCGGCGACGCAGGCCGGGCCGGGGCCGCAGCGCTCCGGGGATGCCGGGGATCCCGAGAAGTCCGAGCGCTCCGAAAAGCCCGCGCATGCCGACCGGGCGGATCAGGCCGACCCGGCCGGCCGGACCGACCGGACCGCGGACATCAATTGACCGCCGCTGGTGTGCGTGGTCTACTCCGGAACATGACCGACACCGACGTGCGCCTGTGGCGGAGGGTCCATATGGACCTCGTCCGCTACGCGGGCTGCGTGTGTTCCGCGTCCTGCTGATTCGCCCTTCTCTCCTCGCGCTGTGCCGTGCTGTGGTCCCGGCCGCGCGTTCTCGCGAACTTCTTCAGGACGGTCCCCGTGTCTCTTTCCGTACGTTCCTCAGGCGCGCCCGAAAGCGTTCCCCAGAGCGTGACGTCTTCGCCCTCCTCCTCGGAGCTGCTCGCGTTCGTGCGCAGCACCGCCGCCGACGCTTCCCTGGTGGCCTCCCTTCCGCTCGATCCCGGAGGCCGTACCTGGGTACGGCTCGACGGGCCCGGAGGCAGCGAGGCCTGGCTGATCGGCTGGCCGCCCGGCACCGGCACCGGTTGGCACGACCACAGCGGCTCGCACGGCGCCTTCGCCACCGCGGCGGGCAGGCTGCGGGAGGAGTCGCTCGCGGCCCGCATCCCGACGGAGGGCTGGAAAACGCTCGAACTCGCCGACGGGATCGACCGGGAGCGGCGGCTGACGGCAGGCCGCGGACGGGCCTTCGGCGCACACCATGTGCACCAGGTACTGAACGAGTCGGTGGACGAGCACGCCGTCTCGGTGCACGCGTACTACCCGCCGCTGCCGATGATGCGGCGCTACAGCCGTACGGGAGCGGTGTTGCGTCTGGAGCAGGTCGAGCGCCCTGAGGAGTGGCAGTGAGCAGCGGACCCACCGGTATCGACGAACTGCTGGAGCGGGTACGCGAAGGGCTCGACCGGATCGGGCCGCAGGAGACGTACGACGCCGCCGCGGCCGGTGCGCTGCTGGTGGACATCCGGTACGCCGCGTTGCGCGAGCGGGACGGACTGATCCCCGGGGCGCTGGTCGTCGAGCGCAACGAACTGGAGTGGCGGCTCGATCCGCAGGGCAGCCACCGGGCTCCGGAGGCCACCGGTCATGATCTGCGGGTGGTGGTGATCTGCAACGAGGGGTACGCGTCGAGTCTGGCGGCCGCTTCGCTGCGGCAGCTGGGGCTGCACCGGGCGACAGACCTCGTCGGCGGGTTCCAGGCGTGGCGATCGGCGGGGCTGCCCGTCACCCCGTGAGGAGAAGGCGGTAAGGGGCGCCCTTCCAGGAGGACGCCCCTTACCGCGCTGCTGTGTTCACAGTCGGATGGTGTGCACAGCCGGGCTTCACTGCTTGGCGGTGGCCACCTCCACCGGGCCGCCCCTGAGTGCCGTCCGATCCGGGAGAGACGTCGCCACCAGGGCGAGGAGTCCCGCCGCGCCGGCCACGGTCGCGTACACCAGCGGCTGCACGGCGGGAGAAATGTTGGTTCTTGGCAACCGTCCGCCACCAGCGTTCGCGGCGCGCTCTCGCCCTCGCTCTCGCCCTCGCTCTCGCCCTCGGTCTCCTCGACGAAGCAGTACCTGGCGGGCTCACGGAGGTGGCAGCCGGTGGTGCCGGTGTCCAGGCCGAGGGTGCGGGCGAGGATCGCCGCGGTGGCGGACCGTGCAGGGAGAGGTGCTGGAGGATCTTCCGGCGGCGCGGCTGCGCCGGCGCCTTGGGAGCGGTGAGACCCGCGATCTCGCTACCGCCGGGGTCCTGTGCCCTCCCCGCGCACTCTCCTGTGCACAGGGTGCACAGGATGCACAAACGGGGTGCACAGGAGCGGACCTGTGTCTTCGGCCGGGGGCTCCCCTCCCGCGGGGCCGCGGAACCGGTGCCCGGAGGCGCCTGGTCCGGGCCGGCCCGTCACGGCGTGCCGCCCGGTCTAGAGAGGGTCGTAGCCCAGGTCGTCGTCCGTGGCCTCGCCCTCTTCCTCCAGGGCGCGTCTGACCACCCGCAGGGCCATGCCCTCGGGGTAGCCCTTGCGGGCCAGCATGCCGGCGAGGCGGCGCAGCCGGCGGTCGCGCTCCAGGCCCCGGGTCGAGCGGAGTTTGCGGGCCACGAGCTCGCGGGCCCTCTCCTCCTCCTGGTCGGAGTCGAGCTGCCCCACCGCCTCGTCGATCAGGGTGGGGGCCACGCCCTTGTTCCGCAGCTCCCGTGCGAGCGCCCGCCGGGCGAGGCCCCGGCCGTGGTGGCGGGACTCCACCCAGGCGTCCGCGAAGGCCGCGTCGTCGATGAGCCCGACCTCCTCGAAACGGGACAGCACCTCGTCCGACACCTCGTCCGGGATGCCCCGCTTGTGGAGTGCGTCCGCGAGCTGTTTGCGGGTGCGCGCGGTCCCGGTGAGCAGCCGCAGCAGATGGCCCGCGCCTGCTCACCGGGGTCCTGGGGCGGCAGCCCCTTGCCGGCCCTCGACGGGTCGGGGCTGCCGCTGTCCTCGGCGTCCATACCTTCGCTTGCGCTTCCCGGCCAGTCCGTCCTCCGGGTCACGGTCTAGCTCTTGGCTGCCGCGGGCTTGGCCGTCTTGGCCTTGGTCGCCGGAGCCGGTACCGCCTTCGCACCGTCGGCCGCGGCCGGGGTGCCGACCGCCGCGTCCGCGCCGGGCTCTGCCCCCGGAACCGCCGGCTTGACGCCGACGCCCAGCTTTTCCTTGATCTTCTTCTCATCTCGTCGGCGAGATCGGGGTTGTCCTTCAGGAAGTTACGGGCGTTCTCCTTGCCCTGGCCGAGCTGGTCGCCCTCGTACGTGTACCAGGCACCCGCCTTGCGGACGAAGCCGTGCTCGACACCCATGTCGATCAGGCCGCCCTCGCGGCTGATGCCCTGCCCGTAGAGGATGTCGAACTCGGCCTGCTTGAACGGCGGCGCGACCTTGTTCTTGACGATCTTGACGCGGGTGCGGTTGCCGACCGCGTCCGTGCCGTCCTTGAGGGTCTCGATGCGGCGGATGTCGAGTCGCACCGAGGCGTAGAACTTCAGCGCCCGGCCACCGGTCGTGGTCTCCGGCGAGCCGAACATCACACCGATCTTCTCGCGGAGCTGGTTGATGAAGATCGCCGTGGTCCCGGACTGGTGCAGCGCACCCGTGATCTTGCGCAGCGCCTGGCTCATCAGCCGGGCCTGGAGACCGACGTGCGAGTCGCCCATCTCACCCTCGATCTCCGCTCGCGGCACCAGGGCCGCGACGGAGTCGATGACGATGAGGTCGATGGCGCCCGAGCGGACCAGCATGTCCACGATCTCGAGCGCCTGCTCGCCGGTGTCCGGCTGGGAGAGGATGAGGTTGTCCGTGTCGACGCCGAGCGCCTTGGCGTATTCGGGGTCGAGCGCGTGCTCGGCGTCCACGAAGGCGACGGTACCGCCGGCCTTCTGCGCGTTGGCCACGGCGTGCAGCGTCAGTGTCGTCTTACCGGAGGACTCCGGTCCGTACACCTCCACCACACGGCCGCGCGGCAGCCCGCCGACGCCGAGTGCGATGTCCAGCGCGGTCGAGCCGGTGGAGATCACTTCGATGGGGTCGTTCGGCCGGTCGCCGAGACGCATCACCGCGCCCTTGCCGAATTGCCGTTCAATCTGAGCGAGCGCGGCGTCGAGCGCCTTCTCGCGGTCGGTGCCTGCCATGGGTTCCACCCGATTTGCTTGTGTCGATCGCTTCACGTCAAAGACGCTATCTCCTGCCACTGACAACGCGTCCCGACGCCGTCCTGACCTGTGGATAACCGTGGGCAGCCCTTGCGCCTTCACGGCCGGAATCCCATGAGAATGGATGTTCGATTTCAGTGTCAAGCGCACCACGCCGACCGTCCCGGGGCCCTCTGCCCGCCTGTCCTTCGGGTCATGGCCCTCCCCCAGCGCACCGTGACGCTCGGCGTCGCGGCCGGTGTCGCCCTGGTCACGGTCGTCGTCACCCTGGTGCGCGCCCCGGGCGTGTTCGAGTCGCCGGACCGGCTCCTGCTCGGCTGGGCGCTCATCGCCGTCGGCTGCTCGGCCCTCCTGTGGCGCCGCCGGTGGCCGGTGCCCGTCGCGGTGGTCACCCTGCTGTGCTGCGCGGCGTACTTCCCGGTCAGCCCCGTCGACCTGCCGCTGCTGCTCCTGCCCTTCGCCTACGCGCTCTACACCGTCGCCGCCCGGGGGCACCTCGCCGCCGCCGTCACCCTCGCCGTCGTCACCCTGCTGACCACCGTGTACGTCGAACAGGAGGTGACCCGGGGCGAGCGGCACGTCGACGATGCCGCGATCTTCCTGATGGCCGGCTGGTTCGTCGGCGTCATCGCGATCGGCCAGGCGCACCGTGCGCACCGCGCCTACCTCCGCGAGGTCGAGCAGCGGATCCGCGCCGCCGAGCGCGAGAAGGACGTACGGGCACGGCAGTCCGCGACCGAGGAACGGCTGCGCATCGCCCGTGAACTGCACGACGTCCTCGGACACAACATCTCGCTGGTCAACGTCCAGGCGGGCGCCGCCCTGCACCGCCACTCCAAGCGGCCGCGCGGCCCCGAAGAACTGGTGCCCGCCCTGGAGGCGATCAGGGACAGCAGCAAGGACGCGCTGCGTGAGCTGCGCGCCACACTCGGCGTGCTGCGCAGGGCCGACGGCGGGGAGGGCGGCGAGGGCGCGCCGGTCACGCCGGTCGCCGGTATCGAGCGGATCGAGGAACTCACCGCCGCCGCGGGCCGCGGGGCTCGACGTCCGTACGACCGTGGAGGACGCGGCACTGGGGCTGCCGCCGCAGGTCTCGCTCGCCGTCTACCGCATCGTCCAGGAGTCGCTGACGAACGTGGCCCGTCACGCCCGGGTGCACACGGCTGCCGTCGGCGTGCGGCGCGACGGCGACATGTCGTGGTGCGTATCGAGGACGACGGCCAGGGCGCGGCGCCCGGCGCGGAGGGCAGCGGCATCAGCGGAATGACGGAACGGGCGCGGGCACTGGGCGGCGACTGACCGCCCTCGACACCGGCAGCGGCTTCCTCGTCGAGGCCCGGATCCCGGCCGGGGGCGGCGCGTGATCCGCGTGGTGCTGGCCGACGACCAGACGCTCGTACGGGCCGGGTTCCGCTCGATCCTCGACGACGAGGACGACATCGAGGTGGTCGGCGAGGCGGCCAACGGCAACCAGGCCCTGGCGCTCGCCCGCGAGCTGCGCCCCGATGTCGTCCTGATGGACATCCGGATGCCCGAACTCGACGGCCTGGAGGCGACCCGCCGTATCGTCTCGGATCCCTCCTTCGAGGGCGTCCGCGTCGTCATCCTCACCACCTTCGACGTGGACGACCACGTCTACGGCGCACTGCGCGCGGGCGCGGCGGGCTTCCTGGTGAAGGACACCGAACCGATGGAGCTGCTGCACGGCGTACGGGTCGTGGCACGCGGCGACGCGCTCATCGCGCCCGCCGTCACCCGCCGGCTGATCGCCGAGTTCGCGGGCCGCGCCAAGCAGCCCGACCCGAGCCCGCCGCAACGCCCTCACCGAGCGCGAGCGGGAGGTGATGGGCCTGGTCGGCGCCGGACTGTCGAACGACGAGATCGCCCGGCGTCTGGTGCTCAGCCCGGCCACCGCCAAGACACACGTCAGCCGGATCATGACCAAGCTGCATGTGCGCGACCGGGCGCAGCTGGTGGTCCTCGCCTACGAGAGCGGCATGATCACCCCGGGGTGGCTGGGCTGACCGCGCCCCTTTCCCGCTCCCCGCACCTGTGACGCAACTCCTGGGGTACGCCGCCGGCCGGACCCGCAACCCCTGGGGTACGCCCACTGTCCACCGCAGGCCGACGCCCCGGACCTGACCGTGCCCGCACCGTCACAGGCGTGGAACCGGAAACGCTCGATCTCGCGCGGCTGCAGTTCGCCCTCACCGCCGGCGGACACTTCCTCTTCGTCGCCCTGACCCTGGGGCTGGCGACCGTCGTCGCCGTCGTCCAGACGCGCGCCGTGTTCTCCGGCGATCCCGTGCACGCCCGCATGGTGCGCTTCTGGGGACAGCTGTGCGTCATCAACTACGCCGTCGGCATCGTCACGGGCATCGTGACGGAGTTCCAGTTCGGCATGGCGTGGAGCGGTCTCGGGCACTACGCGGGGAACGTCTTCGGCGCTTCCCTGGCGATGGAGACGATCGTCGCGTTCTTCGTCGAATCGACGTTCCTCGGTCTGTGGATTTTCGGCTGGAACCGCTTCGGCAAGCGCGTCCACCTCGCGCTGCTGTGGGTGGTGACGCTGACGGCGTACCTCTCGGCGTACCGGATCCTCGTCACCAACGGTTTCCTCAACCACCCGGTGGGCCACAAGGAGACTCCGCAGGGGCTGGTGATCGACGACACCTGGGCGCTGCTCCCCAATCCCTCCGCCCTCTTCGCCTTCTTCCACATCGCGGGCGGCGCCCTGGTCACGGCGGCGTTCTTCATGGCGGGGGTGAGCGCCTACCACCTCTTCCGGCGTACGTCCGAGTACGAACTGTTCCGGCGCTCCCTCCGGATCGGTGTCTTCACCGCTCTGCCCGCCGTCTTCTTCACCGCGGCGGTCGGAGGGGCACAGTTCCCGATGCTCCAGGAGTACCAGCCCGCGAAGACGGCGGTGCTCCAGAGCGATCCTGCCGCGACGGCGCGGCTGCAGGCCGACATGACGGCGGAGTTCGGACCCGGCGACTATCTGCCGTCCGAGGCGTGGACCAGGGCGGGCGCCCTCGTGATGCTGTCCGTCTTCGGCCTGATGTTCTTCGTCGCGGTCCTGGGTGTCGTTCTCGGCTCCATCAGGTGGGCCGTTTACCGCCTCCGTCCCTGGCACGTGCTGCTGATGGCCGTGGTCCCCCTGCCGTTCGTCGCGATGACGGCGGGATGGGTCTTCAGGGAGGCCGGCCGCCAGCCGTGGGTGATCTACGGGCTGCTGAAAACGCAGGACGCGGGTTCCGCCCTCTCCGCCGGGCAGTTGTGGCTGTCGCTCGCTGTTTTCGGCGCTCTCTTCGCGCTGCTGATCGCCGTCAACTGGTGGCTGCTGCTGCGCGCCGCGCGGCGTGGCCCTTCCGGGGCGGCGCTCGGGGCGGACGACCGTTCCCCGGACGGCTCACAGAGCAGGCCGCTCCCCGTCCACTCGTACTGAACACGACCGAAGAAGTCCGGAGAAGAAGTCATGGACACCCTCGCCGTCGCCCTTCTGGGGTTCTTCGCCGCCGGTTACTCCGTGCTGGCGGGCGCGGACCTGGGGGTCGGCATGCTGCTTCCGTACCTGGGACGCGAGACCGGTGAGCGGCGGCTCGTACTCGCCTCGGCCGGACCGTTCTTCCTCGGCAACGAGGTATGGCTGATCGCCACCGCGGGGGTGCTGATCGGCTGCTTCCCCACGCTCCTCTCCATGGACTACGAGGTCTTCCTGCTCTCCCGCATCCACGAGGAGTGGGAACGCACCGGGGACGCGGCGGGTGCGGTGCGTGAGGGGCTCGCGGCGACCGGCAAGGTGATCACGGCGGCCGCGGCCATCATGATCGTGGTGTTCGCGGCGTTCATGTTCGGCCCGGACCGGATGCTCCAGCAGTTCGGCCTCGGCCTGGCGGTCGCGATCCTGCTGGACGCCGTCGTCATCCGCTGCCTGATCGTGCCCGCGGTGATGCGGCTGCTCGGGCGTCGCGCGTGGTGGCTGCCGGCCCGGCTGCGCGGGGCGCTGCCGCGGGTGCGGCTGGAGCACCGCTGACACAGCGCCGACGGCTCGTACGCGAACGGAACCGGGGCCGGGGCCGGAACAGTCAGGCGTCGTCGTCCGAGGACGGGGGCGCCTGACCCTCGCGGGCCCCTCGCGGGGCCCCTCGCGGGGCTCTTCGCTGGGCTCTTCGCGGTGCTCCTGGTGCAGCGTCCGTCGCAGGTGCACGAGAGCCGAGGTGCCCCGGCGCCACTGGTGCCCGCTGTGCACGCGCGGGTCGTCCGTCACGGCGTACCGCTTCACATACGCGCCCAGGAACGCCTGCAGTGTCGCGATCGCCGGAATCGCGATCAGCGCGCCGACGGCCCCCATCAGCGCCGTGCCCGCGACGACCGAGCCGAAGGCGACCGCCGGGTGGATGGCGACGGTCTTCGCGGTCAGCTTGGGCTGCAGCACGTAGTTCTCGAACTGCTGGTAGACGAGGACGAATCCGAGCACCCACAGGGCGTACCAGGGGTTGACGGTGAAGGCGATCAGCATCGGCAGCGCGCCCGCCAGGTACGTACCGATCGTCGGAATGAACTGTGACACCAGACCGACCCACACCGCGAGCGCGGGCGCGTACGGCACGTCGAAAACCCACAGCAGGACGTAGTGCGCGATCCCGGAGATGAGCGCCATCAGACCGCGCGAGTAGATGTAGCCGCCGGTCTTGTCGACGGCGATCTCCCAGGCGCGCAGCACCTCGGCCTGACGGGCCGGCGGCAGTACGGAGCACAGGGCGCGGCGCAGCCGTGGTCCGTCGGCCGCGAAGTAGAAGGAGAACAGGAAGATCGTCAGGAACTGGAACAGTCCGCCGAGCACGGTCGCCGACACGTCCAGGACGCCGGTGGCGCTGTTCTGCACGTACCTCCGCAGCCAGTCGGAGTTCAGAAGGCTGTCCTGGACCTCGACCCGGGAGAGCTCCGTGTGGAAGGTCTGGTTGATCCAGTTGATCACCTGGTCGAGGTACTTGGGGAAGTCCTCGACCATCTCGATGATCTGGCCGGCCAGCATCGAGCCGAGCAGCACGACGAAGCCGATGCCGACGGCGAGCACTGCCATGAAGACCAGGAAGGTGGCGAGGCCGCGGCGCATGCCGTGGGCCGCCATCCGGCCGACGGCGGGCTCGATCGCGAGCGCCACGAAGAAGGCGATCAGGATGTTGATCAGCAATCCGACGAGCTGGTGGAACGCCCAGTCGCCGAGCCGGAAGCAGGCGTAGAGGGCGAGCGCGAGCACCATGGCACGCGGCAGCCACCGGGGCATGCGGACCGGACCGCTGTCCGCTCCGGGGGGTGCGGGCGCGGGCGGTGGTGCGGTCGGCGGGTCTTCGTGCCCGGCGGGCTCGTCAGTGGGTGCCACGGGCCCAGTCTGGCCCATGTCTGTGACACTCCGTCGTTCCCCCTGCCCTCAGCGCTTGTCCATGGGGACGTCCATCGCGGCGCAGACACCGCGCCAGACGGCCTTCGCGTCCCATCCGGCCGCCAGCGCCTGGTGCACCGTACGGCCGCCGAGTTCGGCCATCACATGGTCGCGGGCGAACGAATCGGCGTACGCCTCGCCGAAGTGGTCCGCCATCCGCTCCCAGAAAATCGTCAACCGCATGACTCCAGTATCGCGCCCCTGGGAGTGCAGCCCTGTCCGGAGAGCTTGCCGACAGCGCTTTCCGTCCTACGGTCGTTTCCATGGCTGGATCCGGAGCATCTCCCCTCGCGCGCGCCGAGCACTTCGTCTGGCTGACGGCCCGTGTGCTCGAACAGCGGCGGTTCGCCCACCACTTCCTGGACGACGGCGCCGATGCGGTCGAAACGGCGCTCGCCCCCTATCAGGGCGAGGACGGCGGTTACGGCCATGCCCTGGAACCCGGTCTGCGCGGTCCCGTGAGCCAGCCGTTGCACACCGCTCACGCGTTGCGTGTCCTGGACTCCATCGGCCGGTGCGAGGGCCCCCGGGTGGAACGGCTGTGCCGCTACCTGTCCGGTGTGTCGACGAAGGAGGGGGCGCTGCCCGCCGTGCATCCTTCGCTGCGCGGCTGTCCGGCCGCGCCGTTCGTCCCGGCCGTCGACGATCCTCCGGGCGATCTGCTCGCGACGGGTCCCGTGGTGGGGCTGCTGCACCGCAACGAGGTGTGGCATGCGTGGCTCTTCAGGGCCACCGACTTCTGCTGGGCCGCGATCGAGGCGCTGGAGGAGTCCCATCCCTATGAGGTCCAGGCCGCGGTCGCCTTCCTGGACGGCGTGCCCGACCGGCCGCGGGCCGGGGCCGCCGCGGACCGGCTCGGCCGTCTCGTGCGCGGTCAGCGGCTCGTGGTGCTGGATCCGGCGCGGGCCGGGGAGCAGCCGGTCGCGGCGGGGTACGCCCCGGGCGAGCACCACTTCCCGTACGACTACGCCCGTACGCCGGGATCGCTCGCCCGGGGCTGGTTCACCGACGAGGAGATGAGCCGCTCGCTGGACTTCCTCGCGGCCGAGCAGCGGGATGACGGGGGCTGGCCGGTCCGCCGGCGGGAATGGGCACCGGGGGCCGTGCTGGAATCGCGTCGATCGTGACGATCGACGCGCTGCTGACGCTACGGGCGTACGGACCGTGCCGTCGGCTGACCTCGGCGGGGCGGCTTCCCGCAGCAGCGGGGCGGCGAGGGCGACGCCGCGCGGGGAGGCCGGGCCGACGCCGGTGCGCGCGGCGGTCTTCGCGAGCCGGCTGCCGACGGTGCCGGGGGGCGGGCCGGGCAACGGCGCGGTGCACGACGGTCCTGCTGCTGCGCGAGGAACGTGCGGAGGGGGGTCGAGGAGTACCGGGTGATCTTCGGCCGGGCCGATCCGTGCGGCGCTCTTGTGGCTGCTCCCGCTGGAGCGTGAGAGATGGAATCCGGGCAGTACGCCGTCGGGCCTGCCATCCGGGCGGCAGGCCGCACGCGCGCGCGTGACGCGCAGGATCCCGGTGGCGGTACGGACCGCTTCCGGCACGCGCTCCGGTCCTGCGGCCGCAACGGCGGCGATCCGTACCTCGGTGCCGCACTCCTTGCCGACGAGGTGCACGAGGTCCTCGGGCGGCTCGCAGTCGAGCGGTACGGCGGCGCAGCAGGAGACGCAGCGGCGCGGCCTCTTCCCGGCGCTACGGAATTGGAGAATCCGTTCGGTGTCGCGTCACACTGCCCACGGCACCGGGTGTGACGGACACGGGCCTTCCAGGGCACCGCCCAGGCCCGCGTCCGCACTCTTGGCGATGTGCCGCAGCGCCGTGTCAGCCGGCGATCGCCCGCACGCCCGCCGTGACGACCACCGCGGCCCCGACCACGACGAGGAAGGGGGCGCGCAGGACGAGCGCGAGCGCTGCCGCCGCGAGGCCGGCGCCCCTCGCGTCCAGCACCAGCTGCTGACCGGTGCCGAAGGTCTGCTGGGCGGTGAGCGCGGCGAGCAGGGCCACCGGCAGGAGAGCGGCCAGACGCTTCACCAGCGGGCGTTCCAGGGCCCCGGCCGGCACCAGCAGGCCGAGCAGTTTGACGAGGTAGCAGCCGACGGCGGTGGCGCCGATCGCGATCCAGACGCTCACCGTCCCGCCTCCTTCGCGGTACGGCGTGTCCCGCGGCCCCGGACGCAGAGCACGGCGGGCGCGGCGAGCGCGGCCACGAGCACCGGCACCCCCGCCGGCAGCACCGGCAGGAATCCGAGGACCAGAAGCACCGCGAGTCCCGCGACGGCCCGCTCCGTGCCACTGCGGAGCATGGGCGCCAGCAGGGCGAGGAAGACGGCGGGACCGGCGGCGTCCAGACCCCACGCGTCGGTGTCGCCGATGGCCTCCGCGCCCAGTGCGCCGATCAGGGTGGTGAGGTTCCACAGGACGTACAGAGTCAGTCCTGTGACGGTGAAGCCGAGCCGGGCACTGCGGCGGGAGGGCTGTGCGAGCGTCACGGCCGTCGTCTCGTCGATCACCCAGTGCGCGGCGAAGGGGCGTACGGAACGCGGGAGCGCCAGCAGCTGGGACAGCCGCAGTCCGTAGAAGGCATTGCGTACGCCCAGGAAGAAGGCCCCCGCGGCGGCGGTGAACGGATTGCCGCCCACCGCGAGCGCCCCGACGAGCGCGAACTGCGAGGCTCCGGTGAAGACGAGGAGGCTGAGCGCGCACGTCTGGAGGAGGCTGAGGCCCGCCCCCGCGGAGGTCACGCCGAAGGCGAAGCCGGAGAGTCCGACGGCGACGCCCACGCCGAGCGCGTCACGGACAACGGCGCTGTCGGGTTTGGCCGCGGGGGGTTCTGTACGTATCGCTGGAGATGCTGTCTGTTCTGCCACGCCCGGGACACTACGACGCGCGGCCGCGACCGGTCTTGTACGTTCTTGCGCGCTCCCGCTGGTAGGCACCGGGCGGCACCCCGACGATCCGGGTGAAGTGCCGGTTCAGATGCGGCTGGTCGCTGAACCCGACCGCGGCGGCGGCCTCCCCGGGCGCCGTCCCGGCCTCCAGGAGCCGCCGGGCGGTGCGCACGCGCGCGTTGGTGAGCCAGGTGTGCGGCGGCATGCCGTACGCCGACTTGAACGCGCGCAGGAGCGCGAACGGACCGGTCCCGAGTTCGTGCGCCAGCTGTTCCAGGGAAGGCGGCTCGGCCATGCGCTCCTCCAGGAGGCTCTTCGCGAGGGCCGCCGTGCGGGCGCCGGCCGCGCTCGGCGCGCGTGCGGGAAGACTCTGGCCGTGCCGGCGCAGCAGCCTGGCCACCGCGATACGGAGCACGCTGTCGGCGGCGAGCGCGTTGCCCTCCTCGGCCGCCCGGTGGACCGCGCGGATGAGCCGCGCGGTGTCGGCGTCCTCGACGATGGTCTCCGCGAAACCGGCCGTTCCCCGCAGGCTCGTCATCTCGTCGGCGATGCCGGCGACCACCTGCGCCGAGGGGTACAAGGTGGCGTACGACCAGCCCTCGGGCACACCGGCGCGGGCGGAGTGCGGCACCTCGGGGTTGATCATGACGACGGTTCCGGGGCGGGCCTTGATCGTGCCCTGCGGCATGACCACGTCCTCGATCCCGCGGAAGACCGCGCCGAGGACGAATCCCTCATGGCTGTGGCGCGAGAAGGAGTGGCGCACATAACGGGCCCGCAGCAGGTCGAGGCCGGGCACTCCCGGGTACTGCCAGTGCCGCGCCCACTCCTCCTTCCCGGCAGCTGTCTCCCGCGTCTGTCCCACCTCCTCCGTCTCCCCCGACTCCCTGGCCTCCTTTGCCTCTTGTGCCTGTTGTGCCTCTTCGATCTCACGAGCCTTTCGCTCCTCCGTCGCCATAAAGCCATTCTGCGCCCGTCCCACACGCCGCTGACCTGCACATCCACGGTCTGGACACCCGTTGTCAGTGGTCGGGTGCACGATGGTGGGCATGGCCAGGACTGCACTCGACTCCTTCTCCCCCGCGACCCGCGGTTGGTTCGCCGGGGCCTTCAGCGCGCCCACCGCGGCGCAGGAAGGCGCCTGGCAGGCCATCTCCGAGGGGTCCGACGTCCTGGTCGTGGCCCGACCGGTTCCGGGAAAACCCTGGCCGCCTTTCTCGCCGCCCTCGACGGCCTGGCGTCCAAGCCCCCGCCCGCGGACCCCAGGCAGCCGCTGCGCGTGCTGTACGTATCGCCGCTCAAGGCCCTCGCGGTCGACGTCGAGCGCAACCTCCGCAGTCCGCTCACCGGCATCCGGCAGGAGTCCGTACGCCTCGGGCTGCCCGAGCCGGACGTGCGCGTCGGCATCCGTTCCGGCGACACCCCCGCCGCCGAGCGGCGGTCGCTGGCGACCAGGCCGCCGGACATCCTCATCACCACGCCCGAGTCGCTGTTCCTGATGCTCACGTCTGCCGCGCGCGACGCCCTGACCGGTATCGAGACGGTGATCCTGGACGAGGTGCACGCCGTCGCGGGGACCAAGCGCGGCGCACATCTCGCCGTATCCCTGGAGCGGCTGGACGAACTGCTGCCGCGGCCCGCCCGCCGTATCGGCCTGTCGGCGACGGTCCGGCCGGTGGACGAGGTCGCCCGCTTCCTCTCCCCGCGCCGGGCCGCGATCGTGCAGCCGCCCTCGGGCAAGGAGTTCGACCTGTCGGTGGTCGTCCCCGTGGAGGATCTGGGCGAGCTCGGCGGCGCCCCCGCCAAGGAGGGCGACGCGGGCGACAAACCGTCGATCTGGCCCCATGTGGAGGAGCGCATCGCCGACCTCGTCCAGGCCCACCGCTCGACGATCGTCTTCGTGAACTCCCGCCGCCTCGCCGAGCGCCTGTGCAACCGGCTCAACGAGATCGCGTACGAACGGGCCACCGGTGAACCTCTGCCGGAGCACCACTCCCCCGCCGAGCTCATGGCCGAGTCCGGTGCCGCCAGGGGCGCTCCGCCCCTGCTCGCCCGCGCCCACCACGGCTCCGTCTCCAAGGAGCAGCGCGCCCAGGTCGAGGAGGACCTCAAGGCCGGCCGGCTGCCCGCGGTCGTCGCCACCTCCAGCCTGGAGCTCGGCATCGACATGGGCGCGGTGGATCTCGTCGTCCAGGTCGAGTCACCGCCTTCCGTCGCCTCGGGCCTCCAGCGCGTCGGCCGTGCGGGGCACCAGGTCGGCGCGGTCTCCACCGGCGTCGTCTTCCCGAAGTACCGGGGCGACCTGGTCCAGTCGGCCGTCGTCACCGAGCGCATGCGCAGCGGTGCCATCGAGGCCCTGCGCGTCCCCGCCAACCCGCTCGACGTCCTGGCGCAGCAGCTCGTCGCCATGGTCGCCCTCGACACCTGGCAGGCCGACGTCCTGCTCACCGTCGTCGCCGCGCGGCCCCTTTCGCCTCGCTCCCGGAGTCCGCCTTCACGGCGGACCTCGACATGCTCGCGGGCCGCTATCCGTCCGACGCCTTCGCCGAACTCCGCCCCCGCGTCGTCTGGGACCGCATCGCCGGTACGGTCACGGGCCGCCCCGGCGCGCAGCGCCTCGCCGTCACCTCCGGCGGCACCATTCCCGACCGCGGTCTCTTCGGCGTCTTCCTGGCCGGAGCCGACCCCAAGTAGGGCGGCGGCCGCGTCGGCGAGCTCGACGAGGAGATGGTCTACGAATCCCGGGTGGGCGATGTCTTCACCCTCGGCACCACCTCGTGGCGCATCGAGGACATCACGCGCGACCGCGTGCTGGTCTCCCCCGCCCCCGGCGTCCCGGGCCGGCTTCCCTTCTGGAAGGGCGACCAGCTGGGCCGCCCCCTCGAACTGGGCCGCGCGCTCGGCACGTTCCTCCGTGAGGTCGGCTCGCTCACCCCCGAGGCAGCCCGGCTGCGCCTGACCGCCGCCGGACTCGACGACTGGGCCGCCGACAACGTCCTGTCCTACCTCGACGAGCAGCGCCGCGCCGCCGGTCATGTCCCGGACGACCGCACCATCCTCGTGGAGCGGTTCCGCGACGAGCTGGGCGACTGGCGCGTCGTCGTCCACTCCCCTTTCGGCGCCCAGGTGCACGCCCCCTGGGCGCTGGCGCTCGGCACCCGCCTGACCGAGCGGTACGGCATGGACGCCCAGGTCATGCACGCCGACGACGGCATCGTGCTGCGCCTGCCCGACGCGGATCTGATGGGCTTCGACCTCCTCGACGCCGAACCGTCCCGGCAGACCACGGCGTTCGACAGCGACCAGGCCCCGCTGGGCGCCGCTGACGTCGTCTTCGACAAGGGCGAAGTCAACCAGGTCGTCACCGACCAGGTCGGCGGCTCCGCGCTCTTCGCCGCCCGCTTCCGCGAGTGCGCCGCCCGCGCCCTGCTGCTGCCGCGCCGCAGCCCCGGCAAGCGCACACCGTTGTGGCAGCAGCGCCAGCGCGCCTCCCAGCTGCTCCAGGTCGCCTCGGAGTTCGGCTCCTTCCCGATCGTCCTGGAAGCCGTGCGGGAGTGCCTCCAGGACGTCTTCGACGTGCCCGGCCTCACCGAGCTCATGGGCGACATCGAATCCCGCCGTGTCCGGCTCGTCGAAGTCACCACCCCCGAGCCGTCCCCCTTCGCCCGCTCCCTCCTCTTCGGTTACGTCGCCCAGTTCCTGTACGAGGGCGACTCTCCCCTCGCCGAGCGGCGCGCCGCCGCGCTCTCCCTGGACTCCCGGCTCCTGGCCGAGCTGCTCGGCCAGGCGGAGCTGCGCGAGCTCCTCGACGCAGGCGTCCTGACCGAGCTGGAGCAGGAGCTTCAGTGGCTCGCCGAAGACCGCCGTGTCAAGGACATCGAGGGCGTCGCCGACGCGCTGCGGGTCCTGGGCCCGCTCACCGACTCGGAGCTGGTGGCGCGCGGCGCCGAACCGGGGTGGGCCGAAGGCCTGTCGGCCGCCCGCCGGGCCATCCGCGTCCGTATCGCGGGGGCGGACCACTGGGCGGGCGTCGAAGACGCGGGCCGGCTGCGCGACGCGCTGGGCACCGCGCTCCCCGTCGGCGTACCGGAGGCGTTCACCGAGCCGGTCAAGGACCCGCTCGGAGATCTGCTGGCCCGTTTCGCCCGCACCCACGGTCCCTTCACCTCAGCCACGGCCGCCGCGCGCTTCGGACTGGGCGTGGCGGTGACGGACGGGGCCCTGCAACGCCTCGCTGCGGGCGGCCGGGTCGTACAGGGAGAGTTCCACCCGGCCGGGATCGGCCAGGAGTGGTGCGACGCGACGGTGCTGCGCCGCCTGAGGCGCCGGTCCCTCGCCGCCCTGCGCCATGAGCTGGAGCCGGTTCCGCCCGCCGCGCTCGCCACGTTCCTCCCCCAGTGGCAGCACCTGGGCAGCAGCCTGCGCGGCATCGACGGACTGGTGCGCGCCGTCGAGCAGTTGCAGGGCGCCTCCGTCCCCGCCTCCGCACTCGAAAAGCTCGTCCTGCCGTCCCGAGTGGCCGGCTACTCGCCCGCCATGCTCGACGAGCTCACCACCACCGGCGAGGTCCTGTGGGCCGGATCGGGCGCCCTGCCCGGAAAGGACGGCTGGGTGTCCCTCTACCTCGCCGACGCGGCCCCCCTGCTCCTCCCCCAGCCGCACCCCCTCGACCTCACAGCGCTCCACGAGTCCGTCCTCACCGCCCTCTCCGGCGGGTACGGCCTGTTCTTCCGCCAGATCGCCGACCAGGTCCGCGCCACCACCCATCCCGACTGCACCGACCCCCAGCTGGCCGACGCCCTCTGGGACCTCGCCTGGTCCGCCGTCGTCACCAACGACACACTCGCCCCCCTGCGCGCCCTCCTCGGCTCGGGCCGTACGGCGGGCTCCACCGCCCACCGCGCCAAACGCACGGTCCCGCGCGGGCGTTACGGCACCCTCGGTGCGGCTGCCCGCCCCGCCTCCCGCACCGGCCCGCCCACGGTCTCCGGCCGCTGGTCCCTGCTCCCCGCCCACGAGCCGGATCCGACCCACCGCGCCCACGCGCTTGGCCCGCGCGCTGCTCGACCGGCACGGCGTGGTCACGCGCGGCGCGGTCGCCGCCGAGGGCGTCGAGGGCGGCTTCTCCGCGACGTACCGCATCCTGGCCGCGTTCGAGGACAGCGGCCAGGCGCGCCGCGGTTACGTCGTGGAGGGCCTCGGCGCCGCCCAGTTCGCGATGGACGGCGCGGTCGACCGGCTGCGCTCGGCGCCACCGCGCGCGAACGCGCGGACACGGACTCCCCGAACCGGGCGGTGGTCCTGGCTGCCGCCGACCCGGCCAACGCGTACGGCGCGGCCCTGCCCTGGCCCGAACCACCGTCCGACGCGGGCCACAAACCCGGTCGCAAAGCCGGGGCCCTGGTCGTCCTCGTCGACGGCGAGCTGACCCTCTACATGGAGCGCGGCGGCAAGACCCTGCTGGCCTGGCCCACCGATCCGGACGACCCGTCGGCCTCCGATCCCCGCCTCACCGCGGCGGCCGAAGCCCTGGCGACGGCAGCCAGGCAGGGCGCCCTGGGCACGGTCACGGTGGAACGCACCAACGGCGCCCCCGCCCTGACCTCCCCCCTGGGCCGGATCCTCGAAGCAGCAGGCTTCCACCCCACCCCCAGAGGCCTCCGCCTCCGCCCCTGACGCACCCGCCGCCGCCCCGCTGCCCCCCGCCCCTCCACTCCACCCCGCATCATGGACCCATGCCCGAAGGAGACTCCGTCTGGCAGGCCGCCCGGCGCCTGCACACCGCCCTCGCCGGGCACATCCTCACCCGCACCGACCTCCGCGTCCCCCGGTCGCCACCGCCGATCTGACCGGCCGCACCGTCCTGGACGTCACCCCTCGCGGCAAGCACATCCTCACCCGCGTCGAAGGCGGACTCACCCTCCACTCCCATCTCCGGATGGACGGCGCCTGGAAGATCTACACCCCCGGCGAACGATGGCGCGGCGGCCCCGCCCACGAGATCCGCGCCATCCTCGCCACCGCCGGGCACACCGCCGTGGGCTACCGCCTTCCGGTGCTCGAACTGATCCGGACCCACGACGAAGCCGGCGTCGTCGGTCACCTCGGTCCCGACCTCCTGGGCCCGGACTGGGACGCCGGCGAAGCACTCCGCCGCCTCCTGGCGGACCCCGCCCGCCCCCTCGGCGAAGCCCTTCTCGACCAGCGCAACCTCGCCGGCATCGGCAACATCTACAAGTCGGAGCTGTGCTTCCTCGCCCGCGTGACCCCCTGGCTGCCCACCGGCGCTCTCCCCGCCCCGGAACGCCTGGTCGCTGCCGCCAAGCGCGTCCTGGAGGCCAACCGGGACAACCCGGGACGCCGCCGCACCACCCTGCCCGCCCTCACCGCGCCCCTCTACGTGTACGGCCGCTCCGGCCGCCCCTGCCTGCGCTGCGGCACCCCGGTCCGCCAGGCCGACCAGGGCGACGGCAGTCGCCTCCGTCCCACCTACTGGTGTCCCCGCTGCCAGTCCGGCCCGGCCCCGGCCGGCCCGGCCTCCGACCGACGCGCCCCCTGACCGACGCGCCGCACTCGGATCGCCGCACTCGGATCCGCGCATCCGGACGAAGCCACGCATCCGGATCGCGCACGCGGTTCTCCACCCTGCCCCGGACGCCTCCGGCCTCAGGGCGGCGGGCCAGGGCCTCCGCCCGAACGGCGGCGTCGCAACGCCCCGGCCACCATGAGCGACCACGCCCCGGCAGCCCTGCCCAGTCCCGGCACAAGCCCGTACCCCCGCGGACGCCCCGGCCTCCCACCGGCCGCGGCCGCCGGCACCACATGGTCCGGCAGCAGGCTCAGCCCCCAACCGCCCGCCGCCACCACGCCCTCGACGGCCCCCGCCTGCTCCGGCAGCAGCACAAGCCGCAGTACGGCCCACCACCACACCGCGCCGAACACACACACCAGCGGAAGAACAAGCAGCGCCCCGCGTCCCCGGAAGCCGCGCCATGCCATGGCTGCCTCCTCCAACCGACGCGTCAGGCGCCAGACGTTAGACGGGCCCCTCACACGACGGGAGGGCGCACCGGAAGCACACCCGGCGCACCCCCGGCGCACCCACCTGCCCCAGGCACCACCCGCACGCTCTACGCAGTCTCGGCCTGGAACATCCAGGCGTGCTTCTCGAGGTCCGCGGTCAGCCCGATGATGATGTCCTGGCTCACCGGATCCGGCTCACCGGTCGCCTCGATCCGCTCCCGCATGCGCCTCACCACGACACCGAGCGCGTCCACCAGAATCCGCACGGCGTCGACATCCTTGATCCACCCCGACGGCACCTCCGGGATCGCCGTCGCCCGCGCCACACTCGCGGACCGCCCGTCCGGGTTGACGCCCAGCGCCGAAGCCCGCTCGGCGACCGAGTCGGAATGCAGCCGCGCCGTGTCGACCACCTCGTCGAGCTGCAGATGTACGGACCGGAATCGCGGCCCCACCACGTTCCAGTGGACCTGCTTGGCCACCAGCGAGAGATCCACCAGGTCCACGAGCGCGCCCTGCAGGGCCTCACCCACCACCTTGAGATCTGCCTCGGGCAGGGTGCTCTTCACGACAGACATCCGTTTCCTCCTCAGGAACCGACGAACCGACCCTTCACAGCCTTCACCACCATGGCACATATAGAACAAAACGGTCACTCAAGGGCAAGAAAAAGCCCCGGGGGTCCCTGAGGGACCCACCGGGGCTCGTTCGTACATCTCAGCCGCACTCAGGCGGCGCAGCCAGGCACCACCATCAGGCGGCGACCACATCCACCGCTTCCGCGGGTGCCGTGATCGTCACCCGTTCCTGTGGCACACCTGCCACTGACGTCACCGAAACGGAATTGAGCATCGGGCGTACCGGTGGACGCACCGGCTCGCTCGCAGCCGACTCCGCCAGCTCGGCCAGCGACAACTCATCACTCACTTCGCGCATGAGCTCGGACATCCGTACGTCAAGCGCGTCGCAGATAGCGGAGAGCAGTTCGGAGGAAGCCTCCTTCTGCCCCCGCTCCACCTCGGATAGATAGCCGAGTGAGACTCGGGCGGACGAGGAGACTTCGCGCAGAGTACGGCCCTGGCGTTGGCGCTGCCGACGCAGCACGTCACCAAGCAGGCGACGGAGCAGAATCATCGGTGGCTCCCTCCTCGGACCGCGTAGCCGCATCCTTCACGCCCCACCGTACCGCCTTGCGCTGCGGCCGTGCGGGGAGCGATGTCGTGTTCACTCAGGGCTGCAAACATCAATTCCCCCCGTTCTGTTCCGTATCCTGTGCCCGCGCATTTTCCTTCAGTTCGCCGGAGAGCATGGTCAACGCGCTCCGTACGCTCTCCCTACGAATTACCGCCCGGTCCCCGTTCAACCTCAACGGGGCGACTTTCCCGCTGCCGTCCGGCCCCGCGACCGCCACGAAAACCGTCCCGACGGGCTTCCCGTCCTGCGCCTCGGGCCCCGCGACACCCGTGGTCGCGATTCCCCAGCCGGCCCCGAGCACCTGCCGCACCCCGGCCGCCATCTGCCGCGCGACCTCAGGATCCACGGCCCCGCGCTGCTCCAGAAGGGCCGCGTCGACCCCGAGGACGTCCCGCTTCAGCTCCGTGGAGTACGCCGTGACGGACCCGCGGAAGACCCGCGAAGCGCCGGGTACGGACGTCAGCTCGGCCGCCACCAGACCACCGGTGAGCGATTCGGCGACGGCGAGCGTCTCGCCCCGCCCGGCCAGCATCTCCAGCACCTCGGCCGCAACGGTCCCAGCGCTCACACCGGCCCCACTGGCTCCACCAGCCGCAGCAGTACCCGTCGCACCACCAGCCGCACCCCCGGCAGAGCATCCCCCTGTCACCGGGACGCCCCCGCCGCGATACCGGCCCGCCGCAGCACCACGGCCTGGCGCACATAGTCGAGCCCGGTCACCACCGTCAGCACGACCGCCGCCGCCATCACCCAGAACCGCAGCGTCGCGAGCGGCCCGGTCAGCGCCAGCACGTACATCCCGACCGCCACACCCTGCATGAGCGTCTTCATCTTGCCGCCGCGGCTGGCCGGAATGACCCCGTGCCTGATCACCCAGAAGCGCAGCACCGTGATGCCCAGCTCCCTGAAGAGAATGACGCCCGTCACCCACCACGGCAGGTCCCCGAGCGCCGACAGGCAGATCAGCGCCGCGCCCATGATCGCCTTGTCGGCGATCGGGTCGGCGATCTTCCCGAAGTCGGTGACCAGGTTGTACGTACGGGCCAGATGTCCGTCGAAGATGTCGGTGATCATCGCGACGGCGAAGGCCGCCCACGCCCACGCGCGCCAGGCCGGGTCGTACCCGCCGTCCTGGAGCATCAGCATCACGAAGCCGGGCACGAGCACCAGCCGCATCATGGTCAGGACATTGGCGATGTTCCACAGGCTGGCCTGATTGACGGCCGCAGCGCCCAGCTTGCCGCCGGGCGCGGCTTCGCGCCGGTTCCGCCCGCGGCGGATGCCGGGACTCCGGTCATCTGCCTGCCTCCTCGTCGGGGGTCTGGGGGTCGCCTCCCAGAAGGTCGTAGGGTTCCGCCACCAGGTCCACGCCTTCGGCGGCGACCACCTTCGCCACGACCATACGGCCGACCGCGAGCCCCTGACCCGTCGTGAAGAGCACCTGACCGTCCGTCTCGGGCGCCTGGTGTGCCGCCCGGCCCACCGCGCCGTCCTCGCCGTCGACCGACTCGACCAGCACCTCGACCGTCTCGCCGAGCCGCTCCTCGGCCCGCTGGGCGGTCAGCTCGTCGGCGAGGCGCGAAATGTGCTCGAGGCGTTCGGCGATGACATCGGCGTCCAGCTTGTTCTCGTACGTGACCGCCTCGGTGCCCTCCTCGTCGGAGTACCCGAAGACGCCGATCGCGTCCAGTCGCGCACCCGTGAGGAAGCGCTCCAGCTCGCCGAGGTCCGCCTCGCTCTCGCCGGGGAACCCGACGATGAAGTTGGACCGGACACCGGCCTGCGGCGCCTTGCTGCGGATCGTCTCCAGCAGCTCCAGGAAGCGGTCGGTGTCACCGAAGCGCCGCATCGAGCGCAGCACACCGGCCGCCGAGTGCTGGAAGGACAGGTCGAAGTACGGCGCGATCTTCGGCGTGGAGGTCAGTACGTCGATCAGGCCGGGCCGCATCTCCGCGGGCTGCAGGTAGCTGACCCGCACCCGCTCGATGCCGTCGACCTCCGCCAGCTCCGGCAGCAGGGTCTCCAGGAGCCGGATGTCGCCGAGGTCCTTGCCGTACGACGTGTTGTTCTCGGAGACCAGCATGATCTCCTTGACGCCCTGCTCGGCCAGCCAGCGCGTCTCTCCCAGTACGTCCGAGGGGCGGCGCGAAATGAACGATCCGCGGAACGACGGAATGGCGCAGAAGGAACACCTGCGGTCGCACCCGGACGCGAGCTTCACGGAGGCGACAGGGCTCTTCCCGAGACGCTGCCGCAGCGGCGCACGCGGCCCCGATGCCGGCGCGAGGCCGTCGGGCAGGTCCTCGGGCGGCGTGTCCTGCGCGTGCCCGGGCAGTGCCACGTCGGAGGCGTCCTGACGCTCGGCGGGGCTGATGGGCAGCAGCTTGCGCCGGTCGCGCGGGGTGTGGGAGGCGTGGATGCCACCGTTGAGGATGGTCTGGAGGCGGTCGGAGATGTCGGCGTAGTCGTCGAACCCGAGTACGCCGTCGGCCTCGGGCAGTGCCTCCGCCAGCTCCTTGCCGTACCGCTCGGCCATGCAGCCCACGGCGACGACGGCCTGGGTCCTGCCGTGGTCCTTCAGATCGTTGGCTTCCAGCAGGGCGTCGACGGAGTCCTTCTTGGCGGCTTCGACGAATCCACAGGTGTTGACGACGGCGACGTCCGCGTCCGAGGCGTCCTCGACGAGGTGCCAGCCGTCCGCTGCCAAGCGGCCTGCCAGCTCCTCCGAGTCCACCTCATTACGGGCGCAGCCGAGAGTGACAAGGGCGACGGTGCGGCGTTCGGGCATGGGCTCAAGACTACTTTGTCCCGGCGCGCGCCCCCGCCCCGAGGGTTCGCCGGGGCCGGTGCCCCGGAATTCCGGGCCCCGGCCCCGGCCGTCCTGCCCCTGCCTCCGCCCGGCCTCCGGTCAGCCGACGCCGACCCCGGGGTCGCCCCTCGTGTACGTCAGCCGCTGGACCTGCCCCGCCTCGAACTTGTTCCCGACCTCCTTGCCGTTCACGAACAGCTGCATCGCCCCGGCGTCACCGAGCACGAGGTCGATCTTCTCCTTGTCCGTGAAGGTCTTGGACTCGCCCTGGAGCAGGAGACCGTCGAAGAGCAGCCTGCCGTTGTGGTCCTTCGCCGAGATCCAGCTCTTGCCCTCCTTGGCGGTGAGGGCGACCGTCACCTGGTCGGACGGGACCGCCGCGATGGCGCTGTCCGACGGGTCGGGCTTGGGATCGGCGGGCTTGGTCGGGGTGGGCTTGCCGGCCGGTTTCGTGGTGGCGGGCGTGGAGCCTTCGGCGACGTCCACCGAGCCTCCGCTGCCGTCGGCACCGTTGAAGAGCGTGAAACCGACGAAGCCGACGACGGCGACGATGGCGGCGACCATCGCCGCGGTCCAGTTGGGGCGGCGCGACTCGGGACGGATCCGTTCCGCCTCGAAGAGCGGTGCTGCTGGCGTGGGCTCGGGACGGCCGCCGTGCGCGGCGTCGTACTGCGCGACCAGGGCGTCAGGATCGAGACCGACGGCGCGAGCGAGCATACGGATGTGTCCGCGTGCGTACACGTCGCCGCCGCAGCGGCTGAAGTCGTCCTGCTCGATCGCGTGCACGATGGGGACGCGCACCCGGGTCGAGCCACTGACCTCGTCGACCGTCAGGCCTGCGGCCACACGGGCCTGCTGGAGTGCGCGTCCGATCAAGGGCCGGTCGTCTTCGATCGAAGGCCGGTCGTCTTCGGGAGATTTGCCGATGGACACGGGGGCGCCTTTCGAGCGTGAGCCACCTGCTGGCTGTTCAGTCTAGGGGGGGTACGAAAGCCTGGGGCAACTGGGAGGGCGGACTTTGTACGCCATCAGAACCGCCTGACAGCCCGATGGTGACACCATTTGTCTCTCCCTCCCATCAACTGGACGTATGAACAACGGAAACGGTTGCTCACCGCCCCCTTACGGGTGAGCGTCCCCTCGGATCACCGCGAGCACCCCGTCCAGTTCATCCGGTTTCACCAGTACATCGCGCGCCTTGGAACCTTCGCTCGGCCCGACGATGTTCCGGGACTCCATCAGGTCCATGAGCCTGCCCGCCTTCGCGAAACCGACACGCAGCTTCCGCTGGAGCATCGAGGTCGAGCCGAACTGCGTGGACACCACCAGCTCGGCCGCCTGGCACAGAAGGTCCAGGTCGTCGCCGATGTCCTCGTCGATGTCCTTCTTCTTCGCCGTCCCGACCACGACGTCGTCCCTGAAGACCGGCGCCATCTGGTCCTTGCAGTGCTGGACGATCGCCGCGACCTCGTCCTCCGTCACGAAAGCGCCCTGCATACGGGTCGGTTTGTTGGCACCCATCGGCAGGAAGAGGCCGTCGCCCTTGCCGATCAGCTTCTCGGCGCCCGGCTGGTCGAGGATGACCCGGCTGTCCGCGAGCGAGGACGTCGCGAAGGCCAGCCGCGAAGGCACGTTCGCCTTGATCAGACCGGTGACGACGTCCACGGAAGGACGCTGGGTGGCGAGTACCAGATGGATACCCGCGGCGCGGGCCAACTGGGTGATGCGGACGATGGAGTCCTCGACGTCACGCGGCGCGACCATCATCAGGTCCGCGAGCTCGTCGACGATCACGAGCAGGTACGGGTACGGCGACAGCTCCCGCTCGCTGCCCTCCGGCGGCTTCGCCTTCCCGCTGCGCACCGCCTGGTTGAAGTCGTCGATGTGCCGGTAGCCGTACGCCGCCAGGTCGTCGTAGCGCAGGTCCATTTCCCGTACGACCCACTGGAGCGCCTCGGCGGCCCGCTTGGGGTTGGTGATGATCGGCGTGATCAGGTGCGGGATGCCCTCGTACGCCGTGAGCTCGACCCGCTTCGGGTCGACCAGCACCATCCGTACGTCCTCGGGGGTCGCCCGCACCATGATCGAGGTGATCAGGCAGTTGATGCAGGACGACTTTCCGGACCCGGTGGCGCCCGCGACCAGGACGTGCGGCATCTTCGCGAGGTTGGCCATCTCGTAGCCGCCCTCCACGTTCTTGCCGAGCGCGACGAGCATCGGGTGGTCGTCCTCGGCGGCGTCCGCGAGCCGCAGCACGTCGCCCAGCTTGACCATCTCACGGTCGCTGTTCGGGATCTCGATGCCGACGGCGGACTTGCCGGGGATCGGGCTGATGATGCGTACGTCCGGACTGGCGACTGCGTACGCGATGTTCTTGGCGAGCGCAGTGATCCGCTCGACCTTCACGGCCGGGCCCAGCTCCACCTCGTACCGCGTGACCGTCGGTCCCCGGGTGAAGCCGGTGACGGCCGCGTCGACCTTGAACTCCGTGAAGACGTTCGTCAGTGAGGCGACGACGGCGTCGTTGGCGGCGCTGCGCGTCTTGCCGGGGCCGCCGCGCTCCAGCAGGTCCAGCGAGGGCAGGGAGTAGGTGATGTCGCCGGCGAGCCGGAGCTGCTCGGCGCGGGGCGGCAGCGGCTGGGACTCCGCGGGGGGTGCCTTGGTCAGATCCGCCACCTTCCCCCCGGACACGGAACCGGACGCCGAACCGGACGCGGGCTCCGGCCCGGAAGCCGTCGCGCGCTCCGCCCTCCCGGCGCCCGCGCGCGCGGGCGGAACGGGCAGCAGGTGCGCTCGGTGGAGACGCCCTGCGTCAGGTCCGCCACGAGGGCCGAGGGCGGCAGTCCGTTCAGTACGGCGCCGTCCATCGCGGCGGCGGCGGCCGCGGCCACGTCCACGGGGTCCATGGAACGCGCGGACGCGGACTGCGCGGCGGGGGTGGCAGAGGACCGGCGGGGCCGGCGGCGCGTGAGTGCCTCCTCCTCGGCGAGGTCCGCGTCGTAGGCCGCGGGCGCTTCGCCCCGGCGCGCGGCCGGACGGCGCGCGCCGGCGGGGAGCGCCTGGGCGCCACTGCTGCTCGTACCGCTCGTCGTCCTCGAACTCCTCCGGAGGCATCGGAAGGATCCCCAGCATGATGCCGAGCTGCCGCAGCCGCTGCGGGATGGCGTTGACCGGCGTAGCGGTGACGACCAGCAGCCCGAAGACGGTGAGCAGCAGCAGAAGAGGTACGGCGAGGACGCTGCCCATGGTGAAGACCAGCGGTGCGGAAGCGGCCCAGCCGATCAGACCGCCGGCGTCCCTCAGCGCCTCGATGCCGTCGTCGCGTGCGGGCGATCCGCAGGCGACGTGGACCTGCCCGAGGACGCCGATGACGAGGGCGGAGAGCCCGATCACGATCCGGCCGTTGGCCTCGGGCTTCTCCGGATGCAGGATCAGCCGTACGGCGACGGTGCCCAGCAGTATCGGCACCAGCAGGTCGAGTCGCCCGAAGGCGCCGGTCACCAGCATCTCGACGAGGTCGCCGACCGGGCCGCGCAGCTGTGCCCAGGTGCCGGCGGCGACGATCAGCGCGAGTGCGAGCAGGAGCAGCGCCACGCCGTCCTTGCGGTGCGCCGGGTCGAGCCCCTTCGCACCACGCCCTATTCCGCGGAACATCGCGCCCACACCGTGCGCCGTCCCCAGCCAGAGGGCGCGGACGAGCCGGTACACGCCCGCGGTGGGGGACGGCGCCGCCTTGGGGGCGGACCTGGCCGCCGCCTTCTTCGCGGACACCTTCTTCGCGGGCACCTTTTTGACGGGTGAGGACTTCTTCGCAGCGGTCTTCTTCGCGGCGGGGTCTTCTTGGCGGCGCCGCTTTCTTCGCGACGCCGGGGGTACGGCCGGCCCGCGGCTTCGCGGTGCCCGCCGTGCCCTGGGAACCCTTGCCGGACGTACGTGAGGCCATGGTGGTGAGGTTACCGGTGCGGGCCGCGACGGACACGTGTGCCCACCGCTTCACCCGTTCGTGTCGTGGAGCGGAGGGCCGGAAACTGACGGCACCTCATGCGGCTCCACCGCGCCCGGTCAGTTCTGCGAAGGGAAGGGCGGCGTAGCACCGTTGGTGCCCGGTTCGAGCGCGTCGAGCGCCCGGCGCAGGCCGGTGAGTTTGCGCTCCAGGTGAGCCGCCGTCGCGACGGCCGCGGCGTCCGCGGACTCGTCGTCGAGCTGCTTGGAGAGCGCCTCGGCCTGCTCCTCGACCGCCGCGAGGCGTGCCGAGAGTTCGGCGAGGAGGCCGGCGGGCTCCCTCGTGTCGCCCACACCGCCCGCCTGGCCGCCGCCCTCCAGTTGGAGGCGCAGCAGCGCGGCCTGCTCACGCAGTTGGCAGTTCTTCATGTACAGCTCGACGAAGACCGAGACCTTGGCGCGCAGCACCCATGGGTCGAACGGCTTCGAGATGTAGTCCACGGCGCCCGCCGCGTAACCCCGGAAGGTGTGGTGCGGGCCGTGGTTGATGGCGGTGAGAAAGATGATCGGGATGTCCCGGGTCCGTTCTCGCCGCTTGATGTGCGCGGCGGTCTCGAAACCGTCCATGCCCGGCATCTGGACGTCCAGCAGAATGACCGCGAAGTCGTCCGTCAGCAGCGCTTTGAGCGCTTCCTCCCCTGACGATGCCCGTACCAGTGTCTGATCCAGCGCAGAGAGGATGGCCTCCAGCGCCAACAGATTCTCCGGCCGGTCATCGACCAGGAGGATCTTGGCCTTCTGCACCATGGCCCGCCCTCCTCGCCCCGGCAGTGCACCGGGCGCCGCCCCAGGGGACGACTCTCTTGCGTCGCCCGTCCTTGTGCCGGTCATCGTAGCCGCACCCCACCTGTCGCCACACCCTGTCACCGCGATGTCACTGTGTATGTAGCAGAAACGCGGTGGGAGACCAGAAGGTTCCCCGTATACCGCCGGCTCACACACCTTCGGCCACAGTCAGTCAACAACCCACCGGGTTTCGTACAGCTTACGATCACTCCCCACGCATCCACTGCTCCATCACCGAGAGCAGATGATCGGGATCGACCGGCTTCGTCACATAGTCGGAAGCGCCGGACTCGATGGCCTTCTCCCGGTCGCCCTTCATCGCCTTCGCCGTCAGCGCGATGATCGGCAGTCCGGCGAACTGCGGCATCCTGCGGATCGCCGTCGTCGTCGCGTAGCCGTCCATCTCCGGCATCATGATGTCCATCAGCACGAGCGTCACGTCGTCGTGCTGCTCCATGACTTCGATGCCCTCCCGGCCGTTCTCCGCGTACAGCACGGAGAGCCCGTGCTGCTCCAGCACGCTCGTGAGCGCGAAGACGTTGCGGATGTCGTCGTCGACGATCAGCACCTTCTCGTTGTCGAACATGATGCCGCGACGCGGCTCGGGCACCGCCGCCTCCTGGCCGCTCTCGGGCCGCGGCTCCTGGGGGGCCGCCGGAGCCTGCGGTACGGCCGCGGGCTGACCGGACTGCCCCGGCAGCGCGGGACGCTGCTCAGCGGCACCCATCGCCTTGCGGCGGCGCCGGAACAGCCCGGCGGGACCGGTCTGCGGGTCGGAGGGCAGCCGGGCGGGACCCGTGTCGGCCGGCAGTTCGACATCGGGCACCGCGGTGGCGCCACCGCGCAGCGGCTCCATGCCGCCGGGCGTGAACTGCGGGTACCCCTGCGGCGGCAGTTCGCTCGGGTGCAGCGGCAGGTAGAGCGTGAACGTCGAGCCGCGGCCCGGCTCGCTCGCCGCGTGGATCTCGCCGCCCAGCAGCCTGGCGATCTCCCGGCTGATGGACAGGCCGAGACCCGTTCCTCCGTACTTCCTGCTGGTGGTCCCGTCGGCCTGCTTGAACGCCTCGAAGATCACCCGCATCTTGCTGGCCGCGATCCCGATGCCGGTGTCGGTGACCGAGAAGGCGATGAGATCGGCGTCCGCGTCGCGCAGCGAGCCGGCCTCCAGCAACTGCTCCCGGATGGCGTCCGGTACGTCGGCGTTGGCCGGCCGGATGACGAGCTCGACGGCCCCCGTGTCGGTGAACTTCACCGCGTTGGACAGGAGGTTGCGCAGCACCTGCAGCAGCCGCTGCTCGTCCGTGTGCAGCGTCGCGGGCAGCTCCGGGGACACCCGTACCGAGAAGTCGAGTCCCTTCTCCGCGGTGAGCGGCCTGAAGGTCGCCTCCACGTAGTCGACGAGCTGGACCAGCGCGATCCGGGTCGGGCTGACGTCCATCTTGCCCGCCTCGACCTTCGACAGGTCGAGGATGTCGTTGATCAGCTGGAGCAGGTCGGAGCCGGCGCCGTGGATCGTCTCGGCGAACTCCACCTGCTTCGGGGAGAGATTGCCCTCCGCGTTGTCCGCGAGCAGCTTCGCCAGGATGAGCAGGGAGTTGAGCGGCGTACGCAGCTCGTGCGACATGTTCGCCAGGAACTCGGACTTGTAGCGCATCGAGACCGCGAGCTGCTCGGCGCGCTCCTCCAGGACCTGCCTGGCCTCTTCGATCTCGGTGTTCTTCACCTCGATGTCGCGGTTCTGCCGGGCCAGCAGCTCGGCCTTCTCCTCCAGTTCGGCGTTGGACTCCTGAAGGGCCTTCTGCCGGTTCTCCAATTCCGCCGAACGCTCCCGCAGTTGCTCGGTCAGCTCCTGCGACTGCTCCAGCAGCACCTCGGTCTTCG
Organism: Streptomyces altiplanensis; assembly: GCA_003719395.1. Taxonomy (GTDB): domain Bacteria; phylum Actinomycetota; class Actinomycetes; order Streptomycetales; family Streptomycetaceae; genus Streptomyces; species Streptomyces altiplanensis. The sequence continues at coordinate 69,065 of RHMC01000012.1, forward strand.
TATTGACGCTGATGGTGTTGACGCTCGTCGCGATCATCTCGGCGATCTGGTTGAGGAAGTCCTTCTGGATCTGGGTGAAGGGCTGGAAGGACGCCAGCTCGATCACGCCGAGGACCTTCCCCTCGAAGAGCACCGGCAGCACGATCACATGTGCGGGCGGCGCCTCACCGAGGCCGGAAGAGATCTTGAGATAGCCCGGCGGCACGTTGTCCACCAGGATGGTGCGCTTCTCCTCCGCCGCCGTGCCGATGAGCGTCTCACCGGGCCTGAAGGACGTCGGCATGGAGCCCGCCGAGTAGCCGTAGCTGCCGCGCATGCGCAGCTCGTACGGGCTGTCCTCGTCCGCCCCCACCTCGCCGTGCCGCGCGTCGACAGGGCCAGGAAGAACGCGCCGTGCTGCGCCGAGACCACCGGCGTGAGCTCGCTCATGATCAGCGAGGCCACGTCGTCGAGATCGCGGCGGCCCTGCATCAGACCCGAGATGCGGGCCAGGTTGCCCTTGAGCCAGTCCTGTTCCTTGTTGGCGAGGGTGGTGTCGCGCAGGTTGGCGATCATCGTGTTGATGTTGTCCTGGAGGACCTGGATCTCGCCGCGCGCATCGACATCGATCTTGAGGTTGAGGTCACCGCGGGTCACCGCGGTGGCCACCGCCGCGATGGCGCGTACCTGCCGGGTCAGGTTCCCCGCCATCTCGTTCACGGACTCGGTCAGGTCGCGCCAGGTGCCGTCCACGTCGCGTACGCGCGCCTGGCCGCCCAGCTGGCCGTCCGTACCCACCTCACGGGCGACCCGCGTCACCTGGTCGGCGAACGACGACAGCTGGTCCACCATCGTGTTGATCGTGGTCTTGAGCTCCAGGATCTCGCCGCGCGCGTCGATGTCGATCTTCTTGGTCAGGTCGCCCTTGGCGATGGCGGTGGTGACCATGGCGATCTGGCGGACCTGTCCGGTCAGGTTCGACGCCATCGAGTTCACGGACTCGGTGAGGTCCTTCCACGTACCGGAGACGCCCGGAACGCGCGCCTGGCCGCCCAGCTCCCCTTCCGTGCCCACCTCTCGGGCCACGCGCGTGACCTCGTCGGCGAACGACGACAGCGTCGTCACCATGGTGTTGACGGTGTCGGCGAGCTGCGCGACCTCGCCGCGCGCCTCGACCGTCACCTTCTTCGTCAGATCGCCGTTGGCGACCGCCGCCGAGACCTGCGAGATGTTCCGCACCTGCGAAGTCAGGTTGTTGGCCATCAGGTTGACGTTGTCGCTGAGGTCCTTCCAGATGCCGGTGACCCCGCGCACCCTGGCCTGACCGCCGAGGATGCCCTCGGTGCCCACCTCACGGGCGACCCGCGTCACCTCGTCGGCGAACGACGACAGCTGGTCGACCATCGTGTTGACGGTCGTCACCAGTTCCAGGATCTCGCCCTTGGCGTCGACGGTGATCTTCTTCGACAGGTCGCCCTTGGCGACCGCCGTCGTCACCTCGGCGATGTTGCGCACCTGTGAAGTCAGGTTGTTCGCCATGAAGTTGACGGACTGGGTGAGGTCCTTCCACGTACCGCTGACACCCTGGACCTCCGCCTGGCCGCCCAGGATGCCCTCGGTGCCCACCTCGCGGGCCACCCGGGTCACCTGCTCGGCGAAGTTCGACAGCTGGTCCACCATCGTGTTGAGGGTGTTCTTCAGCTCCAGGATCTCGCCGCGCGCGTCCACGTCGATCTTCTGCGACAGGTCACCGCGGGCCACCGCGGTCGCGACCTGCGCGATGTTGCGGACCTGGGCGGTGAGGTTCCCGGCCATGCCGTTCACGGAGTCCGTCAGGTCGCGCCATACGCCGGCGACACCCGGCACCTGCGCCTGACCGCCCAGCCGGCCGTCCGTACCCACCTCACGGGCCACCCGGGTCACCTGGTCGGCGAACGACGACAACTGGTCCACCATCGTGTTGATGGTGTTCTTCAGCTCCAGGATCTCGCCGCGCGCGTCCACGTCGATCTTCTGCGACAGGTCACCGCGGGCCACCGCGGTCGTCACCTGGGCGATCTGCCGTACCTGCGACGTCAGGTTGCCCGCCATGAAGTTGACGGAGTCGGTGAGTTCCTTCCACGTACCGCTGACACCGTCCACCCGCGCCTGGCCGCCGAGGCGGCCCTCCGTACCCACGTCACGCGCCATCCGCGTCACCTGGTCGGCGAAGGAGGACAGCTGGTCCACCATCGTGTTGACGGTGTTCTTCAGTTCCAGCATCTCGCCGGACACATCGACCGTGACCTTCTGCGACAGATCACCGTTGGCCACCGCCGTGGTCACCTGCGCGATGTTGCGCACCTGCCCGGTCAGGTTCCGGAAAGCCGTGTTGACGGAGTCCGTCAGGTCCTTCCACGTGCCCGCGGCGCCCGGCACCTGCGCCTGTCCGCCCAGCAGGCCCTCGACGCCGACCTCACGCGCCACCCTCGTCACTTCGGAACCGAAGGACTGGAGCTGGTCCACCATGGTGTTGACGGTGTTCTTCAGCTCCAGCATCTCGCCGGCGACGTCGACCGTGACCTTCTGCGTCATGTCACCGTTGGCCACCGCCGTCGTGACCTGCGCGATGTCCCGCACCTGCGTCGTGAGATTCCGGAAGACCGTGTTGACGGAGTCCGTCAGGTCCTTCCACGTGCCCGCGGCGCCCGGCACCTGCGCCTGCCCGCCCAGCAGCCCCTCGCCGCCGACCTCGCTCGCCACCCGCGTGACCTCGTCCGCGAACGTACGCAGCGTCTCGGTCATCTGATTGATCGTCTCGGCGAGCTGGGCGACCTCTCCCCGCGCGCTCACCGTGACCTTCCGCGACAGATCACCGTTGGCGACCGCCGTGGTCACCTCGGCGATCCCCCGCACCTGCGCGGTCAGGTTCCCCGCCATCAGGTTGACGGAGTCCGTCAGGTCCTTCCACACACCCGCGACACCGGGCACCTGGGCCTGACCGCCCAGCTCGCCCTCCGTACCCACCTCACGCGCGACGCGGGTCACCTCGGAGGAGAACGACGACAGCTGGTCGACCATCGTGTTGACGGTGTTCTTCAGCTGAAGCATCTCGCCGGCCACATGCACGGTCACTTTGCGTGACAGATCACCCTTGGCGACCGCCGTCGTAACGAGAGCAATGTCACGCACCTGGGCCGTCAGCCGGTACGCCATGGTGTTGACCGAATCCGTGAGGTCCTTCCACGAACCGGACATACCGCGCACCTGGGCCTGACCACCCAGCTTGCCCTCGGTGCCCACCTCGAGGGCGACCCGCGTCACCTCGTCCGTGAACGCCGACAGCTGGTCGACCAGGTTGTTGACCGTACGTCCGACCTTCAGGAACTCACCGCGCAGCGGATGCCCCGCACCCTCCGCGCCGTCGCCCCCCTGCGTCCGCAGCTCCATCCGCTGATCGAGGTCACCGTCCGCCACCGCGGACAGCACCCGCCCGACCTCGGAGACGGGCCGCGCAAGATCGTCCACCAGGGCGTTCGACGCGTCGATCGCGGTCGCCCAGGAGCCCTCACAGGCGCCCGTCTCCAGCCTCTCGGCCAGTTTCCCCTCACGTCCGACCATGCGCCGCACCCGGGCGATCTCACCGGTCAGATGCAGATTCCGGTCGGCAACCTCATTGAAGACAGCGGCGATCTCGGCCATCACACCGTCGCCCGACACCGTCAGGCGTTTACGGAAATTGCCGTCCCGCATCGTCACAAGGGCCTGCAGCAGCCTGTTCAGGGCCGCCGTATCCACTTCGGTTGTCCCATTGTTCCGGGACCGTCCGCCTTTTGCGCGCGTGCTGGTGCTCCGCGCGGCTGCGCCAGACTCCACCGTGTCCCTCCCGCAGGGGTCGACCGTACTCACCGGGCTGTGCCCGAAACACTCCCAGTGTTTCACCCTGGCCGAACCAGGCCATAACAGTTCGGCAGCTTCGCACACCTCTCCCCGCACTCTCGGGGCGGAAACACTGGTAACCGGCATCCGCACGAGCAGCGAAGGTAAGTAACCTGGTTTCCGGCTGACCAGCCGCCCCGGTCCGCCCGGCGGGGGCGGTGACGCGAGATCCACCACCGGGCACCGGAGGGGCGGGCCGATCATGGCAGAGCCGGGCGTCGATACGCGTACGAGGAGTTCTGTGATCACCGCGCGGGCGGCTGCCAGCTTCGACCCCGTGGGACGGTCCGTCGCGACCGCCCGCGCTTTTGTCAGGGACACACTCCAGGGTTGGGGCTATGCCGACATCGTGGACGACGCCGTCGTCCTCACCAGCGAGCTCGTCACGAACGCGGTGGTGCACGCCGGCACCACCGCCGACGTGCTCTGTCTGCGTACGGACGAAGGCGTCCGCGTCGAAGTCGGCGACCGCTACCCCGAGCGCGAGGTCCCGCTCCAGGGCACGGCCCAGTCCTTCGGCAGTCCCGACCGCGAAGGCGGCCGCGGCCTGCTGCTGTGCGCCGCCCTCGCCGCCCGCTGGGGCGTCGAGTACGCCCCCACCCACAAACACGTCTGGTTCCAGCTCGATCTCCCCCAGCGCCCGGTGGGCATCCGCTCCGCCGGCCCCGTCCTCCCCGTCGAGCTCCTCCCGGTCGCCGACGGCCGCATCCGCGTAGCCGTCGTCCAGATCGACCGCTCCGGCGCGATCAACGCCTGGAACGAAGACGCCGAAGAGCTCTTCGGATACGCCGCCGGCCAGGTCACCGGCAAACAGCTCACCGACTTCGCCGCCTGGCCGCACAGCCCCGGCATGGCGACCGGCATCGCGGACGCCCTCCAGCTCTCCCGCTGGGAAGGCAGCTACGGCGTCCGCTGCGCCGACGGCCGCACCCTCGCCGTGTACGCCTCCCACCTCCGCGTACGGGACACGTCCGGCGAGCCCTCCACCGTCTGCCTCCTGGTACGCGACTTCGAACGCGCGGTGATCCAGTCCCCCCCGCGCACCCCCTCCGACAGCGTCGGCGGGCCCCTCTCCGAAGGCCGCACGGCGGACCCCTTCGAGGTCTTCATCGGCTCCCCCGCCCCCGACGACCTCGACGGGCTCCTCCAGCGCACCGTCGAGCGCTCCCGGGACATGCTGGACGCCGACTCCGCCTTCCTGCTCCTCGCCACCGACGACGAGACCGAGCTGGAGGTACGGGCCACCACCGGCCTGCCCTCCGCCCGCCAGCGCTTCGCCCGCGTCCCCGTGGAGGCCGGCACCGGCCGCTACGGCTCCGCCCGCATGCCCGCCGTCCACGAGGACCTCACGGCCGTCCCGGGGGCCGTCCCGCTCCTCAACGGCACCGGCATACGCTCGGTCGTCACCGTCCCCCTCAAGGTCGAAGGCCGCCTCACCGGCTCACTCGGCGTCGCCGCCGAAGCCCCCGGCCGCTACTCGAACGAAGACGCCCTGCGCCTCCAGTTCGCCGCCGACCGCATCGCGCTCGCCGTCGAGTCGGCCCGCCTCGGCGAGCTGGAACGCCTCCGCCGAGGATCTCTCTCCTTCCTCGTCGAAGCCTCCGACCTCCTCGCCGGTACGCTCGACCGCGACCAGACCCTCGCCCTGATGGCGCAGATGACGGTCCCCACCCTCGCCACCTGGTGCGCCGTCTACACCATCGCCGACCAGTCCTCGGAGCCGTACCTCTCGTTCGTACTCCACGAGGACGAGGAGCGCATCGACGGCCTCAAGGCCCTGCTCTCCAAGATCTCCCCTCCGGAGCCGGTCCCGACCCCCGGCGCCCGCATCTGGGCAGCCCCCGGCGAAGCCGCCCACCAGGCAGCACTCCGTACATCGATGCGCAGCCTCGGCCTCGGCTCCACCCCGCACCTGGGCTCGGGCATCGGCACCACACTCGCCACGGCGGCAGCGGTCGGCGGCGAAACGGTCGTACTCCCCCTGGTGGCCCGCAACCGCGTCATCGGCATGCTGACCCTCGGCAAGCCCACCGACGACCACTTCCGCCAGGAGATCCTCGAACTCGCGGAGGACCTCTCCCGCCGCGCCGCACTCGCCCTCGACAACGCACGGCTGTACTCCGAGCGCATGGCCATCAGCCAGTCCCTCCAGCGCAGCCTGCTCCCCCCGGAGCTCCCGGTCGTCCCGAACGTCGAGGTGGAGGTCATCTACCGCGCCGCGGGCGAGGGCAACGAAGTCGGCGGCGACTTCTACGACCTCTTCCCGATCCGCGACGGCGCGTACGGCTTCGCCATCGGCGACGTCTGCGGCACCGGCCCCGAGGCCGCCGCCGTCACCGGCCTCGCCCGCCACGCCCTGCGCCTCCTCGCCCGAGAAGGCTTCGGCGGCCCCGCCGTCCTGGAACGCCTGAACGCGGCGATCCTCGACGAGGGTGCCCGCAGCCGCTTCCTGACGCTCCTGTACGGCGAGCTGTGGCCCCAGGAGGACGGCAGCGCCGTCCTCAAGGTCGTCTGCGCGGGCCATCCACTCCCCCTGCGCCTGCGCCCGGACGGCACGGTCGAACCGGCCGCCGAACCCCAGCCGCTCCTCGGCGTCATGGAGGACCTGGAGCTGTACGAGCAGATGGTCACCCTCGACCCGGGCGACGTACTCCTGTGCGTCACCGACGGCGTCACCGAGCGCCGCGAAGGCACCCGGCATGCTCGGCGACGACGGCCTCGCCGACGTCCTGGCCACCTGCACGGGTCTGACGGCCGGCGCGGTCGCCTCCCGCATCCTGCGCGCCGTGGAGCGCTTCGCCGCGGAACCCGCCTCCGACGACATGGCCATCCTCGCCATGCGCGTCCCGATGCCGCACACCCCCCTGTAGCAAGTACGGGAGTACGCGAAAGGCCCCCGCCAACCGGCGGGGGCCTTTCGTGTGTTGAGCCCCAATACGGAATCGAACCGTAGACCTTCTCCTTACCATGGAGACGCTCTACCGACTGAGCTATTGGGGCCTGCGCTGCGCTGCGGCAACGAGATAAAGCATACCCGAATCCGAAGGTGCTCTGAACACGCCCTCCTCCGGGCCGGGCGGCGGACATGGCCGAGCCGGAAGACTGCGTCAACGCGACCGGCCCGATGGCGGAGTTCTTCGCCTACCGCCCCAAACAAAGGTCCTAGAAGGCCGGTTGAAGAAGCCCGCCGAGCGCATTGCAGGCAGCAACGACGCGCTGAAGATCCCTGCGCGACAGCGGTCCGCCGACGGGCAGCGCGAGTGTCTCGTCGGCAGCACGCTCGGTCTCGGGCAGACAGACCTCCTGCCGGAAGGCATGCAACCGATGCACGGGTGTCTTCACGGGCACCCGGCACTCCACCCCCCTGCGCCGCACAGCGCGGGCGAAGGCATCACGGTCGGGCCGTCCGTTCCCGGGAACCCGGACGACGTACTCCTGATACGTATGCCCCGCACACGCTCCCGGGGTCCGCACCCCGGTGAGCCGCCGGTCCAAATAAGCCGCCTGCACCTGCCGCCGAGCGAGCGCATCCTGATCAGACCGGCCGTCCCCCTCATGGTGCTCCACCACAAGAAGTCCTCGTCGGCGCCCGAGCTCCTGCAACGGCCGCACGCCGGCCCGATATCCGAATCGCGGTACGGCAACAAGGGCGGCCGTACGCGACGTCAGGGCAGCCTCGGCAGCATCCGGATCCAGGCAGTACGTCGCCTCGTCAATGTCAGCGAACACGGGCAGGGCACCAACAGCCAGCACGGCCTCGGCCACCTCGACGTTCCCGTACGCCGACACGATGACCTCGTCGCCGGCACCGACACCCGCGGACTTCAGCATTCCGATCGTCCCCATGTCTGGGGATGTTCGTCGTACAACGTGAACACCAAGTAACAAGGCATAAAAAAACGCTGGTCTCTGAACCGAAGTTCAGAGACCAGCGTTGAATAATTGTTCGGCGGTGTCCTACTCTCCCACAGGGTCCCCCCTGCAGTACCATCGGCGCTGAAAGGCTTAGCTTCCGGGTTCGGAATGTAACCGGGCGTTTCCCTAACGCTATGACCACCGAAACACTGTGAAGTTGCCGAACCGGACATGGGCACGGTTCGTTACTTCAGAACAAACACAGTGGACGCGAGCAACTGAGGACAAGCCCTCGGCCTATTAGTACCAGTCA
>RHMC01000130.1 GCA_003719395.1 Streptomyces altiplanensis
CGCTTCCGCGTCCGACTTCCCCGGCGCCTTCCGGTTCCCCGCTTCCGCGTTTCCCTTTCCGGCGATTCCGACTTTATCAGAAGTTCTGAGTCGGAATTCCCGTCCTGTTCGGTGGGGCCCAGACGCACCAGTGCGTCGGGCTTCCCGTTCAGGAGGAGCCGTAAACGTACTGGAGCGGGGCGCCCCGATGCAAATCGAGGTGCCCCGCTCCCAGTTGACCTGCTACGGCGGCGTCAGACCTCGACGACGACCGGCAGGATCATCGGACGGCGGCGGTACGTGTCCGAGACCCACTTGCCCACCGTGCGGCGGATGAGCTGCTGGATCTGGTGTGTCTCCAGGACACCGTCCTGGGCCGACTTCGCGATGGCCTCTTCCATCCGCGGGACGACGGCTGCGAAGGCCGAGTCGTCGATGCCGGAACCGCGGGCATGGATGTTCGGGCCTCCCACGACCTTGCCGGTGGCGGTGTCGACCACGACGAAAACGGAGATGAAGCCCTCCTCGCCGAGGATGCGGCGGTCCTTGAGGTGGGTCTCGGTGACATCGCCGACCGAGAGGCCGTCGACGTACACATAGCCGGCCTGGACCTTGCCGACGATCTTCGCGCGGCCGTCGATCAGGTCGACCACCACGCCGTCCTCGGCGATGACGATGTGGTCCTTGGGGACACCCGTCAATGCGCCGAGCTCGGCGTTGGCGCGCAGATGGCGCCATTCGCCGTGGACCGGCATCAGGTTCTTCGGCTTGCAGATGTTGTAGAAGTACAGCAGCTCGCCGGCCGAGGCGTGGCCAGAGACATGGACCTTGGCGTTGCCCTTGTGGACGACGTTGGCGCCCCAGCGGGTGAGGCCGTTGATCACGCGGTAGACCGCGTTCTCGTTGCCCGGGATCAGGGAGGACGCCAGGATCACCGTGTCGCCCTGGACGATGCGGATCTGGTGGTCACGGTTGGCCATGCGGGAGAGCGCGGCCATCGGCTCGCCCTGAGAGCCGGTGCAGACGAGGACGATCTCGTGGTCGGGGAGGTCGTCGAGGGTTTTCACGTCGACGACCAGGCCTGCCGGGACCTTGAGGTAGCCCAGGTCCCGGGCGATGCCCATGTTCCTGACCATCGACCGGCCGACGAAGGCCACGCGGCGGCCGTACTCGTGGGCGGCGTCGAGGATCTGCTGGATGCGGTGCACGTGGCTGGCGAAGCTGGCCACGATGATGCGCTTCTGCGCGTTCGCGAAGACCGTGCGCAGGACGTTCGAGATGTCGCGCTCGGGCGGGACGAAGCCCGGGACCTCGGCGTTCGTCGAGTCGGAGAGGAGGAGGTCGATGCCCTCCTCGCCGAGCTTGGCGAACTTCGGGAGGTCGGTGAGGCGGCGGTCCAGCGGGAGCTGGTCCATCTTGAAGTCGCCGGTGTGGACGACCATGCCCGCCGGGGTGCGGATGGCGACGGCCAGCGCGTCCGGGATCGAGTGGTTGACCGCCACGAACTCACAGTCGAAGGGGCCGACGCGCTCGCGGTGGCCCTCTGTGACCTCGAGGGTGTACGGGCGGATGCGGTGCTCCTGGAGCTTCGCCTCGATCAGGGCGAGGGTCAGCTTGGAGCCGATCAGCGGGATGTCCGGCTTCAGGCGGAGCAGGAAGGGGACGCCACCGATGTGGTCCTCGTGGCCGTGCGTGAGCACGATGCCCTCGATGTCGTCGAGACGGTCCTTGATGGACGTGAAGTCCGGCAGGATCAGGTCGATGCCGGGCTGCTCCTCCTCGGGGAAGAGCACACCGCAGTCGACGACGAGCAGGCGGCCGCCGTACTCGAAGACCGTCATGTTGCGGCCGATCTCGCCGAGACCACCGAGCGGGGTGACGCGCAGGCCGCCCTTCGGAAGCCTGGGAGGCGTACCGAGTTCAGGATGCGGATGACTCAAAAGACTCTCCTCACCACACACGCCACGTACCGCTGAGGCACGTGGCGCGCATGACATTCGTGCACTTGCTGTTGTTTGTGGGGTTCCTGCTTGTTCAGTTGTGAAGTCTGTGGCTAGAGCGAGAGCTGTACGCCGCCTGCTGCCAGGTCCCGCTTGAGCTGCGTCTCTTCGTCCGGCGTGAGCTCCACCATGGGAAGGCGCAGCGGGCCTGAGGGCAGGCCCTGGAGGGCGAGGGCGGCCTTGGTGGTGATGACGCCCTGGGTGCGGAACATGCCGGTGTAGACCGGGAGCAGCCGCTGGTGGATCTCGGTCGCCTTGCGGACGTCGCCGGCGAGGTGGGCCTCGAGGAGGGCGCGCAGCTCAGGCGTGACCACGTGGCCGACGACCGAGACGAAGCCGACCGCTCCGACGGAGAGGAGGGGCAGGTTCAGCATGTCGTCGCCGGAGTACCAGGCGAGGCCGCTCTGGGCGATGGCCCAGCTGGCGCGGCCGAGGTCGCCCTTGGCGTCCTTGTTGGCGACGATCCGCGGGTGCTCGGCGAGGCGGACGAGCGTCTCGGTGTTGATCGGGACACCGCTGCGGCCCGGGATGTCGTAGAGCATCACGGGGAGCCCGGTGGCGTCGGCGATGGCCGTGAAGTGCCTGAGCAGGCCCTCCTGCGGGGGCTTGTTGTAGTACGGCGTCACAGCGAGGAGGCCGTGGGCGCCGGTCTGCTCGGCGGCGCGGGCGAGCTCGAGGCTGTGGCAGGTGTCGTTCGTGCCGACTCCGGCGACGACGTGGGCCCGGTCTCCTACGGCTTCCAGTACCGCCCGTACGAGGTCGTTTTTCTCCGCGTCGCTGGTGGTCGGGGACTCGCCGGTGGTGCCGTTGACGATCAGCCCGTCGTTGCCGGCGTCCACGAGGTGGGCGGCAAGGCGCTGGGCGCCGTCGAGGTCGAGTGCGCCGTCCGCCGTGAAGGGCGTGACCATGGCGGTGAGGACCCGCCCGAAGGGGGTCTGCGAAGTGGAGATCGGAGCCATGGGTAACACGCTACTCGCTGCTCAACGCGTGGTGTCCCCTCGGGGGAGGTGAGACATGCGAGAAGAGAGGGAACCCGGCACTGCCTGCTCGGGGGTTCAAGCAGTGCCGGGTCCGTTTGATCAGCCTAGATGAAATTCTCGAACTGCGGCAATACGGACACTTCGGACGGTGGATCCGTATGCTTGTGTCCGGGCCGGTGTGCACCCTACGGCGCGACCCGTCCGTTGTTGTTGAAGGCCGCATAGGTGAGGGGCATGAGCCTGGCCCAGTGGGCCTCCATCTGCTCTCCCACCATCTCGATCTCGCGCTGCGGGAAGGAAGGAACCTTCGCGAGCTCGTGCTGGGTGCGCAGGCCGAGGAAGTGCATCAGCGAGCGGGCGTTGCACGTGGCGTACATCGAGGAGTACAGACCGACGGGGAGCACCGCGCGGGCGACCTCACGGGCGACTCCGGCGGCGAGCATCTCCTGGTAGGCCTCGTACGCCTGGCGGTAGGAGCCCTCCATGGCGCGGGTGGTGAGCTCCTGCTGCTCCTGAGTGCCCTCGACGAACTCGTACTTGCCGGGACGGCCCTGCTGGACCAGCTTGCGGGACTCGCCGGGGACGTAGAAGACCGGTTCCAGCTCCCTGTAGCGACCGGATTCCTCGTTGTACGACCAGCCGACGCGGTGACGCATGAACTCGCGGAAGACGAAGATCGGGGCGCTGATGAAGAAGGTCATCGAATTGTGCTCGAAGGGGCTGCCGTGGCGGTCCCGCATCAAGTAATTGATGAGGCCCTTGGAGCGCTCGGGATCCTTGCTGAGCTCCTCCAGGGACTGCTCGCCGGCGGTCGAGACACGCGCGGCCCACAGCACGTCGGAGTCACTGGCGGTGTGCTTGACCAGGTCGACCGTGACGTCACTCCGGAAGTCGGGTTTGGCGGTCTCATGGGGGGTGGGGGGCACCGGCGGTCCTTCCATGTACGTCTCTGGGGCGCCCCACACTCTACGGGCCGGGGCCTGCTCCCCCCGGCGGCACCCGGGGGACATTGTTCGGCCGATTCGGGGAAATCGGGCACCAAGCGGCAGCTTTGTACGTCTGTCCCTGTAGTAGCCCTGGTACCAGATCAAAAATCCAAAGGAGTGAGCGCCTCATGTTGCGCCGGCGAGAGTCCGTCCCCTTCGCATTCGTTGCCGAGGCGGACCGATTCCGCAGTAACGTCACCCCTCCGCCCCCCGAGCGTCCGAGCGTGTCCCAGGTCGTGGGACGCACGCTCATCGGTCTCACCGTCGTCGCCGGACTGGTGGGATCGCTGCTCTTCGGCGTTCCCGCGCTCGATCCCGCGCAGGCTCCGGCCGCGACACAGAAGTCCGAAGCCGCTGATGGGCGCTGACTCGTCCGGCCCCCCTGAGGTAGCCCGGCGAAGACCTCCTCGGTAGCCTCACCGGGCACAGCCCAATCGAGCGTGCTGGTGAGTGAGGATCAGTCGTGCCCCTGCCTTTCCTGACGGCCGACCGTGCTTTCGAAGCGCCCGGTGAGACTTCCGACGATGTCGCACTGCCCTTCGACGACCACGATCAATGGCGCCGCCCCTACCGCCCCGGACCGTGGCGCGTGGGGGCGGCTGCCCTGTTGCTGCTGCTGGCGTCGTTCATCCTGCTGGCGGCCATGATCATCGCTTTCACCGGTGCGGTGCCGGAAGCCTGCGTCTGTCTGGGCCTTGCCGTGGTGCTGATCGCCTGCGCCCTTCGGCTGCTGCGTGTGGGTGCCTGGGTCAGCCGGCACGGCCTGCGGCGTGTGCGCTTCCTGGTGACGACCACGGTGCCGTGGGACCGGGCGACGGCCGTGCGCACGGTCCAGCAGCCGGTGCGGTGGCTCGGGCTGCCGCGCACGGTGCAGGGTCAGGCGCTCGTACTCGTGCAGCAGGGTGGTGAGCAGCTGCAGCTGCTCACCGATCACAACGCGTCACTTCCTGTTCCGGGTGGAGGCCTTCGACCGGGCGCCGACACGGTCGAGGCCTGGGGCGACGAGTACCGGCCCGTGTCGTCCATGTGATGCGGCAGGGCATGGGAAAGGGGGCGTCCGGACGGACGCCCCCTTTCCCATGCCGCTTCGTTCAGGCCGCTTCGCCTTCGTGGAGGGCGATCGCTTTCTGCATCGCCTTGCGGGCGCGCGGGGTGTCCCGCGCGTCGTGATAGGCGATCGCCAGGCGGAACCAGGAGCGCCAGTCGTCCGGGGCGTCCTCGGTCTCCGCGCGGCGCCGGGCGAAGACCTCGTCGGCGGAGTCGCGGTCGATGCGGCCGCCGGGCGTACGTACCAGCTCGTCGACGGGCAGGCCGCCCTCGGCCTCCAGCTTCGCGGAGAGCACGTCCGCCTTGCGGGCGAACTGGGTGGTGTGCCAGAGGAACCAGAGGCCGATGGCCGGGAGAATCAGCACCGCGACGCCGAAGGCGACGGTGAGGGTGGTGCCTTCCCGGACGAGGAAGTATCCGCGGCTGCCGGCCAGGACGAAGTAGACGACCAGGACGGCGGCGAGGACGAAGTACGTGATCTTTGCGCGCATGGCTGTTGTTCTGCCGTCAGTTCAGGTCGAGGAAGTTTTCCAGGCCGAAGGTGAGGCCCGGAGTGGTCACCACGCGGCGCGCGCCGAGCAGGATGCCCGGCATGAAGCTGCTGTGGTGGAGGGAGTCGTGGCGGATCGTCAGGGTCTCGCCCTCGCCGCCCAGGAGGACTTCCTGGTGGGCGAGGAGGCCGCGGAGGCGGATGGCGTGCACGGGTACGCCGTCCACGTTCGCGCCCCGGGCGCCGTCGAGCGCCGTGGTCGTGGCGTCGGGCTGGGGGGGCACTGCCGGCCTCGGCGCGCGCCGCCGCGATGAGCTGGGCGGTGCGCGTGGCGGTGCCCGAGGGGGCGTCGGCCTTGTTCGGGTGGTGCAACTCGACGACCTCGACGGATTCGAAGTACGGGGCCGCCTGCTGGGCGAACTTCATGGTGAGGACGGCGCCGATGGAGAAGTTGGGCGCGATGAGCACGCCCGTCTCCGGGGAGGCGTCGAGCCAGGAGCGCAGCTGCGCGAGGCGTTCGTCGGTCCAGCCGGTGGTGCCGACGACGGCGTGCATGCCGTGGCGTACGCAGAAGTCGAGGTTGCCCATCACCGATGCGGGGGTGGTCAGCTCGACGACGACCTGGGCGCCGGCTTCGGCGAGGGCTTCGAGCTTGTCGCCCCGGCCCAGCGCCGCCACCAGTTCCATGTCGTCCGCGGCCTCGACGGCCCGTACGGCCTCGGAGCCGATACGGCCCTTGGCACCGAGAACGGCCACGCGCAGCTTGCTCATGCTTGCTTCTTTCTGGAGGGCTCTAGGCGACTGATGCGTGCAGGCGGTCGGCCTGCTTGTCCTTCAGCGGGCCGATGACCGACAGCGAGGGCCGGTGACCCAGGACGTCGGCGGCCACGGCCCGTACCTCGTCGGGGGTGACTGCCGCCATCTTGGCGAGCATGTCGTCGACGGAGATGTGGTCTCCCCAGGCCAGCTCGCTCTTGCCGATGCGGTTCATGAGCGCGCCGGTGTCCTCCAGGCCGAGAACCGTGGAGCCGGAGAGCTGGCCGACGGCGCGGGCGATCTCCTCGTCGGGCAGACCGTCGGCGGCGACCTTCTCGAGCTCGTCGCGGCAGATCTGGAGTACGTCGTGGACCTGGGCGGGCCGGCAGCCGGCGTAGACGCCGAAGAGTCCGCAGTCGGCGAAGCTCGACGTGTACGAGTACACGCTGTAGGCCAGACCGCGCTTCTCCCGTACCTCCTGGAAGAGGCGTGACGACATTCCGCCGCCGAGAGCCGTGTTCAGCACGCCGAGCGCCCAGCGGCGCTCGTCGGTGCGGGCCAGCCCCGGCATGCCGAGGACGACGTGCGCCTGCTCGGTCTTGCGGTTCAGGTGCTCGACGCGGCCCGCCGTGCGGATGACGCGGGAGCCGTCGCGCGGGGCGAGCGGGACCGCGTCCGTGCGGGACAGGGCGCCGGCTCGTTCGAAGGCCTTGCGGACCTGGCGTACGACCGTGGCATGGTCCACGTTGCCCGCGGCCGCGACGACGAGGTGCGTCGGGTCGTAGTGCTTCTTGTAGAAGCGGCGGATACGGTCCGCGGACAGCGCCTCGACGGTGTCGACGGTGCCGAGGACCGGGCGGCCCAGCGGGGTGTCGCCGAACATCGTCTTGGCGAACAGGTCGTGGACGACGTCGCCCGGGTCGTCCTCGGTCATCGCGATCTCTTCGAGGATGACGCCGCGCTCGGCGTCGACGTCCTCGGCCTCGATGAGGGAGCCCGTCAGCATGTCGCAGACGATGTCGATGGCGAGGGGGAGGTCGGTGTCCAGTACGCGTGCGTAGTAGCACGTGTACTCCTTCGCGGTGAAGGCGTTCATCTCGCCGCCGACCGCGTCGATGGCGGAGGAGATGTCGAGGGCACTGCGCTTCCCGGTGCCCTTGAAGAGGAGGTGCTCCAGGTAGTGGGTCGCACCGTTCAGCGAGGGCGTCTCGTCGCGCGAGCCGACGTGCGCCCAGATGCCGAAGGTGGCGGAGCGGACGGAGGGCAGGGTCTCGGTGACGATGCGCAGGCCGCCGGGGAGGGTGGTCCTGCGGACGGTGCCGATGCCGTCCTTGCCCTTGAGCAGTGTTTGGGTACGGGCGACGGCCCGCCCCTCCGAAGAGGTGCGGGCGTCGTCACGGAACTACGGGATGTCACTGGTCGGCGTCGGCCTTCTGGTCGGCGTCGGTGCCCTCTTCGCCCTCGACCACGGGGACGAGGGAGAGCTTGCCGCGGGAGTCGATCTCGGCGATCTCGACCTGGACCTTCTGGCCCACGCCGAGGACGTCCTCGACGTTCTCCACGCGCTTGCCACCGGCGAGCTTGCGGATCTGCGAGATGTGCAGCAGACCGTCCTTGCCGGGCATCAGGGAGACGAAGGCACCGAAGGTGGTGGTCTTGACGACCGTACCCAGGTAGCGCTCGCCGACCTCCGGCATGGTCGGGTTCGCGATCGCGTTGATCGTCGCGCGGGCCGCCTCGGCCTGCGAGCCGACCTGGGCACCGATGTAGATGGTGCCGTCGTCCTCGATCGTGATGTCCGCGCCGGTGTCCTCCTGGATCTGGTTGATCATCTTGCCCTTGGGGCCGATGACCTCACCGATCTTGTCCACGGGGATCTTGACGGTGATGATCCGCGGGGCGTTGGGGGACATCTCGTCCGGCGTGTCGATCGCTTCCATCATCACGTCGAGGATGTGGAGGCGCGCGTCGCGGGCCTGCTTGAGGGCCGCGGCCAGGACGGAGGCCGGGATGCCGTCCAGCTTGGTGTCGAGCTGGAGGGCGGTGACGAATTCCTTCGTACCGGCGACCTTGAAGTCCATGTCGCCGAACGCGTCCTCGGCGCCGAGGATGTCGGTGAGGGCGACGTAGTGCGTCTTGCCGTCGATCTCCTGCGAGATCAGACCCATGGCGATGCCGGCGACGGGGGCCTTGAGCGGCACACCGGCGTTCAGCAGCGACATGGTGGAGGCGCAGACCGAGCCCATGGACGTCGAACCGTTGGAGCCGAGGGCCTCGGACACCTGGCGGATCGCGTACGGGAACTCCTCGCGCGTCGGCAGCACCGGCACGATGGCGCGCTCGGCGAGTGCGCCGTGGCCGATCTCGCGGCGCTTGGGCGAGCCCACGCGGCCGGTCTCACCGACGGAGTACGGCGGGAAGTTGTAGTTGTGCATGTAGCGCTTGCGGGTCACCGGGGAGAGGGTGTCCAGCTGCTGCTCCATGCGGAGCATGTTGAGGGTGGTGACGCCCAGGATCTGGGTCTCGCCACGCTCGAACAGCGCCGAGCCGTGCACGCGCGGGATGGCCTCGACCTCGGCGGCGAGCGTACGGATGTCCGTGACGCCGCGGCCGTCGATGCGGACCTTGTCCTTGATGACGCGCTCGCGGACCAGGTGCTTGGTCAGCGCGCGGTACGCACCGGAGATCTCCTTCTCGCGGCCCTCGAACTGCGGGAGCAGCTTCTCGGCGGCGATCTCCTTGATGCGGTCGAGCTCGGCCTCGCGCTCCTGCTTGCCGGCGATGGTGAGCGCCTGCGTGAGCTCGGACTTGACGGCGGCGGTCAGCGCCTCCAGCACGTCGTCCTGGTAGTCGAGGAAGACCGGGAACTCGCCGGTGGGCTTGGCGGCCTTGGCGGCGAGGTCCGACTGGGCCTTGCAGAGGACCTTGATGAACGGCTTCGCGGCCTCGAGACCGGCGGCGACGATCTCCTCGGTCGGAGCGTCGGCGCCGTCCTTGACGAGCTGGATCGTCTTCTCGGTGGCCTCGGCCTCGACCATCATGATCGCGACGTCGCCGTCCTCCAGGACGCGCCCGCGACGACCATGTCGAAGACGGCGTCCTCGAGCTCGGTGTGCGTCGGGAAGGCGACCCACTGGCCCTTGATCAGGGCGACGCGGGTGGCGCCGATCGGGCCGGAGAAGGGCAGGCCCGCCAGGATGGTGGAGCAGGAGGCGGCGTTGATCGCGACCACGTCGTACAGGTGGTCGGGGTTGAGCGCCATGATCGTCTCGACGATCTGGATCTCGTTGCGCAGGCCCTTCTTGAAGGAGGGGCGCAGCGGGCGGTCGATCAGGCGGCAGGTGAGGATCGCGTCCTCGGAGGGCCGGCCCTCACGACGGAAGAAGGAGCCGGGGATCTTGCCGGCTGCGTACATCCGCTCCTCGACGTCCACCGTGAGGGGGAAGAAGTCGAGCTGGTCCTTGGGCTTCTTGGAGGCGGTGGTGGCCGACATCACCATGGTGTCGTCGTCCAGGTACGCCACGGCGGAGCCGGCGGCCTGCTTGGCCAGGCGGCCCGTCTCGAAGCGGATGGTGCGGGTGCCGAAGGAACCGTTGTCAATGACGGCCTCGGCGTAGTGGGTCTCGTTCTCCACTAGCGTTATCTCCGATACTTTTCGTCTTTCGTCCCCTGCGCCCGTGTGGCACGGGGACGGTGGCGGAGAAGCGCTTCCGGCTGCGGGCCGGTCTTCGATCGAAGACCCCGGTGTCGATGTGCTCCGGGGGCCACTACCGAGGACCGGCGGCGGGGAAGCCGCTTCTCGCTCGTTCTGTCTTCTGTTGTACGACCAGACTACTGAGCGTCCGGCAGGTCTTGCACGTACAGCAAAGGGAGCGGTCCCCTAGAAGTGGGGTACCGCTCCCTTCACGACGTCCGGCTTACTTGGCGCCGCCGGCCGCGCCACGGCGGATGCCGAGGCGGTCGACCAGGGCACGGAAACGCTGGATGTCCTTCTTGGCCAGGTACTGCAGCAGGCGGCGGCGCTGGCCGACCAGGATCAGCAGACCACGACGGGAGTGGTGGTCGTGCTTGTGCGTCTTGAGGTGCTCGGTCAGGTCCGAGATGCGGCGCGAAAGCATGGCGACCTGGACCTCGGGGGAGCCGGTGTCGCCTTCCTTCTGAGCGAACTCGGTCATGATCTGCTTCTTCGTAGCGGCGTCGAGCGGCACGCGTACTCCTCTTGGTCTTCGTAGTGCCACCGAGTGCCCCAGGTCGAATTCTCTGGGGAGCTTCCGTTACTCGGGAGGCGGGGATCCGCTGGGCGCAGCCTCCGGGGATACGGGGGCGCATACACAAACGGCCTCCACGCAGCTTAGCAGCAGATGCGAGTGCCCCTGACGGCATGCCTCCGGGGTCAGACGCCGCCGCGGACCTTGGCGTACACGTCGAGGACCGCGAGGCAGATCGGAATCAGGGAGAGCAGCACCAGCGAGTCCGCGAGATCCAGCATGCGGCCCCAGAAGGGCGTGAGGCCCTTCTTCGGCACGATCAGGCCGATCGCGATCAGGAGCAGCGCGCCGGCCGCGACCGAGGCGCCGAGCCACAGGGTCCGTACGTCGATGCCCGCGGAGTTGCCCAGGGCCAGGTCCTTGATGATCTCCAGCGGCGGTGAGATCGCGAGGCCGAGGATCAGGAGACCGGTCGTGAGGACGCCGGCCACCAGCAGGCAGGTGACCTGGGCGGTGTAGCGGAACAGGCGTGCCCGCAGCATCGCGGCCAGCGCGGTGACCAGGGCCATCAGCTGGGCCCAGCCGCTGTCACTGAAGCCGAGTACGGCGCCGCCCGCGCCGAGGATGACGACGGCGCAGCCGCCGACGCGGCCGAGCAGCAGTTCGTGGCCGCGGCTGGTCTGGGCGGCGATGCGCTGGACGTCGACGGCTTCGAGGCTGCCCTCCTGGCCTTCGCGACGGGCGCGGGCCAGGTCTTCGGGGTTGCGGAAACCGATCGGGAGCTTGGCGAAGCGGGCCGACCAGCCCGGCAGGAAGCCGACGACCGCCAGTGCGACGACCGAGGTGACGGCCGCGATCGCGCCGGGGCTGCGCCTCGGTGAGCACTCCGCCGAAGGCGGCGAGGGTGCCGATCGCGGCGGCCAGCGCGGCGGCGACGAACGGGGCGTCTCCCTGGGGCAGCAGCATGATCAGTACGACGGAGAAGATCAGTACGGCGACGCAGCCGACCAGGAACTGCAGCCTGCCCGGGCCTTCGCCCGCGTCCTGCGGAAGGACGCCGGAGCCCGCGATGAGCGCGTGCGGCAGTGCGGCGATGCCCAGCGCGACGGCCGAGGCCCGATCGTCGTACACCCGGCCGCGTACGCCCGCGAGTGCCGTCAGTACCAGCGCGACCACACCGGCGACGATGCCCTGGAGGCCGTGCATGTCGTGCCGGAGCGGGTCCGCGAACCAGAACACGAAGCCGAGCATCGCCAGCAGCAGTACGCCGGAGACGAGGCCGGCGACTCGCATCAGGTTGTCGTTCCAGCTGCGGAGGTCCTGCTTGACGGCGGAGGCGACCGCGTCGACCACGTCGTCATGGACCGCCGGCGGCAGCGAGTCGGCGAACGTGCGCAGCAGCAGCACCTCGCCGTCCCTGACTCTGTGCTCGAGCAATGAACGGCTCGCGTCCAGTACATGACCGTCGCGGCGTACGAGGTGGTAGCCGGCGAGGCTGCCGTCCGTCTGGGACATTCCGGAGAGTCTGACGATCTCCGGATAGATGTCCTGGATCGGCAGGTCCTCCGGCAGCGCCACATCGATACGGCTGTCCGGCGCTGCGACGGTGACCCGGCAGAAACCTGTCGATGTGCCCGTGCTCACCTGGTAGTTCCCCCTGCTAGACAAGGCTTTTTACGTCGCTCGTACGACGCGGAGCGCAACCCTATCGTCCACTGCGGGGGGCGTAGTTGCCGCCTCCCTCATTCCTCCTCGGATTCCCCGGCACCTCCACGCTCCTGCCTCCCGGCGGTCTCATGCGTGACAGTAGGATCAGCGGCTGTGCGTGCCCGCTCTTCGGGCCGGGGGTCCGGGCGTTGTACCCGGAGAGACACAGCAATCGCGAAGGATGAGTGCATCGGTGAGCGTCGTCATCATCAAACGGCAGCCGCGGATCCAGCCGCCTGCTGTCCCGGACGGCGAGGTGAAGCTGGAGACGCCGCCCGAGATTCCGCGGGAGGGCGACGACGGTGTGCTGATGACCCTGCTGCCGATGATGGGCATGCTGGGTTCCGTCGGCTTCTTCTTCATGCCGAACCTGCCTTCCTACATGCGGGTGGTGGGCGGGCTGATGCTCGCCTCGACCCTCGCCATGGCCATAGCCCAGTTCGCCAAGTCCCGGCAGGGCGGTGGCGCGGGGATGGCCCAGGACCGGCGCGACTACTTCCGCTATCTGGAACAGGTCCGCAAGGACGTGCACAAGACCGCGGACCTGCAGCGGCGCACCCAGCTCTTCCAGCACCCGGACCCGGACCAGCTGTGGGCACTGGCCGCGGACGGCAAGCGGCTGTGGGAACGGCGTCCGGCCGACGCCGACTTCGCTTCCGTACGCATGGGGCTCGGCACCCAGCAGCTGAGCACTCCGCTGGTCGCGCCGGAGACCGCGCCCAAGGAGGAGCTGGAGCCGCTGACCGCAGCGGCCATGAAGGCCTTCCTCGACGCGCACGGCAGCCTGGCCGACCTGCCCGTCTCCGTCTCGCTGCGCGCCTTCTACCACGTGGCGCTCGCCGGGGACAGCGACACCGTCTACGGCAACGCCCGCGCGGCCATCGCCCAGCTGGCCACGCTGCACTCCCCCGAAGACCTGATGGTCGCCGTGGTCGCGCACCCGTCCGCCGCCGCGGACTGGGACTGGATCAAGTGGCTGCCGCACAGCCAGCACCCGAAGGCGAAGGACGGCGCGGGCTCGGCCCGGCTGCTCTTCGACGACCTCGGTGAGCTGGAGGAGGCACTGGAGGACCAGCTGGCCGACCGGCCGCGCTGGAACCGTGACGCGAACCCCGTCTACGACCAGCCGCACCTGATCGTGGTGCTCGACGGCGGCACCGTACCGCCGGACTCCGGTCTCGCCGGCGCGGAAGGGCTTCAGGGCGTCACGTTCCTGGAGGTCGCCCCCGGGGAGCTGGAGGACGAGCTGCGGGGCAACCTGACGGCGTATCTGAAGCCGAACAAGCTCCAGCTGTACGTCGGTCACGACTCGGCGTACAGCGGCAAGCCGGACGTGCTGAGTCTGGCGCAGGCCGAGTCGCTGGCGCGGCAGCTCGCCGCCTTCCGGGTCGGTACGGCGGAAGAGGGCGAGCCTCTGCTGTCCAACCTCGACTTCACGGACCTCATGGGCATCGGCGACGCCGGTTCGGTCGACGTCTCGCGCACCTGGCGTCCGCGCACGCTGCACGAGCGGCTGCGCGTGCCGATCGGTGTCGGTGAGAACGGCGAGCCGGTCATGCTCGACCTCAAGGAGGCCTCGCAGGAGGGCATGGGCCCGCACGGCCTGTGTGTCGGAGCGACCGGCTCCGGCAAGTCCGAGGTACTGCGCACGCTCGTACTCGGTCTCGCGGTGACGCACTCCTCGGAGACGCTGAACTTCATCCTCGCGGACTTCAAGGGCGGTGCGACCTTCGCCGGCATGGTGGACATGCCGCACACCGCGGCCGTCATCACCAACCTCGCGGACGACCTCACGCTCGTCGACCGCATGCGCGACTCGATCATGGGTGAGATGCAGCGCCGCCAGGAACTGCTGCGTACGGCGGGCAACTACGCCAACATCCACGACTACGAGAAGGCGCGGGCGGCCGGTGCCGCACTCGAGCCGCTGGCCTCTCTGGTGATCGTGCTGGACGAGTTCTCCGAACTGCTGACGGCGAAGCCCGACTTCATCGACATGTTCATCCAGATCGGCCGCATCGGCCGTTCACTGGGTGTGCACCTGCTGCTCGCCTCGCAGCGTCTGGAGGAGGGCAAGCTGCGCGGTCTGGACACGTACCTGTCGTACCGGATCGGTCTGCGTACGTTCTCCGCCGCCGAGTCGCGTACGGCGATCGGCGTCCCGGACGCGTACCACCTGCCGTCCATTCCCGGTTCCGGCTACCTGCGGTACGACACCGACACCATGGTCCGCTTCAAGGCGGCGTACGTGTCGGGCGCGTACCACGGCGAGGGTCCGTCGCGGGTGCACCGCTCCACGCAGCTGAGGCCCACGCTGTTCACGGCGCAGCACGTGGCGCTGCCTCCGCAGCCCCTCGTCGAGGAGCCGGAGGCCGACGACCGGGTGGACGACGCCCTTGCCGACACCGTCCTGGACGTCATCGTCTCCAAGATGGAGAACCAGGGGCCGCCCGCCCACCAGGTGTGGCTGCCGCCGCTGGAGGAAGCACCTTCGCTGGAGCAGCTGCTGCCCGCGCTGGCCGTCACGCCGGAGCGCGGTCTGACCGCGCCGGAGTACACCGCGCTCGGCCGGCTCAACGTGCCGGTCGGCCTGGTGGACAAGCCGTTCGAGCAGCGGCGCGACGTGCTGTACCGGGACTTCGCGGGCGGGGCCGGTCACGGTCTGTTCGTGGGTGGTCCGCAGTCCGGCAAGTCGACTCTGCTGCGTACGCTCATCGCGTCGTTCGCGTTCACCCACACCCCGAGCGAAGTGCAGTTCTACTGCCTGGACTTCGGCGGTGGCGGTCTGATCGCGATGGAGGACCTGGCGCACGTCGGCGGGGTCGCGAACCGGCTCGACGGCGAGAAGGTCCGCCGTACGGTCAGCGAGGTCGAGGGCATCCTCAACGCGCGCGAGGAGTACTTCCGCGCGAACAACATCGACTCGATCCAGACGTACCGGCAGCGCCGGGCGGCAGGACTGCTGCCCGACCAGCCGTGGGGCGACGTCTTCCTCGTCATCGACGGCTGGGCGACGTTCAAGACGGACTACGAGATGCTCGAGGCGTCCATCACCGACATGGCGATGCGCGGTCTCGGTTTCGGTGTGCACGTGATCCTGACGGCGAGCCGGTACACCGAGGTGCGGCCCGCCCTCAAGGACATGCTGCAGAACCGCATCGAGCTGCGGCTCGGTGACCCGACCGAGTCGGAGATCGACCGCAAGGTGGCGCAGAACGTGCCCGCCTCGGTGCCGGGCCGGGGTCTGAGCACGGACAAGCTGCACTTCATGACGGCGCTGCCGCGGGTCGACGGCTCTTCGGAGACGGAGGACCTGGCGGAGGCCACGGCCGTGCTCATCCGGGGCATCAACGAGAACTGGCAGGGCAGCCCGGCCCCGGCCGTGCGGCTGCTGCCGAGGATCCTGGAGGCGGACCGGCTGCCGAAGGGGTTCGAGCACCCGGAGCGCGGTGTCGCCTTCGGTATCGACGAGTCGGCGCTCGCGCCGGTGTTCATCGACTTCGAGACGGACCCGCACTTCATCGTGTTCGGTGAGAGCGAGTCCGGTAAGTCGGCGGTGCTGCGGCTGCTCATCAAGCAGATCACGGAGCGCTACACGCCGGAGCAGGCGAAGATCGTCATGGGTGACTACCGGCGTGCGCACCTGGAGGCCGTACCGGAGACGCACCTGTCGCGCTACTGCGCGTCGGCGCCGGCGCTGACGGAGACGCTGGAGGGGCTCGCCGGGTCGCTCAGCCGCCGCATGCCGGGGCCGGACGTCACGCCGGAGCAGCTGAGGAACCGCAGCTGGTACAACAGCCCGGACGCGTACGTCATCGTCGACGACTACGACCTGGTCGCGACCGGCATGAACCCGCTTTCGCCGTTGGTGGAGTACCTGCCGTACGCCCGTGACGTGGGCCTGCACGTCATCATCGCGCGCTCGTCGGGCGGCGCGAGCCGGTCGCTGTACGAGCCGGTGATGCAGCGTCTGCGGGAGCTCGGGGCGCAGGGTCTGGTGCTGTCCGGCGACCGGTCGGAGGGCGCGCTGCTCGGCAACATCACGCCGTCCCAGCTGCCGCCGGGCCGTGGGTACTTCCACACGCGCCGGCGCAGCGGACAGATGGTGCAGACGGGCTGGCTGCCGTCCAGGTTCTGATCTCCGCGGCTGTACGCGTGTGCGGATGAGGGGCGGTGCCCGGTGGGGCGCCGCCCCTCACGCGTTCCCCTGGAAGGGGCGCGGCCCGGGCGTTAGGCTGACGCTGCGACAGGCGGGCTGAGTACAGGGGGCAGTTGTGGCGTTGGGCGGGATGAGGGCCGATGCGTCGATCCTCAAGGACGAGGGCTTCCACATGTTCGAGGTGGGCCAGGACTTCTCCAAGGCCGCGAAGGCCCTCTTCGACGGGCTGAACAGCCTCGAGAAGGAGTCGGGCAAGACGCCGCCGTGGGGCGACGACGAGATGGGCGAGTACTTCGGTGTCGTCTATGAAGGTCTGCGCGACGGCATGAAGGAATCGATGCCGAGCCTCGCGCAGCGGATCGCGGGCATGGGCGTCAAGTTCACCGCGATGGGCGTGCGGCACGAGAAGCACGAGCTCGAAGAGGACGCGAAGTACGTGGCCCTCACGGCCAAGGTCGACTCCGGTCCGGCGCCGAGGTGAGCGGCTTCGACGCGGTCCGACGTGACGTCGGTGAGCGGTCCGCGCAGGGCCCTGCTCTGGCTGAGCCAGGGCTCCCTGGTCTGCCTGGTCTGCCTGGTCTGCCTGGTCTGCCTGGAGCAGGGTTGCCGCGGGAACGCTCTGAAGTCGCACCGGTGAGGGTGGTTGTACGCGGGTGCTGGGCTCGGGCGGGAAAAGCGCTGCCCCGGACCGAGTCGCCCGCACAGCGACTGGCGACTGGCTGGGCCCGTACCCGGCTGTGGGGCAGTCGGAACGCTCAACACGCAGTGCCGGGGTGAACCACCCCATGAAAGCGCCGTGCCGACTGCGCCGCCTCGCAGCCCTGCGCCGCCGGGCGACGGAGCACCTCGGAGGCCGAGTGGCACCAGGTCTGCCGGGCCGGCGAGTCCCACGTAAGGCAACGCGAGTCAGGCAAGGGCACCCATGACCTCGGAGACCCCCGCCCCGGGCCGGCAAGTCCCTCCCACCACCCCCGAGCAGGCTCTCGAAATCGTCCGCAGCCGCTACGCCCGGCCCAGACTGCCGGACGGCACACCTGCTCCCCTGCACGTCCACGAATTCGACATCGGCTACCTGGTGTACGCGACCTTCCCCCCGACCACCGATACGGCGGGCCGTCCCCAGCCTTCCCCGCCCGGTGGCGGCAAGATCGTGATGTCCAAAGACACCGGTGAGACCGCGACCGTCCCCAACTACCCCACCGACAAGGCCATCGCCCTCTACCGCCGACAGCACCAGCCGGACGCGTAAGGGGCCAGGCGCCGCCACTGCGGCACGCAGCAGAGCCTGCTGATGGGACAAGGTCGTATTCGCAGCGGGGTTGTGACAGGAGCAGCCTTCAGCAATGTCGGTGATGGTCAGTAAGCTCTGGGCACGGCTGTACTTCGTGTGATTCTCCTGTCGTTGGGGGGTGTTGTGCGGCGGGTTGTCTGACCGGGGGTGTGGCGCGCTGTGGCGATGATGTTGCCGGACGAGCTCGAGTGGGTCCTGCAGATGCTCGGCTACAACTGGCCGACGGCGAACGAGGATCTGCTGCGGGAATCCGCCGTGTTGTGGCGCAAGTTCGGGGACGACGCCCAGAAGCTGCGGGTGCGGGCGGACACCAGCGCGGGAACGGTGGTCGCACACAACGAGGGCGAGTCGATCGACAAGTTCAGAGCCCACTACAAGAAGTTCTCCGACGGGGGCTCGGACGGTTACCTCGCCAACGCCGCCGAGGCCGCCTACATCATCGCCACCACCTTCGAAGCCGCCGCCTATCTGGTGGAGTTCGCGAAGTACGCGGTCATCGTCCAGCTGATCGCGCTGGCCGTCCAGATCGCCGCCGCGGCCGCCGCCTCGGTCGTCACCTTCGGCCTGTCCGCCGCCGCCGGCATGGCCGCCACCCAGGTCACCCGTCTCGCCGTACGACGCATCCTCGACGCGCTCAAAGACGCGCTGATGGAAGCCATCATCGAGGCGATGAGGGAACCGGCCGTCTCCGCCGTCCAGGCGATGGTCAC
This sequence comes from Streptomyces altiplanensis, assembly GCA_003719395.1. GTDB lineage: Bacteria > Actinomycetota > Actinomycetes > Streptomycetales > Streptomycetaceae > Streptomyces > Streptomyces altiplanensis. Next base: position 18,314 of record RHMC01000130.1, read on the forward strand.
CGACCTGGTCACGCAGTCCGTCAACGTCGGCTTCGGCACCCAGGAAGGCTTCGACCTCGGCAAGACGGTCAAGGCGGGCGCCCAAGGCGGCTGGGAGGCCATCAAGCAGACCCCCCAGACCCTCGCCGAGGGCCTGCGCGACGGCCTGGGCAAGAAGGCCGGCAGCGGCATCCGCGACGGCATCGACAGTGGCTACAACAACAGCATGGACGCCTACAACAACCGCAACAATCCCACCACGGGCAGTGGTGACGACGGTGACGGCGGCGACAGCTCGGGAAGTGACAGCCCGGGGAGTGCCAGTTCCTCCTCCGACGGCTCGGACTCCTCGACCTCCGCGAACTCAAGCGCGTCCAACGCATCAGGCGCGACGAACTCCTCCGGCTCATCCAACTCGTCGAACTCGTCCGGCACCTCGGGCTCCTCCAACTCCTCCGACTCCTCCGACTCCTCCAGTTCGGACTCGTCGACGACCTCACCTTCGAACGCGAACACGGGCAACACGAACATCGGCGGTGGCATATCCGCCGACGGCGACGGCCCGGCGGCCTACAGCGCCCCCGACCTCGCAGGCCCGCCCAGCACCGACACCGGCACGGGAAGCAGCACCCCGGACTCCTCGCCCGGCGCCCCGGACTCCGGGCAGAATCCTTCCTTCTCGAACTCGCCCTCCCGGCCGACGCTGTCGGACTTCGACGACCCCGCCCCCGGCAACACGACGCCTTCTCCCTCCCCCTCCTCGGTCACCCGGCGGCAGTACGCCCGGCACCGGCGACACCCGCGGCGGCTCCTCCTCCGGCGGCCTCTCCGCACCCACCCCGCAATCGGCCCCCACACCGACGGGCGGCGGCACACCGTCCTCCACCCCCAGGCGGCGGTGGATCAGCACCGATCGACAGCCTCGCCGCCGGCATCCCCACCCAGTCCAAC